>NZ_CP120983.1:1547333-1856799 GCF_030719215.1 Streptomyces sp. Alt3 | reverse complement strand
CGCCCCGGGCCATGACCGCCGCCACCGCGGGCGCCGTCGTGCTCGGTCTGGCCTTCACGGTGCTGGCAGGGCCCCTGACGGCCTTCACCGACCGCTCGGCGGCCGAACTCATCTCCCGCCGGCCCTACGTGGAGGAGGTGCTCGGCCCGTGAAGCGCCTGATCACCCTGTCGTACCACAACCCCGATCTGCCGCCCTTCAGCATCGGGTTCGCAGGCCGGCGGCGCCGGGTGCTCGACCTCCCGCTGATCGCCTGGCTCACCTTCATCTGGGTCCTGCTGTGGTCCACCCTGACCTGGGCCAACGTCATCACCGGTGTCGTCGTCGCGGTGGCCGTCTGTCTCGCGTTCCCGCTGCCCCAGGTCGACCTCGGGCTGAGACTGCACCCCTGGGGCATCCTGCGGCTCGCCGCCTACCTGCTCTACGACATGTACACCTCGGGGGTGAAGGTCACCCGGCAGATCTTCGCCGACCGGCCGCACCGGCCCGCCGTCATCGGCGTCCCGCTGCGCTGCCGGAGCGACCTGATGCTCGCCGCGACCGCCGTCACCGTGTCCAACGTCCCCGGGGGCTCCGTCGTCGAGGTGCGCAGGGCCACGGCCACGCTCTTCCTGCACGTCCTGGACGCCGACCGGCCGGCGGAGCTCGAGGCGGCCCGGCGCTCCGTCTGGAAGCTGGAGGAGCTGACGGTCCGGGCGTTCGGCACGCGCGACGAGATCACCCGGGTGTCCGGGCCGCCGCCACCGGTCCCCGGTTCCGACACGGGTTCCGACACCGGGGAGGAGGGGGCATGAGTGGTCCCGAGACCGTCGACCGGGTGCTGATCACCGCCGCAGTCGTGTTCGTCGTCGTGGCCGGAGCGCTGCTGCTCTTCCGCATCAGCCGCGGTCCCTCGATGCTGGACCGGGCCATCGGCCTCGACGTGTTCGCCGCCGTGATGATCGCGGGTCTGGGCGCCAAGTCGGCGTTCGCCCGGGACTCCTTCTACTTCCCGATCATGCTGGTGCTCGCGTTCCTCGGCTTCACCGGCTCGGTGGGGATCGCCCGGTTCATCGCCGTACGCGACAAGCCGTTGTCGCGGCGCAGGGCCAAGGGAAAGGAGGAGCGGAAATGAGCGTCTGGCTCCAGATCACGGACACGGCCGGTGCGGTGCTGGTCTTTCTCGGCGCGGCCATCTGCCTCCTCGGCGTGGTCGGCATGCTGAAGCTGCCCGACGTCCTGTCGCGCAGTCACGCGGCGACCAAACCGCAGACCCTCGGGCTGCTCCTGGTGCTGGCCGGGGTCGCGCTGAGACTGCGCGGCGGCATGGACTTCGCGACGCTCGCGCTCATCGGCTTCTTCCAGCTGATGACCGGTCCGGTGGCCTCCCACCTCGTGGCGCGGTCGGCGTACCGCACGGGACAGATCGAGCGTGGCGAGCTGCTGTTCGACGACCTGGACGCGCAGCTCACCGAGCCCGGCCAGGAAACAGGGGAGCGGCCGGATCCCGACAGCGGGCCCGACCGCGGCTGACAGCGGCCGTCAGCCGTCGAGCAGCCTCCCCCGCAGGGCGCCGACCGTGGCGTCCGTGACGCCGAGCCGGCCGGTGACGTACCCCTGGACCGAACCGTGGGCAGCCGTCAGGTCCGCGAGGAACAATCGGATGACCTCCTCGGGCGCCCGTCCGTAGCCGGGCCACAGCGGTGTGCGGCCGCCGTGGAGGGCCGCCCAGTCGGCGATCAGCAGATCCGTGGCCGCCTCGGTGAGGGCGAAGTCCTCGGCCACGCCGTCCTCGTCGACCCCGAGCAGGGACAGGATCAGGGCGGCCAGCAGGCCGGTGCGGTCCTTGCCGGACGCGCAGTGGAAGACGAGGGGCCCCGTGCTCCCGGCGACGGTCTCCAGCGCCTGCCGCAGTTCGGCGACCCCGTCCTCGGCGACCTCCGCGTAACGGTCGGCGAGATATCGCCACGGGTCGAGCTCCGGATCGATCGCCGCCTGGTCGTACGGGCGGTGCTCGATGCTCAGATTGAGGTAGGTGAGCTGCTCGTCGTCGGGAACCCGGCCCCGGGCCTCGATCTCCCACGGGTGGCGCAGATCGATGACGGTGCGCACACCGAGGGCGAGGAAGCGGTCCCGGTCGGGTCCTTCGAGCTTGGCGAGCGAGTCCGAGCGGTACAGCAGGCCGCGACGGACCGAGCGGCCGTCCGAGGACCGACGGCCCCCCAGATCACGGAAGTTGTGCAGTCTGTCGAACGTGATGCGTCCAGGTATCTCCACGCCGCACACACTATTTCTGCGATGATGCGGCGGGGAACCACCGGGCGCTGGGGGGCGTATGTCGGGTACGGGTACGGTGCTGCGCGAATTGCGCGGTGCACAGAAATCGTCCAAGGGTGTCTCGCTCTACTCGCGGTACGTGAACCGGCCGGCCGGGCGTCTACTCGCGGCGGGCGCGTACCGCACGGGACTGTCACCCAATCAAGTCACCATGATCAGCGCGCTGTTCACGTTCGCGTCGATCGCCGCCGTGGGCCTCGTCGAGCCGTCCTGGTGGCTGGGAGTGGCTGTGTACGCCGGCCTGGCCGTCGGCTTCGCCTTCGACTCGGCCGACGGGCAGCTCGCCCGGCTTACCGGACGCGGCGGACCGGACGGCGAGTGGCTGGACCACGTCGTGGACTGCGCGAAGATGATCCTCGTCCACAGCGCCGTGCTGATCTCGTTCCACCGCTTCGGCGCGCTGCCCGGCGAGGGGTGGCTCCTGCTGCCGCTCGGCTTCCTGTTCGTCGCCGTGCTCACCTTCTGCGCGGGACTGCTCCGGGAACAGCTCGGCAAGGCGGCGGCCCGCACGGCGAGGGCTGCCACTGGCCCCGGCGTTCCGGTGTCGCGGATCAGGGCCGTGGCACTGCTGCCCGCGGACTACGGGGTCTTCTGCCTGGTCTTCCTGCTGTTCGGCGTACCCGGCGCCTTCCGGGCCGGGTACGCCGCACTCGCGGCCGTGCACACCGTGTTCCTGGTGGCGTTCCTGGTCAAGTGGTTCAGGGAGCTGAAAGCGCTCCGGACCGGGTGACGAGCACGTCCAGCGCCCGGCGCAGTTGGGTGCTGGACGTGTGCACCGTGTAGGGGAAGTAGACGACCTCCACCCCGACGGCGGCGAAGTCCCGTTCCAGGCGTTCACCCTTCTCGGTGCCCCGCCAGTCGTCGCCCTTGAAGATGACGTCGAAGCGGACCTGCTGCCATGTCTCCACCTTGTCCGGAACGGTCTCCACGAACGCCGCGTCCACGTACCGCACACTGCGCACGATCTCCAGCCGCTCGGCCAGAGGGATCACCGGGGTGTGGCCCTTGGCCAGCGCGGCCATCTCGTCGGAGACCACACCGGCCACCAGGTAGTCGCACTGGCTGCGCGCGTGCCGCAGGATGTTGAGGTGGCCGACGTGGAACAGGTCGTACACCCCCGGCGCATAACCGACCCTGTGCTGCACCATCCGTTCTCTCCCCCCACGGTGGAACTGGTTCAACGACCTTACTGTGAAGAACACTTGTGCAACCCGTGAACGGATAAGCTCGGACAAGAGGCTGTTCCGGGGGGAAGGCGATCATCCGTTGTCCGCTGCTGAGCATCAGAGACCGTTCGAAAACTGCGACCTTCTCGTGGTCTCCACCAACTACGCCCCCGAGCTGACGGGCATAGGGCCGTACGCCACCCAGCTCGCCGAGCACTGGGCGGCGTCCGGGGCGAGGACCCAGGTCCTGACCGGCATGCCGCACTACCCCGCCTGGCGCGTGGACGAGCGTTACCGGGGAGTGTGGCGCAGGGAGGAGAGCCGCGAGGGGGTGCGCGTGCACCGGCGGCGCCACTACGTGCCGCCGCGTCAGAGCGCCCTGCGAAGAGCCGCGTTCGAGGCGTCCGTCCTGGTCCACGGCATCCTCGCCCCACCGCCCGGCCGTCCCGACGCGGTGATCTCCCAGATGCCGAGCCTCGCGGGCGGCGTGATCGGCGCCCGGCTCGCGCGGCGCCACGGCGTCCCCCACATACCCGTCGTCCAGGACCTGATGGGCGCCGCCGCCGCGCAGAGCGGCATACGCGGGGGCGGCAGGGCGGCGGTGGTCGCCGCGAAGGCCGAGCGTCACGCACTGCGCGGCGCCACCCTCGTCGGGGTCATCCACGAGAGCTTCACGGACGGCGTCACCGCCCTCGGCGTGGACCCCGGCCGCATCCGGGTCGTCCCCAACTGGACGCATGTGCGGAGCCCTTCGGCCGACCGCGCCGCCACCCGGGCCAGGCTCGGATGGGCCGAGGACACCCCCGTACTGCTGCACTCCGGGAACATGGGACTCAAGCAGGGGCTGGACGTCCTGGTCGACATGGCGCGGCTGGCCCCGGACGTCCGGGTCGTCCTGATGGGCGACGGCAACCAGCGTGACGGGTTGCGGGAGCGGGCCGCCGGCCTGCCCAACCTCGACTTCCTCCCACCCGCCGGCGCGGACGACTTCACCGACGTGCTCGCCGCCGCCGACGTCCTGGCGGTGACCCAGCGGGCCTCCGTGCTCGACATGAGCGTGCCGTCCAAGCTGACCTCGTACTTCGTCTCAGGACGCCCCGTCGTCGCCTCCGTGGCCGACGAGGGAGGCACGGCCGACGAGGTGCGCCGTTCGGGCGCGGGGGTCCTCGTGGCCCCCGAGGACCCGGCGGCGCTCCTCGCCGCCGTACGCCGGCTGGGCGCCGATCCGGTGGCGGCCGAGGAACTGGGAGCACACGGCCCGCGGTACGTCGCACAGCACCTGAGCAGGGAGGCGGGTCTCGCCCGCTTCGACGCCCTGCTCGCCGAGGCGCTCGGGGAAGCACCGGCCGGCGCCACGCGTACCGGGGAATCACAAGGGGGAGCAAGCCGATGACGCACCAGATCCGTCCCCTGGACGACCAGGACGAACCAGCGCTGCTGCGCGACCAGTTCCGCCAGCTCCTGCGCTACCGCGCCCTGCTCGCCGGGGGCGTCGTCGCGGGGCTGCTCGGCGGCGGTTTCCTCGCGCTCAGCGGCGACGAGACCTACACGGCCGCCGGCGAGGTGCAGGTGCGCTCCGCGACCGCCGACCCCTTCGCCACCGGAGCGTCCGCCGACAAGGGCATCAACATCGGCTCCGAGCGGCAGACCGCGGTGAGCGACACCGTGGGAGACCTGGCCGCCGGAACCCTGCTGAAGAAGGGTGACGACGTCACCGCCCGGAAGCTGCTCGCAGGCCTTCAGGTGACCAATCCGCCCAACACCCTCACCCTCCGCTTCTCCTACACCGGTGCCGCCCCCGAGCAGGCACGAGCCCGCGCCGAAGCCCTGGCCAACGCCTATCTGGCCCACCGCAAGGCGCGGACCCAGGAGAGCATCGACAACATGGCGAACGGCTACCGCGCCCAGCTCGACCCGCTCGAGGAGAAGCGCGACCTGCTGGAGGAACGTACCGGGGTCGACGCCGCGGACGACGTCAGCAGCGCACGCGCCAACATCATCGTCTCCATCTCCGAGCTGAGCCGGAAGATCTCCGAGCTCAAGGCACTCGACACCACCCCCGGCTACCTCAACAAGAAGCCGGTCGCGCCCACCGAGCCCGCCGGTGCCGGGCTGCCGCTGCTCCTCGGGCTGGGCGCGGTCGTCGGTCTCGCTCTCGGACTGCTGCTGTCCTGGGTGCGCCTCGTCTTCGACCCGGCCGTCCGCTCCCCCCGGGAGCTCGTACGCTCCCTCGGGGCGCCGCTGCTCGGCACCCTGCCCAGGGAACGGGCCGCCGCGGGCACCCTGCTCGCGATCGGGCGCAGCGGTTCGCGGCTCGCCGAGGAGTACCGGGCCGTGGCCTTCCGGCTCGCCTACGACCCGTCGTTCGCGGAGCGGCGCAGGCTCCTGGTCACCGCCCCGCGCGGGGACAACGCCGCCGCGTCCGCCGCGGCGGTCAACCTGGCGGCCGCCTTCGCCGAGATGGGCCGCGACGTCCTGCTCGTGGAGGCCGATCTGCGCACCCCGTCCCTGGCCCGTGACCTGGGCCGGCCGCCCACGAGGTCCGGCCGCCGAGCTGGGCCGCGGAGGAGGGCGACCGCACCTGGCCGGCGGGCGGGCGAAGCAACGTGGACGTGCCGGGATCCGGCGCGTTCGCCCTGGTGGCCGGGACCACCGCGGACAACGTGCCGCGCGCCCTGACCTCCGCGTCCGTCGCGCGGATCGTCGCCGAGGCCGACCGCCCCGGCGCCGTGGTCATCGTCCTCGCCCCGCCGGTGCTGTCGTACGCCGACGCGGTCGCGCTCGTCGACCGGGTCGAGGGCGTCATGATCGTCTGCGACCCGCGCGAGGTCCACCGCAGCGACCTGGAACGCATCCGGGAGATCATCAGCGCCTCCGGAGGCCAGGTGCTCGGCGCCCTGCTCCACACCGGCCGGGGCAGGCTCGGCAGGGGCGAACGCCGGTCCGGGGCCGGCCGGCGGCGCGGAGGCAGCGGACCCGGAGCCCCGGCCATCGAGGCGGACGCACCGGAGCTCACGAGGAATCCCGACGAGACCATGGGGCTGCGCTCCTTCACCCTCCCGGGGGCGCGCCGGTGAGAGCCCGCACCGCGATCCTCTGCTCGGTCGCGGACCAGGGCGTGGCCGCGCTCACCAACATCCTGGTGCTCGTGGCCGCCGCCCGGCTCTCCACCGTCGACGACTTCGCCCGCTTCTCCGCCGTCTACCTCGTCTTCACGGTGCTGCTGGGCGTCTCCGGCGCCTACACAGGGCAGCCCCTGGTTCTCCGGCGCGGCGCCGGTGAGGACGTCCGGGGTGCCTGCCGCTCGGCCGTCGTGTTCACCGTGGGGGCCTCGGCCGCCCTGGGCGGGCTGCTCGCCGCAGTCTGCCTGTTCGTCCCGGGGGACACCGCACGCGCCTTGGTGATGCTGGGCGCGGTCCTGCCTGTAGTGCTGGGGCAGGACGCCCTGCGCTACGCCTTCTCCACCCTCCACAGCCCCCATCTCGCGCTGGTCGCCGACCTCCTGAGGCTGACCTGTGTGCTCGGCGCCCTGTCCGCCCAGGGGTACGGAGCGACCCCCGCCCGGCTGATCCTTGTCTGGGGGCTCTCCGCCGTCCCCGCCCTCGTGCTGTCGGCCGCGCTGCTGCACCGCTCGACGGCCGGGGCCCCGCTTCTGCTGCGCCCGATGCTCCGCCGCGGTCACCTCGGACAGCGCTTCGTCGTCGAATTCGGTGTCGGCAACGCGACCGGCCAGCTCTCCGTCCTCGGCCTCGGAGCCGTCGGCAACCCGCTCCTGGTCGGCGCGCTGCGCGGGGCGACCACCCTGTTCGGGCCGCTCAACGTGCTGTTCACCTCCGCCACGTCCTTCGGCCCGCCGCTGCTCGGCCGGATCGGCGACGAACGACGCCGGGTACGGGCCACCGCCGGGCTCGCGGCCGTTCTCGCCGCCACCGCCGCCCTCTGGGCCACCGTGCTGGCCCTGCTGCCCGGGCGGGCGGGCCGGGAACTCCTCGGCGACACCTGGCCGACGGCCGCCGCCCTGCTCCCGGCGACCGGCACCCAGTACGCGGCGATGGCCGCCGGCACCTGCGGACTGCTCGCCCTGCGCATGCTCGACCCGCGTACGACGCTGAGCATCCAGGTCGTCTTCTCGCTCACCGCCGTCGCCCTGATGGCCGGCGGTTACGCCCTCGGCGGTGTCCCCGGGGCCGCCTGGGGGCTGTGCCTCGGATCGGTCTGCAAGGCCGCGGCCACCTGGACCCGGGTCGTGGGACTGCGCCGCCGGAGCCCGGCGACGGGGGAGACCGTCAGCGCCGACGCGCTGCCCTCTGCTCCCTGAACGTGGTGATCAGCACCAGGCACAGGGCGGCGATGGCCAGCTTCCCCGCCGCCTGGAGCAGGGGACCGCGCAGCAGGATGAAGGTGTAGCCGGCGATCAGCGGCGCCGCGATCGCCAGCACACTGCCGGGGCCGGGGCCGGCCCTGGTCACGGCCAGCGCGTACCTGCGGTCGGTACGCGCCGCGGCGTAACCGATCAGGGCCAGGCCGCCGATCATGCCCGAGGCGCCGAAGTCGACCCAGAACTCGGTCCACAGAGGGGCCGAGAGGTTGGTCATCCGCAGTCCCATCCACTGCCCGACCCGTACCCCGGTGTCCTCCGGCTTCCCGCTCCACACCGCGCGCGGCACGAAGAACAGGGCCGAGCCCGCGAGCTGGCGGCCGTAGGTGTGCTCCCGGGTGTCGACCCACGAGATGGTGTTGGCGAACATCACCATCTGGTCGTAGTCCTTGGTCACCAGCGGCTCGAAGACCGAGGCGGACTGCGCGGACCGCTGTGCCTCGTCGTCGTACCGGAACTTGTCCGCGTACGGGAACACCACCAGCGCCCCCACCACCCCCGTCGCCAGCACCGT
Source organism: Streptomyces sp. Alt3 (assembly GCF_030719215.1). NCBI lineage: Bacteria > Bacillati > Actinomycetota > Actinomycetes > Kitasatosporales > Streptomycetaceae > Streptomyces > Streptomyces glycanivorans. The sequence goes on along the minus strand of NZ_CP120983.1, from coordinate 1,848,426 downwards.
GCGGTAGACCGCCGCGCTGCTCGGGAGCGCCGTGAACACGAACGCCATCAGCACCGTCAGGAACCAGTAACGGGCATTGGATATCGGGTTGTTCACCACCAGGTTCAGCGCCCCGAGTGCCACCCACACCAGCACCGTGGACGGGGTGCGCCTGGCCCGGTAGGAGGTCGCCAGGCGGCGGGTGTAGAGAAGCAGCGCCAGCAGCGCCGGGACCTGGCCGAAGCCCTTGAGGAACGCCGAGCCGACATTGGACCCCTCCGCCGCGACCCCGGTCGCCGCGACGGTCTCGTTGATCTCCTGCCGGCTGGAGAAGAAGACCGCGGGCCCGCCCAGCTTCAGCACGTAGAACGCGCTCGCCGCGAACGCCACCAGCACCAGCAGCCGCAGCCGCACGGGATGCGCGAGAGCAGGCCCCCAGCTCCGCACCGAGACCGTACGGCGTCGCAGCGGGCGCCGCGAGGCAAGCAGCGCCCCCAGGTCGTAGGCGGCACACCCCACCAGAACCATCGCGATGGCCGTGACCAGGTCCTGGCGCGGCCCCACCATCGGCGTCGGCGTCTGCCCGATCACCACCTGGGCGAACGGGGCAACGCCCATCGCGATGTACACGAACATCCAGAAGACGCCCTGGAGCAGCCGCCGCCGGGTGGAGAGGATCATCGTCGCCAGCCGGGCCCCGGCGTAGCAGGTCAGCACCAGCTGGAGCCAGTACGCCGTGTCCCGGACCTCGACGCCGGGCTGGGCGGCGATCACCGCGGGCAGGAAGCAGACCAGCCCCAGGATGAGCGGCACGGACAGGGCCCGCGACAGCATCGACCAGGCGATCGGCTGCTCGGGCGGCTCCGGGACACCGCCCCCGGCCCGTGCGTGCTCCGGACGCGCGACCGTGCGGGCGGCCTGCTCCTGCGCCGATGTGTGCACCGACGTCATGCGCCCCCCCGGGATCAGTGAACCGCTGAACACTCTAACGAATCAGCCCACTTGGGGGGGCGCGATGACTACCCTGTGAATTATTGGCCGCAGTCGAGGGGAACTCTGGTGAAGGTCCTGCATGTCGTCACGCTCCACACTCCGGACCACGCCTTCGGCGGGCCGACCCGGGTGGCGTTCAACCTCTCCAAGGTCCAGCGGGCGAACGGCGACGACGCCCGCGTCATGGCCCTCGGCGACGGCTTCCCGGACGGCGAACTGCCCAGCCACGTGGAGGGAGTTCCCGTCCACCTCTTCCAGGCGCGTCATCTGCTCCCGATGTTCGAGGTCAGCGGCATCACCTCCGCCGCCCTGCTGCGCACCGCACGCCGCATGATGCGTGGTGCAGACCTCGTGCACGTCCATCTGATGCGGGACCTGGTGACCCTGCCGGCGGCGCTCCTCGCGCTCGCGACCCGTACACCCCTGGTCGTCCAGACCCACGGCATGATCGACCCCACCGAGAAGAAGGTCGCCCAGCTCACCGACGTCCTAGGGGTCCGCAGGGTACTGCGCGAGGCCGACGCCGTCCTGCACCTCACCGAGATGGAGCGGGTCGATGTGAACGCCGTCGCGGCTCCCGTGCCGCTCACCCGTACCGTACGGCTGGTCAACGGTGTCCGCCCGCAGGAGCGCAAGCCCGCCCGCGACCCCGGCCGTCCGCCGACGGTGCTGTACCTCGCCCGCATCCAGGAGCGGAAGCGGCCCGAGGACTTCGTCGCCGCGATGCCGCACGTCCTCGCCCGCCACCCGGAGGCCCGCTTCGTGCTGGCCGGCCCGGACACCGGCGCGCTGGCCGGCACCCTGGCCCTCGCCCGGAAGCTGGGCGTCACGGACTCCCTCGACCATGTGGGCCCACTGGAGCACGACGAGGTCCTCGCCGCCGGACGCGAGGCCGATGTGTACGTTCTGCCGGCGATCGAGGAGCCGTTCCCGGTCTCGGTCCTGGAGGCGATGTCGGTAGGCACTCCGGTCGTCATCACCCGCACCTGCGGGCAGGGCCCCGACGTGTCGGGGGCCGGTGCGGGCCGGGTCATCGACAGCCGGGTCGGTGAGGACGCGGCCAACGCCCGTAAGGTCGCCGACGCGATCCTGGAGCTGCTGGAGCCGGAGGCCGCCGAGCAGGCGGGCAAGGCCGCCTGGCAGCTGGTCAACGACCAGTTCACCATCGAGGCCGTCACCGCCACCCTCCGGCGGACCTACGAGGACGTGGTCCGCCGGAGGCGGTGAGCCTCAACCTGTCTTTCCCTCGCGGGACTTGAGGGCGATCTGCCAGCGGTAGAAGCTCATCGCGAGGGCGAAGTCCAGGCCCGCACGCCCGTCGAGGAATCCCTTCCGGTAGACGTACATGTAGGCGAAGGACACCAGCGGCTTGAACGGCGCCTTGTGGAAGAGCTGCCCCTGCCGGGACTTCACCCTCCGCACCTGCTCCTTGACGTCGGGGTGGTGCTCCAGCCACGCCTCCCAGTCCGAGTAGCGGTTGTGCCGCTCGAACCAGGCGGTGACAGGATCCAGGTCCTGGTGCTCGATGGGGTTGCTCAGTGCCTCTGCCGTGGTGGCGACCGGCTGGTAGTGCCCCTCGACCTCACCGATGCCGGGCGCCGCGAGATCACCGACCTCCGGGTAGTAGCACCTGGTCCGGTCGGTCAGGGACCGCTTGCGGATCGTGTAGCCGTGCCGCAGCCGCTTTCCCGAGAACCAGTAGCCCAGCGGTATGTCGTAGGCCGCCGGTTTCGGGTCGTCCTGGTCGGCGAAGATCCTCCGCAGCTCCGCGAGCAGCCCGGGGCTGAGCCGCTCGTCACCGTCGAGCAGCAGGATCCAGTCCAGATCGGTCCGGACGTTCTCCAGGCACCACTGCTTCTTCCGGGGATGCCCTCCGTCCCAGGTGTAGGTGACCACCTCGGCCCCGCACTCCTCGGCGATCTTCGCCGTGTCGTCGGTGCTGTGGGAGTCCACCACGACGACCGCCTCGAAGTGGCCCAGGACCGACTTCACCGCCTCCGCGATGTTCAGCCCCTCGTTCTTCGTGGGGATCGCGACGGCGATCGGCAGCTTGCTCATCCGTTCTCTCCTCGGGGCAACCAGGCGTAGCAGCCTGTGGAGGTGAAGGTGCGGGCGGATCCCGGGACGGTGATCTCGACCTGTTTCCCGGTGGCGGAGGAGCCCGAGTCCAGCTCCTTGCCGCCGGCCCCGGTCAGCTGCCAGCTGCACGCGGTGGTCGGAGAGGCGGCCCTGTACCGTCCCGGCCGGACCTTCGACCCCTCGTAGGTGCCGTCGGCGTAACCGAGCGCGGCCTCGTCCACGAGGTCCTGGTGACGGGGGCAGAGATGGGCGACGGCCGGCTTCGCGTCCGCCACCTCGCCGGAGACGATCGCGCCGACGGCGATGTCCCGGTCGGCCTTGACCAGGTACCGGAGCCGGTCGCAGGTCTCCTGCCCCGTCTGGAGCACCGCGGCGGGGTCCATCCCCTCGGGCACGCGGTCGGTCAGGTACTCCTTCTGCTTCTCGGTGAAGGAACCCGTGGCCGGGGTGATCTCCCCGGCCGGCACCTTCGGGACGTCACTGGACCTCTGGGGCTTCGGAGCCGTCGTACCGGCCGCCGGGCCGGCCACGGAGGGCGTCGCGGAGGCCGCCGCGGACGGCTTGCTGCCCGCCGCTGCCTCCGTGCCCCCGTCGCCGGACCCGCCGGACGAGCCGCAGGCGGCCAGCACCGCCGTCGCGAGCGCGACGGCGGCACCGGCCAGGAACGGGTATCTCACTCACTCGTCCTCAGGGCGTAGTGCGCGCTGACCTGGGAAGCGCTCAGCGCGGTCGGGTACACGGCCGTCTCGTCGATCTGGCCGGCGAAGAAGTTGCTGGTCGGGCGGTTCGGCCAGTTGGCCAGGTTGTCGCCGCCGACCCGCCAGTACCCCGGGTAGTTCTCGTTGCCGGAGTAGAGGAAGTTGGACGCCCGCAGCTGCCCGTCCACGTAGAGCGCCATGCCGCCGGTGCCCTGCGTGGCGACGACGTGGTGCCAGTTGCCGTCGTTGTAGGCCCCCGTCGTGGTGACGGTGCGGTAGCCGCCGCTGTAGACGCCGAAGACGAGGCGCCCGTTGTTGGCCATGTAGACCTGCTTGTCGTAGCGGCTGCTGTTCTGCATGGTCAGATTGCCGAACCCGATGACCTTGCCGCCACGGGTGGTGGTGGTCCTGATCCAGGTCTCCACGGAGAACCGGGAGGGCTGCGCCTGCAGCTTGTTGCTGTACACGTACTCGTTGACGCCGTCGAACCCGATGGCCGTCGAATCACCGGCGATCGCCGCAGGGGTCTGGCGGTAGGCCGGCGCGTTGCGCAGGAAGCCGTTGTTCAGCTGGCCGGTGGTGTCCGCCGCGAAGGTCGAGGTGCCCTCGTCGTAACGCCAGTAGAGCGACGCCCCGTCGGACAGCACCCGTGCCGGGTAGGGCTGGGTGGAGGCCGCCACGGTCGCCGACTGCGCGGGGGACTTGGCGCTGGTGTTGGTGCCGTCGCTCGCGGTGATGCGGTACGAGTGCGTCTCACCCACCGCCACGTCGGTGTCCGTCCACTTCAGCTGCGGACGGTTCCAGAAGAGCGAGTAGCCCGTGACGGTGTGCACGGGAGTGCTCGCACCGTCCTTGTAGATCCGGTAGGTCAGTTCACCGTCGTCGGTGTCGAAGCTGGTCTGCCACTGGACGTCGATCCGCCCCGGGGTGACCGTGGAGAGACTGACGTTGGGCACCCAGGGGGTCCCGGTGTCCGGGCCGTCGGCGAACCGGGTCAGCCCCTGCTGGCCGGAGCCGTTGACGGTGGTGAACTCACCGCCCACCCACAGGTAGTGGCGGCCGCCCTTGTCGGTCTGCGTCATGACCCGCGGCCCGACGGGCTCACCGATGCCGTCGTTCGTGTCCGGGAACCAGGGCAGGAGCGTCGGGTCGTCCACCGACTGGGCCAGCAGGTGCCTGCGCGGCTGGTCCGGGAAGCCGCCCATGCTGGCGCAGTCGTGGGCGTGGCTCCCGCTGTACAGCACGCCCGAGTGGACCAGCACGGCCTGGGTGGCGCCCAGGCAGGTGTCCCGCCAGCGCTGCTGGTAGTCGTCGAGATCGATGGCGATCCGGCCGTCGAAGACCCCGCCTCCGGTGCCCTCGTTGGCGGTGTACAGCCCGGTCGCGTCCGTCGTGAGGTCCTGCACCGTCGAGGTGTTGGGGATGAAGCCCGGGTAGCTCCTGGTGAGCGCGCCCGTGGTGGCGTCGACCACCGCCAGGGCGTGCGAGGTGGTGCCGTTCACGGTGAAGAAGTCACCGCCGAGCGCCACGTGCTGCCCGTCCGGGGTCACCTGGACCGCCCTGGCCACCTCGTCCGCGTTCGCGGTCCACGGCAGAAGGCCGGCGGCCGTGGTGACCGCGGCGAACTTGTTGCGTGTCTGGCCGCCCACGCTGTTGAAGTCACCGGCCAGGTAGACGGTGTCCGCCGTGACGTCCAGGGCCCGTACCGTCGCCGAGACGGCGATCTTGAAGTCCTGGCGCGGCGTGCAGGTCGCCGTGTCGACGGCCACGATGTTGCTGACGCCCACCCCGTTCACCGCGCCGAACTGTCCGCCGGCGTAGAGGGTCCCGCCGTCCGGGGAGAGCGCGAGAGCCCGTACGGTCGCGCTTCCCGAGGACAGCGTGAACGACAGGCTGCACCCCGTCGGCGCGCCCGTGGCCGCGTCGAACGCGGCGAAGTTGACCGCGGGCTCCTCGGAGGTGCCCGCCGCCGCGCCCGGCGGCCGGACGGTGGAGAAGGTGCCGCCCGCGTAGACGACCCCGTCCGTCGCGGCCATCGACCAGACGATGCCGTTGGTCTGCCAGGTGGTGAGGTCGTCCGCCGTGATGGACACCGGGGGTGTGAGCGCGGCCGCCGGGGAGGTCCCGGCCGCTGTCGCGGTCAGGGCTCCGGCGAACAGGCAGAGCGCGGCGGACGCGGCCCGTACACGGCCGCTCCCCCCATGTCTCCGCCCCGTGCTTGCGTTCATCATTCATCTCCGAAGGTGAGGACGAGCTGCGGCCGGTAGGCCGCGGTTGCCTCGCTCGACCAGATGCGGAGACTGTCCGTCCCGCTGCTGGTCAGGGCGAGTGAGGTGACGGAGCCGAGGGCCCCGTCCAGTGCCGTCGCGTCGAGGTCCGCCGAGTGGTCGGTGGAGACCGCGGACGCGCCGGTGATGGTCCCCAGCACGGACGTGGAGAGCGTCGGCCGGGTGTTGTAGGTGACCGCCGACTCGGTCCACGCGCCGGTGACCGGCACGATGCTGTGGCTGTCGGCCGAACCCGCCGTCGAGTCCGACGAGGTACGGAAGGTGAGCCGCGCGCTCCTGAGCACCTGGCCCGCCGGAGCGGACGGCAGCGTGAACCGCAGATAGCTCAGGTAGGCCGTGGTGCCCCGTGAGGCGAGCTGGCTGTCGTTGTAGTTCGCGTTCGCCGCCACGCTGTTGACATAGGCGTCCTCGTCCGGGGTGAGGGTGACGGTGCTGTCACCGGGGCCCGGCGGGGTGCCCGCCAGCTCGTGGTGCGCGGCGACCTGGGCGGCGGTCAGCGCCGACGGGTAGACCGCGGTCTCGTCCACCTGCCCGGCGAAGTAGTCGCTCGTGGGCCGGTTCGGCCAGGCGTTGTTCATGGCGTCCCCGCCGACCCGCCAGTACCCGTTGTACGAGCGGTTACCGGTTGCCGCGTTCGTGCCGACCGGCTGCCCGTCGACGTACAGCACCATGCCCGACGGCCCCTGGGTGGCGACCGCGTGGTGCCAGGAGCCGTCGTTGTACGAGCCGGGCGAGGTGACGGTGGGCCTGGTGCCGCCGCTCTGCACGCCGAACGCGAGGCGGCCGTCGTTCGTCAGGTAGAGCAGCTTGTCGGAGATGCTGCTCGTGTGGCCGCGTGCCGTACCGATGTTGTTGCCGTATCCCACGATCCGCCCGCCGCTCGTCGACGTGGTGCGGAACCACGTCTCCACCGAGTACGGCGTGGGGGAGGTGTAGTGGTGCAGCCGGTCGCTGTGGACGTACTCGTCGGTGCCGTTCAGGGAGAGCGCCGCGGAGCCCGCCACCGCGGCGGGTGTCGTGCGGTAGGACGGCGCGTTCACGTACACGCCGCCGTTGTCGCTCGCCGAGGCGTCCGCGGCGAACGCGCCACCGGCCTCGTCGTAGCGCCAGTACAGATCGGCGCCGTCCGCCAGGACCCGCTCCTGGTAGGGGGACGCCGAGGACGCGGCGGTCACCGACGCGGCGGCGGAGAGCCCGCTGGTGTTCGTGCCGTCGCTCGCCGTGATCCGGTAGCTGTACGTCCGCCCCGCCACCACGTTCCGGTCGGTGAAGGTCAGCTGCGGCCTGCTGAAGAACAGCGAGGAACCCGTCGTCGTGTACACCGGCGTGGAGCCGCCGTCGCGGTGGACGCGGTACGTCAGCAGACTGTCGTCCAGGTCCAGGGCGCTGCGCCAGCTGACCTTGACCTCACCTGCCCTGGGCGCGGACACGCTCACCACCGGTGCCGCGGGCGCCCCGGTGTCAGGGGTGTTCGCGAACCGGGTCAGCGCCTGCTGGCCGGACCCGTTGACCGTGGTGAACTCGCCGCCCACCCAGAGGAATTCCCGGCCGCCGCGCGAGGAGACGGTCAGCGCACGCGGGCCGACAGGCTCACCGATGCCGTCGTTGGTGTCCGGGAGCCAGCCCAGCAGATCCGGGCCGTCCACGGACTGGGCGGTCAGATGCTTGCGGGCCTGGTTGGGGAAACCGCCCATGGTCGAGCAGTCGTGCACATGGCTGCCCGCGTACAGCACTCCCCGGTGGACGCGGAGTGCCTGGGTCGCACCCTGGCAGGTGTCCCGCCAGCGCTGGCCGAAACCGTCGAGCTCCATGGCGAGCCGGCCGTCGAAGGACGCGCCGCCCGCGCCCTCGCCCGCCGCGTACCAGCCGTCCGACGCCGCGTCCGTGACGATGTCCTTGACGACGGCCGATGCCGGGATGAAGCCCGACGGGTAGGCGCGGGTGACGGCTCCCGTGGAGGGGCTGGTCACGGCGAGCGCGTGCGAGTCGGCGCCGCCCACGGTGAAGAAGTCACCGCCGATGAGGACGCTGTTCCCGTCAGGGGTCACCCGCAGGGTGCGTCCCGACCTGTCCGCGTTCGGATTCCAGCCGGTCAGCGCACCGGCCGCCGTGACGGCGGCGAAGAAGCGCCGGGCCGCCCCGTCGACGGTCTGGAAGTCGCCGCCCGCGTAGACGGTGCCGTCCGACGCGACGTCCAGCGCGCGGACCGTCGCCCCGAACCGCGGCGCGAAGCCCGCCCGCGGCCGGCAGGTCGCGGTGTCGACCGCCGTCAGCCCGTTGGCCGCCGCCCCGTTCACGGCGTTGAAGTAACCGCCCACGTACAGCGTGGACCTGTCGGGCGATACCGCCAGAGCCCGGACCGTCGCCGTGCCGCTGCTGCGTGTGAAGGACAGTGAGCAGCCGGTGGGGGCACCGGTGGCCGCGTCGAACGCGGCGAAGTTCACGGCGGGCGTCGTGTTGCTCCCGGAGGGGGAGCCGGCCGGGCGGATGCCGGAGAAGGTGCCGCCCGCGTAGACGACCCCGTTCGCCTCGGCCAGCGACCAGACGATGCCGTTGGTCTGGTAGGTGGACAGGGCGTCCGCGGTGAAGCCGACCGGCGGGGTGAGCGCGGCGGCCGGGGGAGCGGTGACCGACGCGGCGCCCAGCAGACCGGCGGCGAGGGCGAGGACCGATGCGAGGACGCCGGCCCGGGTACGTCTGAGACGTCCGGGCCCGCTCACCGGTCCACCCGGACCGCGGACCCCGTGAGCTGGTCGCTCAGCAGCCGGATGTCGGCGTCCACCATGATCTGCGCCAGCTCCCGCGACTTCACCTCCGGCTTCCAGCCCAGGAGTTCCTCCGCCTTGGACGCGTCACCGATCAGCGCGTCGACCTCGCTGGGGCGTTCGTACTTGGGGTCGTAGCGCACGTGCTCCGCCCAGTCGAGGCCCGCGTGCTCGAAGGCGTACTCCAGGAACTGCCGCACACTGACCCCCTCGCCGGTGGCCACCACGTAGTCGTCGGGGGTGTCGCACTGGAGCATCCGCCACATCGCCTCCACGTACTCGGGGGCGTACCCCCAGTCGCGTACGGCGTCGAGGTTGCCCAGATGCAGCCGGTCCTGCAGCCCCGCCTTGATCCGGGCCACCCCGCGGGTGATCTTGCGGGTCACGAAGGTCTCGCCGCGGCGCGGGGACTCATGGTTGAACAGGATGCCGTTGGTGGCGAACATCCCGTACGCCTCACGGTAGTTGACCGTCGCCCAGTACGAGTAGACCTTGGCCACGCTGTACGGGCTGCGCGGGTGGAACGGGGTCTTCTCGTTCTGCGGGGGCGGGCTCGCGCCGAACATCTCGGACGAGGACGCCTGGTAGACCCGGGTCTCGATCCCGCTCGCGCGGACCGCCTCCAGCAGCCGCACGGTGCCCAGGCCCGTGACGTCACCCGTGTAGAGGGGCGCGTCGAAGGACACCCGGACGTGCGACTGGGCACCCAGGTTGTAGACCTCGTCCGGCTGGATGTCCCGCAGCAGGTTCACCAGCGCCACGCCGTCGGAGAGGTCGGCGTGATGGAGCACGAAGGAACGATTCGCTTCCTCGGGGCCCTGGTAGATGTGGTCGATCCGCTCCGTGTTGAAGCTCGACGATCGCCGTATCAGGCCGTGGACCGTGTACCCCTTCTCGAGCAGCAGCTCCGACAGGTACGAACCGTCCTGTCCGGTCACACCGGTGATGAGTGCGGTCTTTGCCATGACTCCCCCCTTCTGTGGTCGCCCTTGGGGCGGTTTGTGTCACCGAAATTTCGGGATCTGAGTGGAATGCGGCAAAGGGTCACCCCGATGCCGTGCTGCTGGCACAATCCGAGCCATGACGACTGAGACTCCGGGCCCGGCCCAGGAATCCACCCGCCCCCTGCTTCGCCCGGGCGCCCGCATATTCGTCGCGGGCCACCGCGGCCTCGTCGGATCGGCGCTGGTGCGCCGCCTCACCGCCGACGGCCATGAGGTGATCACCCGCGGCCGGGACGAGCTCGACCTGCGCGAGTCCGCGCCGACCGAGGCGTTCCTGCGTGAGACCCGTCCCGACGCGGTGGTGCTGGCCGCCGCCAAGGTGGGCGGGATCATGGCCAACAGCACCAGTCCGGTCCAGTTCCTGGAGGACAACCTCCGGATCCAGCTCGCCGTGGTCGCGGGCGCCCACGCGGCCGGCGTCCAGCGCCTCCTCCTCCTCGGCTCGTCGTGCATCTATCCCAAGCACGCCCCCCAGCCGATCCCCGAGAGCGCCCTGCTCACCGGCCCGCTCGAACCGACCAACGAGGCGTACGCGCTGGCCAAGATCGCCGGAATCGTGCAGGTCCAGTCCTACCGCCGGCAGTACGGCGCCTCGTACATCAGTGCCATGCCCACCAACCTCTACGGCCCCGGGGACAACTTCGACCTGGAGACCTCGCACGTGCTGCCCGCCCTGATCCGCCGCTTCCACGAGGCGAAGCGGGACGGCGCCGGCGAGGTCACCCTGTGGGGTTCCGGCAGCCCCCGGCGCGAGTTCCTCCACGTCGACGACCTCGCCGCCGCCTGTGTGCGACTGCTGGAGGTGTACGACGACGCCGAGCCGGTCAACGTCGGCTGCGGCGAGGACCTCGCCATCCGCGAACTCGCCGAAACGGTCAAGGAGGTGACGGAATATCAGGGCCGCATCGTCTGGGACACCACCAAGCCCGACGGCACCCCGCGCAAGCTCCTCGACGTGTCCCGGCTCGCCTCCCTCGGTTTCAAGCCGCAGATTCCGCTGCGGGACGGCATCGCCCGCACCTACGCCTGGTGGCTCGGCCGGCAGGCCCCTCAGGGCTGACCGCCCGGCCGGACGGCCGCGGCCCGTCCTGATCCCGTGCACGCGGCCCCCCTCGTGACCCCCCACCACGTCTCAGTACGCTCCCCGGCCGTCGGTGACGGCGCGTACCGTCCGGGCGAGCAGCCCCATGTCCGTCGCCACCGACCAGTTGTCGACGTACCAGAGGTCCAGCGAGACCGTCTCCTGCCAGGACAGGTCCGACCGTCCGCTGACCTGCCACAGACCGGTCAGGCCCGGCCGCACGGCCAGCCGCCGCAGCTCGCGCTCGTCGTAGCGCGACACCTCGTCCGGCAGGGGCGGACGCGGGCCTACCAGGGACATGTCACCCCGCAGCACGTTGAGGAGCTGCGGGAGCTCGTCCAGGGACGTCCGGCGCAGGGCATGGCCGATCCGGGTCACCCGCGGATCGCGGCGCATCTTGAACATCGGCCCCTCGCTCTCGTTCGCTGCCGAGAGCTCCTCCCTGCGGGCCTCCGCATCGGCCACCATCGTGCGGAACTTCCACATGGTGAAAGGCCTGTTGTGGCGGCCGTGACGGGTCTGGCGGTGGAACACGGGGCCGGGAGACGAGAGGCGGACCGCCAGCGCGACCCCGAAGAACAGCGGGGCGAGCGCCAGCAGGCCGAGTGCGGCACCGGTCCGGTCCAGCGCGGTCTTGAGCAGGGCCTGCGGACCGTGCCGCAGCGGCGGTGCGACGTGCAGCAGTGTCAGTCCGGCCGCGGACGCCGGCCGCACCCGCGCCGCGGCGACCCCCGACAGCTCCGAGAGCACGCAGAGGGCGAGGCCGCCGTCGTGCAGACCCCATGCCAGCCTGCGCATCCGGTCGTCGTCCAGCTGAGGCCCGGGCGCGACGAGCACGAGATCCGCGTCATGGGCGAAGGCGCCGCCCAGCACCGTGGACACGTCGTCGTCGGCCGGCTCGGGCGCCAGCCGGCCCGGCGCCGGGGTCCCGCAGTCCGGCGCCGCCGGACCCACCGGTACCACCGCGACGGCCGTGTACGGGTGCCCCTTGCGGGAGTTGAGCAGATTCACCGCCCGGTCCAGACCCGCCGCCTCGCCGACCACAAGGACCCGGCGCGCGCGCCTGCCCCCCGTGGTCCGCAGCCGGCCGACGGTCCCCACGAGGACCGCCAGGGCCAGGCCGGGCACCAGCGCCGCGACCGCGGTCGCCGGGTCGAGGCCCCCGCCCGTGACGGCCAGCAGCACGGCCAGCACCCCGATGAGCGCCAGCCAGTCCCCGAAGTGCGCGTACGGGCCCCCGGAGGACTCCCCGGGCAGCGGGCGCGCGTACCGGCCGCGCGCCGCACGCACTCCGGCCCACACCAGCGCCGCCGACGCCGCGGCGGCCCCCGGTCCCGGCTGGTCACCGGCCCGCAGCACGAGCCAGGTGGGTACCCCCATACCCACCAGATCCGTCAGGACGAGGAAGGGCACACGCGGATCGGGCCGGTGCCTCGCCCGAGGTCTCTCCGCGTGGTCGCGCTGCACTGTCGTCGGGGCTCTCCACACGCGCCCGGGAGCCACCCCGTGATTCCGGGAGGCTGCGGTACGCGGTCGTGGTGCCCCCGCCAGCCCGACAGGCCCGGATATATCCGATTCAGGTATTTCGACATGCCCCATGAACCCCCCAGCCACAGTTGCATCCCCACAAACGGGACGCATCCGCCGATCCCATGGACAGACGGATGCGCCCTCGCTCGGTGCACGATATCCACACACGTGCCATTTCGCTGGAGTTCCCGTGAAGTTCAGACACGACGGACGTTGTGATGCGTATCGCGCTGCCCGACTGGTTTGAGGGGTGCCCGCCTAATATGGCGGTATGGAACCGCTTTCCGAGGAACAGACCGACCAGCTTGTCGTGATCGTGACGGACCTGGCCCGGCAGGGGCGAACGGAAGAGCTCCTGGAGTTCTTCGACCACGGTCTGCCGGTCGACGTCCAGGACCACGAGGGAAACACGGCGCTGATGCTCGCCGCGTACCACGGGCACACGGAGACGGTGCGCGCGCTGATCGGGCGCGGCGCCGACGTCGATCTGCGCAACGCCCGGGACCAGTCACCCGTCGCGGGAGCCCTGTTCAAGGGCGAGGACGCGATCGTGGGGGCCCTGGTCGACGCGGGCGCCGACCTCGACGCGGGGACGCCCAGCGCGCGGGCCACGGCGGAGATGTTCGGGCGGACGGCCCTGCTCGGGTAGCCGCGTGGTCGCGCGTGGCCCGGGAGGGGGGCCGGTCCAGGCGTTCCGGACCCGTCGCGGGAGCGGCTGACGTGGCACGAGGGGCCCCGGGCGACGACGTCGCCCGGGGCCCCTCGTGTGCTATGGCCGGAAAGGGCCTACTTGGCCGCCTTCAGGGCCTCGATCGCCTTGCGGACACCCTCGCCGTAGGCCGGGTCGGCCTGCGTGCAGTGGCCGATGTGGCGCTCGATGGTGGCCTGCGAGGCACCGTCGATGGCCCGGGCGGTGTTGCCGAACAGGGCGTCCTGCTCCTCCGGAGTCATCCCCCGGAACAGGTTCCCCGGCTGCTCGAAGTAGTTGTCGTCGTCCTCGCGGTAGTCGAACCGGTCCGCCGCGGCACCGTCGAGCGCCAGGCCCGGCTCCGCGAACTGCGGCTGCTCCGCCCAGCGTCCGTAGCTGTTCGGGGTGTAGCCGGGCACGGCGCCCTGGTTGCCGTCCACGCGCAGCTGGCCGTCACGGTGGTAGGTGTTGACGTTCTTCGCGCCACGGGGCTGGTTCACCGGGATCTGGTGGTGGTTGACGCCGACGCGGTAGCGGGCGGCGTCACCGTACGAGAACAGCCGGCCCTGCAGCATGCGGTCGGGCGAGGCGCCCACGCCGGGAACGAGGTTCGCCGGGGTGAAGGCGGCCTGCTCCACGTCGGCGAAGTAGTTCTCCGGGTTGCGGTTGAGCTCGAACTCGCCGACCTCGATGAGGGGGTAGTCCTTCTTCGACCAGACCTTGGTCAGGTCGAAGGGGTGGTAGCGGTACGTCGCGGCGTCCGCCTCCGGCATCACCTGGATGAAGAAGGTCCACTTCGGGTTGTCGCCGCGCTCGATGGCGTCGAAGAGGTCCGCCTGCGAGGACTCACGGTCGTCGGCGACGACCGCGGCGGCCTCCGCGTCGGTCAGGTTCTTGATGCCCTGCTGCGTACGGAAGTGGAACTTCACCCAGAAGCGCTCGTTGCTCTCGTTGACGAACGAGTAGGTGTGCGAACCGAACCCGTGCATGTGACGGTAGCCGTCGGGGATGCCACGGTCCGACATCACGATGGTGATCTGGTGCAGGGCCTCGGGGAGGTTGGTCCAGAAGTCCCAGTTGTTCTCCGCCGAGCGCAGGTTGGTGCGCGGGTCGCGCTTCACGGCGCGGTTCAGGTCGGGGAAGTGGTGGGGGTCGCGGTGGAAGAACACCGGCGTGTTGTTGCCGACGACGTCCCAGTTGCCCTCCTCCGTGTAGAAGCGGAGGGCGAAACCACGGATGTCGCGCTCGGCGTCGGCCGCGCCGCGCTCACCGGCCACGGTCGAGAAGCGGGCGAAGAGCTCCGTCTCCTTGCCGACCTCGGAGAAGAGGGCGGCCCGGGAGTAGCGCGTGATGTCCTGCGTCACCCGGAACGTGCCGAAGGCGCCGGATCCCTTGGCGTGCATACGACGCTCCGGGATGACCTCACGGCTGAAGTGGGCCAGCTTCTCCAGGAACCAGACGTCCTGGAGCAGCATCGGACCGCGCGGACCCGCGGTGACGGCGTTCTCGTTGTTCGCGACAGGTGCGCCGGCGGCAGTGGTCAGCGGCTTCGTGTTGTCAGAAATTTTTCTGCTCCTCTTCGTGAAGACTTCGGTGCACCGACTCCGGGTCCCGCTGACCCCGCTCGGCACGGCATCCGGGGCACAGGCCCCAGTACGTCACCTCTACGTGGTCGACGGTGAACCCGTGATCCCGGGGCGTCTCGGGACGCGGAGCGCCCTGCGGGACATCGACGTCGGCGATCGTGCCGCACGAGCGGCAGACCACGTGCTGATGGTTGTCCCAGGACCGGCCCTCGTACCGTGCCGCGGAATTCGGCAGATCGATCCGCCGTGCCAGTCCGGCGTCGACGAGCGTCCTGAGTACGTCGTAGACGGCTTGGGTCGAGACCGCGCCGATGCGTGTGCGAACCAGGGTGAGGAGGGTAGTGGCATCGGAGTGCGGGGCCTCGTGGACCGCCGAGAGCACGGCGACCCTGGGGCGGGTCACTCGCAATGACGCTCCGCGCAGGAGGGTCGTGGCCTCGGTTTCGATCACGTACGCAGTCAACCACTTTTCTGGAATGATTCCAATCAAAGACATGTAAGAGAACTGTTGTCCGTAGAGAACTATGGCTTGTAGAGAACTGTGGGTCGTAGTGAACTGTGGCTCGTGGCGGACTTCGGGGCGTGGCCGGCTGTGGGCCGTCGTCCGGAACGTGGTGTCCGATATCCGCCAGCACGGCTGAGCGCCATGCCGCACCCTGGAGGCATGACCAGCGAGGACAGCAGGTACGAGGCGGTGAGCAGCCGCGACGCCCGGTTCGACGGCGAGTTCTTCTTCGCCGTGTCCACGACCGGGATCTACTGCCGCCCGAGCTGTCCGGCCACCACGCCGAAGCGCCGGAACGTGACGTTCTTCCCCACCGCGGCCGCGGCCCAGGGCAACGGATTCCGTGCCTGCAGGCGCTGCCGCCCCGACGCCGTGCCCGGCTCCGCCGACTGGAACGCGCGCGCCGACCTGGTGGGCCGGGCCATGCGGCTGATCGGCGACGGGGTCGTCGACCGCGAAGGGGTGGCCGGGCTCGCTGCACGCCTCGGCTACAGCGCCCGCCAGATCCAGCGCCAGCTGAACGCCGAGGTCGGCGCCGGACCCATCGCCCTCGCCCGCGCCCAGCGGGCCCACACCGCCAGGGTCCTGCTCCAGACCACCACCCTGGGAGCAGCCGAGATCGCTTTCGCCGCCGGTTTCGCCAGCGTGCGGCAGTTCAACGACACGGTGCGCGAGATCTACGCCCTCACCCCCGGAGAGCTGCGCGCCGCCCGGCCCGGCGGCTCCTCCCGCTACGGCTGCGTCGGCACCGCCGACGGAGGCGGCGGAGTGCCCCTGCGGCTCGCCCACCGGGGCCCCTACGCCGCTGCCGCGATCTTCGACCACCTCGCGGCACGCGCCCTCACCGGCATCGAGGAAGTCGCGGGTGAGCGCGGCGACCGCACCTACCGGCGCACCCTGCGTCTGCCGAACGGCGCCGGGATCGCCGAGGTCGGGGAGCGGACCGGCGACGGCTGGCTGGAGTGCCGGCTGCACCTCGGGGACCTGCGCGACCTGACGACCGCGACCCAGCGGATGCGCCGCCTCTTCGACCTGGACGCCGATCCGGACGCGGTCGCCGAGCGCCTCGGCACGGACCCCGCACTCGCCCCGCTCGTCGCCCGGTCGCCGGGGCTGCGGGCCCCCGGTACCGCCGATGTCCACGAACTGGCCGTCCGGGCGGTACTGGGCCGGCAGGTCTCCGTGGCCGCCGGACGCCGGCTCGGCAGCGCGCTGGTGACGGCCTACGGACAGCCGCTCAAGGTTCCCAGCGGCGCCCTCACCCGTACGTTCCCCGACCTCGGGGACCTAGCCGAGGCCGGCCTGGACGAGCTCGGGATGCCCGGCTCCCGGCGCGCCACCCTGCGCGCCGTCGCGGCCGCGCTGGCCGACGGGAGGATCGGCCTGGACCCGGGCGCCGACCGGGACCTGGCCGAGAAGGACCTCCTGGGCCTGCCGGGTGTCGGCCCCTGGACCGCCGGATACATCCGCATGCGGGCACTCGGCGACCCCGACGTACTGCTTACCGGCGATGTGGCCGTCCGGGCGGGGATGCGGCAGGCGGGGGCCGAGGCCGCGGACACCGGGACCTGGCGCCCCTGGCGCACGTACGCCATGCACCACTTCTGGAGGGCTGCCGCGGACCGGCGCCGTCCCGCGCCGGCGTGACGTCCGGATACCGCCGGTCGCACCCCCGCGACCCGGCACCCTTGTACGTGTACGACGACGAACCCGGAAGGACCCTGACCATGACGCTCTACACCACGATCGACAGCCCGCTCGGCGAGCTGCTGCTGGTGGGCGAGGAGTCGGCCACCGCACGCGGCGGTACCGCGCTCGCCTCGCTCTCCGTGCCGGACCAGAAGGGCGGCGCGACGGTCCAGGACGGATGGAAGCGGGACGACGGGGCCTTCGGCACGAGCGCCGCCGAACTGAGCGCGTACTTCGAGGGCAGCCGGGCCGGCTTCGGCATCGAACGCACGGCCGGCCGCGGTACCGACTTCCAGCGGCGCGTGTGGCAGGAACTGGAGGCCATCCCGTACGGCACCACGCTCAGCTACGGAGAGATCGCGGCACGGATCGGTGCCTCACGCATGGCCGTGCGCTCGGTCGGCACGGCCATCGGCGCCAACCCGCTCCTGGTCGTACGCCCCTGCCACCGTGTGATCGGCGCGAGCGGCGCCCTGACGGGCTACGCGGGGGGTCTGGAGCGCAAGCAGCTGCTCCTCGACCTGGAGAACGGCCACGGGGCGGCCTGAGAGGAGCCAGGCCGTGAACGCCCTGATCCCGCGCCCCGCCAGGGAGATCGCCCCGGGCGCCTGGCACGTGCCGGACTGGCTCACCCCGGCGCAGCAGCGCGAGTTGGTGACGGCCTGCCGTGCCTGGGCCATGGGGCCCGTACCCATCCGTCACACGCGGCTTCCGCGCGGTGGCGTCATGTCCGTGCAGACCGTGTGTGTCGGCTGGCACTGGCAGCCGTACAGGTACACCCGAACCGCGGACGACGTGAACGGCCGGCGGGTCGCCGAGTTCCCGGACTGGATGGTCCGGCTGGGCCGTCGCGCCGTCCTCGCCGCCTACGGCGACGAGGCCTCCGCGCAGGAGTACACCCCGGACACCGCGCTGATCAACTTCTACGACGGCCGGGCCAGGATGGGCATGCACCAGGACAAGGACGAGCGGTCGTCCGCCCCGGTCGTCTCCCTGTCCATCGGCGACACCTGCGTCTTCCGCGTGGGGAACACCGAGACCCGAACCAGGCCGTACACCGACGTCGAACTCTCCTCGGGCGACCTGTTCGTCCTCGGAGGTCCCTCACGCTTCGCGTACCACGGTGTGCCGAAGGTCCTGGAGGGCACCGGTGACCCGGACATCGGACCGGCCTCGGGGCGGCTCAACATCACCATGCGGGTCACGGGGCTGGAACGGCCCGGCCGATGACGGGGCGTCCGCCGCTCCCCTAACCCCGGCGCGCGCTCCCGCCTGCGGCGACCGCGTTGTCAGTGGGCGCCAGTAGGTTCAGTCGTGTTCCGCCGGTCCGGCGAGGACGACCCCTTAGTTGTGCATGGGAGATGGCGTGTTGTCCGATTGGGAGAGGTCGAGCACGGCACGGGTGATACCACCCGCGCGGCCGCGCAAGCTCGCCAAGGTTCCGTTCGTCGAGCTGGCCGACGGGCGTCTGCAGGGTGTGGTGTCCAGCGGATCCGACATCGGGCGGGTCTACGTCTCGTCCGTCGCCGCGGGGTCCTTCGCCTTCGCCTGCAGCACCAACAACAACCGGCCCTGCGGCGGTGCGCACGGATCGTTCTGCAACCACATCGGCGCCCTGGTCAACGAGTCGGTCCTGCAGTACGGCGCCGACCGCGTGGTCCGGTATCTGAAGGCCGAGGTCCCGGAGGGGGACGTCGACGGGGCCGTGCTCGCGTCCGCCATGCGGAGAACCCGCCCGGAGGCGGACACGACGAAGGCCGCCGCGTCCGTCTTCAGCCGCTTCCTGCGTCACCTCACCTACCTCGAACACGCTCCGGCCACACTGCCGTTGCCCGAGATGCAGTTCTTCCCGCCGACCAGGGCGGTGGCGTGATGCGCGCCGATCTGCTCGCCGGACCCGTCGACGGGCTGGACGAGGCCCTGGAGGCCGTCGACGCCTTCGACCGGGCGCTCGTCCCCGGCCTCCTCCGCCCCCAGGCCGGCGACTCCGGCCCGACACGGCTCGCCGACGCCGTCGTGGGGACACCACTGGAGGCCCGGGTCGCGGAGGCTGCCGGGAAGGCGGCCGCCGGAGCCGCGGGCGAGGACCACTTCCTGGCCCTGGCAGGCGCGCGCACCGCGCTCCTCGGCTCGGTCCACGACGCCCTGCTGGCCCGTGTGGAGGAGGCGGCCGGACGCTCGCACGGTACGCATACCGCACCGCCGGCCACTTCGGGGCCCGCGGAGAACGTCCTGACCGCCGCCCGCGCGTGGCTCTCCGACCTGGCGCGCTGCGGATGGCAGGGACTCGACCACGAGGTGGTGTCCGGAGCGGCCGAGGTCGTCTCCGCGATGCTCCCCGATCCGTCCCTGCGCCGCCTCGCGACCCTCCTCGACGGCTTCGCCGCCGAGCTCGCCGCGACCTGTCCCGGTGCCTCGGCGGAGCGCTTCCCGGTGCGCCGCTGGGCCGACCTCTGGTCGCGCGGGATGCTCCTGACGGTGCCCGGCGCGGCCGCCGCGCCCGTCACCGGGACCGCAGACGGACGCCTGCTGCCGCTCGGCATCGACGTACAGGAGCACGCGACCGCCGCGCAGGCGCAGGTGCACGCCGTGTTCGAGCCCGCGGACGGCTCCCCGTCCCGGCTCGTGCGCGCCAGCGTGTCGGTGCCGAAACCCGACACGGTCGTCGGAGCCGGGATCTGGCAGCTGCTCCGCCCGCACATGTCGCTCCTCGCGGCGGCCGGCGAGGGCCGCTCGATGGACCTCACCGGTATGCCGGTCACCGCCGAGGGCGATCTCGTCTGGAGCGACGGGCACGCCCGCACCGGTGAGCCGGCCGAGGCGTTCGCCACCGCCCGCGTGGCACTGCCCACCGCGGTCGCCCACGTGACCGCGCCCCTGGACCGGCATCCCGCGCGGCTCGCCGTCCCCGTCTTCCTGGAGGGATACACCGCCTCCATGGACGACGACGGCGTGCTGACCTTCACCGTCGCCGGACTCGAACTGCTCGTCGACACCGACCGCATCCCCGCCGCCGGGCCTCTCACGCCCGAGGCCGCTGCCAGGTCCGGGGCGTGCATCGCGCTCGTCCGCTGGGACGCCGGGACGTTCCACGTGCAGCCGCTCGCCGTCGAGACCACGGTGCGCAAGAAGGTGACGTCGGTGCACGCGGGCGCGTGGGCCGGAGGGACGACGGACAAGGCCGGGGTCAGGGCGGAGAAGGCCGCGACCGACGCCGCGAAGGTGCTGAGCGAGCGCGCGGGAAGGCTGTTGCGGAAATGACCGGACAGCGGAGTCCCGGGACCACCGGGCAACCCTCGTACGACAGCCGCCGCCAGGTCATGTACTGGCGTCTCCTCGCCCGCCTCTTCGACCACGAGGAGCAGGCCGCCCTGGAGTCGGCGAGCCTCGCCGTGGTGGAGGACATCGGGCTTCCGCCGACGCTGCTGGACCCGCAGGCGTCGGTCGACTCCGTGGTGCAGCGCCACCCGGAGCTGGCCGCCGAGTTCGACGGTCTGATGGTGCCGGAGGAGGACGCCGACGCCGGTGTGACGGCCGAGGACGCCGACGGCGCGGGGACGGCCGACGACGCCCGCGACCGGGCCGCCGAGGTGCGTCGCGCCGCGCTCGTGTCGAAGGTCCTGCTCAACGTCTTCCACTCCCCGCCCGGCACCGTCACCGCCGGCCAGCTGTCCCGGTGGCAGTCCGACGCCGGATGGCTGGAGCGCGCGCTCGGCTGCGGGCCGGGGGAGCTGCGCGGAGGGCGCGCCGGAGGGCCGGGAGCCTCCCCGACCGGTACGGGCGGCGGAGGCCGGATGCCCGACCTCGGCCGGCTCATCCCGGAGATCGGACCGGAACTCGGTTCCATCGAGGCCGGGCTCGTCAAGCGGATGCGCCTGCGCGAGGTGCTCGCCGACCCCCAGCTCGCCGGGCAGCTCACGCCGAGCATGTCGCTGATCGAGCAACTGCTGCGGGACAAGGACAACTTGTCCGGCGTGGCCCTGGCCAACGCCAAGGCGCTGATCCGCCGCTTCGTCGACGAGGTCGCGGAGGTGCTGCGTACGCAGGTGGAGAAGTCGACCGTCGGCGCCCTGGACCGTTCGGTCCCGCCCAAGCGGGTGTTCCGCAACCTGGACCTCGACCGGACGATCTGGAAGAACCTCACCAACTGGGACCCCGAGGAGGAGCGGCTCTATGTCGACCGCCTCTTCTACCGCCACACCGCCCGGAAGACGACACCCCAGCGGCTCATCGTGGTCGTCGACCAGTCGGGCTCGATGGTGGACTCGATGGTCAACTGCACGATCCTCGCCTCGATCTTCGCCGGCCTGCCCAAGGTGGACGTCCACCTCATCGCGTACGACACCCAGGCGCTCGACCTCACCCCATGGGTGCACGACCCGTTCGAGACCCTGCTGCGCACCAATCTCGGGGGCGGCACCGACGGCACGGTCGCGATGGCTCTGGCCCAGCCGAAGATCGCCGAGCCCCGCAACACGGTCGTGGTGTGGATCTCGGACTTCTACGAATGGCAGACCGAGCCGCTGTTCGAGAGCATGGCGGCCATCCACCGCTCCGGGGCCAAGTTCATCCCGGTCGGCTCCGTGACCAGCGCCGGGCGCGCAAGCGTCAACCCGTGGTTCCGGGAGCGCTTCAAGGACCAGGGGACGCCGGTGCTCTCCGGCCACATCCGCAAGCTCGTCCACGAGCTCAAGACCTTCCTCACCTAGGGCCGAGTCCTGGGGCCGAGCCCCGGGGCGGAGGGCCCCGAAGTGCCCACGCCCAGGTGCAGTCGAAACCGAACATCTCAGAAAGGCTTACAGACATGTCCGACCTGTTGCGCGCCCCTGCCGAGATCAAGTACGCCGAGGAGCTCGACTGGCTGGAGTCGGTCGACGACGGCCCCAAGCCGTTCTCCTGGCGGCTGTCGCCGAAGATGGTCCGCCTCTTCATCCTGGGCTCCGAGCGTGCCGACGGTCTCGACCGGGAGATCTCCCAGAAGTGGTACGGCGACCGCAGCTTCGTCGAGCGCTCCATCGTCACGCTGGCCTCGGACCGGGGGCTGCTGCTCATCGGTGACCCCGGCACGGGCAAGAGCTGGCTGGCCGAGCTGCTGTCCGCCGCGATCTCCCGCAACTCCACCCTCGTGGTGCAGGGAACGGCCGGCACCACCGAGGACCACATCAAGTACTCCTGGAACGTGTCCATGGTGATCTCCAAGGGCCAGTCGCGGGAGTCGATGATCCCCTCGCCGATCATGACCGCGATGGAGACCGGTGCGATCGGCCGTTTCGAGGAACTGACCCGCTCCACCAGCGACGTCCAGGACGCGCTGATCTCGATCCTGTCGGAGAAGTACATCTCCGTCCCGGAGATGGACAGCGACAACATCGTCTTCGCCAAGCCGGGCTTCTCCGTCATCGCCACGGCCAACAGCCGCGACCGCGGAGTCAACGACCTGTCGTCCGCGCTCAAGCGCCGCTTCAACTTCGTGCGCATCCCCGTGGTGACGAACAAGAAGAGCGAGGCGGAGATCGTCCGCTTCCGCACCGAGGAGCTCCTGAAGCGTCATCAGATCGAGCTGGACGTGCCGCCGACCCTGCTGGACGTGCTCCTGCAGAGCTTCGCCGACCTGCGGGCCTCCTCCGCCGCGGCCGGCAGCGACGACGAGAAGCTGGAGTCCGCGCTGTCGAGCGCCGAGCAGATCGGTGTACTGGAGGACGCGATCCTGCACAGCAACTTCTTCGGTGAACGTGCGCTTACCGCGCGCACCCTGGCCTCCTCGCTCGTCGGCTCGCTGGCGCGGCGCGAACCCGAGGACCTGGCCATCCTCAACAAGTACCTGCACGGTGTCGTCGAGCCGCGCAGCAAGGAGGAGGGCGGCTCCTGGCCGGAGTTCCTGGAGGGCGGCCGCGACGCGATCGCCACCCTGTCATGAGTGCCGTGGACGAGGGAACGCCGTTCGAGGCGCTGCGTGGTCAACTCCAGACCGCCGCGACCGAGTTCGCCGACGGCCCGGATGCGCTGGAGGGCATCCTCCTCGGCATAGTCGACGACGTCGACCGCGCCGTGCGCGAGCCGCTGGAGATCTTTCCCGTCTGCCACCACTCGCCCGCGTCCGCGGTCGCGATGGCACGCAGGCTGCGGGAGAAGCAGCCGAAGGTGGTCTACCTGGAGCTGTGCGAGGACATGGCACCCCTCCTGTCGGAGCTCCGCAACTGCCGGCTTCCGGTGGCCGTCCAGGCGTTCGCGAGCGAGGTGAAGGGTTTCCCCGCCGAATGGGCACCCCTGTCGGTCGTGGCCCCGATCACCGAGGCGTCGGCCGAGTACCAGGCCATCGCCTACGCCCTGGACACCCCGGGCGTCGAGCTGGTCCTGGTCGACCGCTCCTCGGACCACGTGTTCCAGTGGCAGGCTGGCAGCAAGGAGCCCGCAGGGCCGGACGACCCGCCCGCCGAGGAGGAGGCCGCACTGCACGGCGACGCCGTCGGTGTGGAGATCGGTGACCTGCGGCCCCGTTTCGCCGAACTGGAGGAGCACCTGCTGCGCCACGGCCGCGTGCGGCACTGGTCGGAGTGGTGGCACCAGTACGTCGAGCTGCCGCTCGGGGACAGCGACCACGACACCTACCGTCAGGTCATGCTCCTGATCGGCAGCCTGTTCCGCCGGCTGGCCCCCGGGGACGCGGACCGGGTCCAGGTGGACGAGGACCGTGAGCGCTACATGTGGACCCGGATGCGGGAGCACCTCGCCGCGACGGGGACCGACCCGGAGGACTGCCTCTACGTCTGCGGCGCGTTCCACGCGTCCAGCCGGGTCGAGGAGTTCGGTGTCCACGGCGCCGACACCTTCGAGATCACACCGCCCAGCGAGAGCACCTGGCAGCACGGCCTGATCCCGTCCAGCCACGCTGCGATCGAGGCCCAGTTCGGCCTGGCCGCCGGTTCCGTGTCGATCGCCGCCACCCAGTGGGCGAAGAACCTCAAGCGCACCCGGGTGCAGCCCTTCCGGCTCGAGGGCCAGGCGGGGGCCAGGAAAGCGGCGAAGCCCAGGAAGACCTCGGTGCCGGCCGGCCCCGTGGCACCGGAAGCACCCACCGACAGGCTCTCCGGTTTCCTGCAGAGCCCGCCGGCCCTCGACCGGCTGGACGAGGCCGAACTCCTCGGCTGGTCCGTGGAGATCGTGCGCCTGGCCCGGCGCAACGGCTACCTCGCCTCGACCGCGGACGCCATCGCCGTGTTCGAGACGTCGATCCTGCTGGCCGGCATGCGGGACCGGGCCCGGCCCACCCCGTACGACTTCCAGGACGCGGCGGTCACCTGCATCGAGAAGGAGACCGTGCCGGGCAGGCGCGACGTCCGCCGTCTCGTCGAGATCCTGATGGGCGGCGACCGCGTCGGCCAGGTCGGCTACGACGCGCTGCCGCCCCTGGCCCGCGACGTGCACGACCGGCTCGCCCCGCTGAACCTCAAGCTCCAGCAACGGGGTGTCCAGCGCGCCCTCCTGGACATGACCTCGCAGCCCGAACTGCGCCGGTGCTCCGATGTGCTGTGGATGCTGCGCCACCTGATGCCGCACGGAGCCGCTCGGCCGATCATGGGGGAGCGGGAGCTCGGCAAACAGTCCGTCCAGGAGTCCTGGGACCTGGCGCTCGGCACCCACCAGAGGGCGCTCATCGAGCTCGGTTACGAGGGCGTCAGCATCGAGCAGGTCCTGGAGCAGCGCCTGCGCCGTGTCGCGTACGCGCCGAACGCCACCACGGCGCAGGTCCTCGGGGCCGTCGAGGACGCCGTGCTGCATCTGCGCAGCGGCCGCCTCGCCGACGAGCTGGGCACCCACGCCCTCGCCGTGCTGGCCACCGAGCGCAGCGTCGACGGGGCGCCGGAGGTGCTGCGCAGGGTGCGCAGGCTCCTCGCTTACTACCGCATCAGCCGGCCGGTGCTGCCGGCGTGGATCGAGTCCTTCGCCAAGACGGGATACGCGCACTACTGCACGCTCCTGCCGACGGCGTTCACGGACGAGGACGCGACGGTACGCCAGGTCGCCGCGATGCTGGGGTTCCTCTTCAGCATGGAGAGCCTGGCCCTGTCGCTCGGCTGCGACCGGACCCAGCTGGATCTGGCCTTCGCCCAGTCGCACCCCGAGGAGCCCTCCAGGGTGGCGCTGCTGTGGGCGGCCCGGGTGCACCTCGGACAGCTGTCCCGCGCTGAGCTGAGGGAGCGGTGCGACGGACTGCTGGCCGACCCGCTGGTGGTGCCCGCCTACCCGCGCTACCTCAGCGGGTTCCTGCACGCTCTGGAACCGGTGCCGCAACTGGCCGATTTCGTCGTGGAGGCGGTCTCCAACGCGTTCGCGCGACTGCCGGACCCGGTGTTGCTGCCCTGGCTTCCGAAGCTGATCGCCACGTTGCGGTCCGAGGGCGCCGAGCTGGCCCCCCTGCTGATCCGTGAGGCCGGCCGCGTCTTCCCCGGCCGCCTCGCGGCCCTGGACGCCTGGGTCCCGCCGTGGCAGGCCGTCCCCGAAGCGCCGGCCGCGCCAGCGGCCGGCGGCTCCGGCGCCCGCCGCGCCGCACTGCTCGTCGCCCACCCCGAGACGTGCGACAGCGTGGCGGAGCTGCTGGGCTGCGAGGGCACCTGGGGGGCGGAGACGCCGGAGCCCTCGGGCGCGGCACTGGTCGGCCTTCACCCGGAGACCGCTGCGGCGGTGGAGCTGCTGCTGACAGGGGGCTGACGGGAGGCGCCGACGGAACCGGCCCCGGGACCACCGGCAGAGCACCGGGGTGTCGGGGCCGGTTCCGCGCGGGGTTCCCCAGGCGGTCGGGCCGTCGGCCAGGGGTCCTCAGGCCGTCGGGGCCTTGGACGGCGGCGGGTGCGGGGCCCGGAGGGTGAACGCCTCGGGCCCCTCGCCCCTTTCGCGGATCAGGGCGACGCGCGCCATCGCCTCGGTGACGGTCGGGCGATGGCCGGCGGGCACCCACCACAGCGCGAGGTGGAAGTCTGCGAGGCGTTCGAACCACTCCCGGCGCCGGGCCAGCACCTTGAGGTGGTCGCTGCGGTAGGTGTACTCCCGCAGCGCCTCGACCGACTCCCAGACCGAGCAGTTGATCAGGAGCAGGTCGTCGTCGTTCTCGGGGCGCAGGGAAGTGGAGTCGGACCCGTCGTCGTCCACCAGGCGCCAGACGAAGCCGGGAGCGCGATCGGCGAGGGCGTTGATCTCGGGAAGCTGTGCGACGAAGTCGGCCAGTTGAGGACTGTCGAGCGGGGCGAGGATCCGCCCGACGTTGACCTGGGCAAGGTGGAAGTCGTTCACGGCGTCAGCATGCCCGCGCGAACTTCTAAAGTCAACGAATTTTGTTTTTAGTTCTCGTCGTCGGCGGGCCTCAGTGCGACGCAGCATCCCCGCGGCAGCGGATCCATCTCCGCGGTCCATCCCTGACCGCCCTTCAGACCCGCGAGCAGGCCC
Source organism: Streptomyces sp. Alt3 (assembly GCF_030719215.1). Taxonomy (NCBI): domain Bacteria; kingdom Bacillati; phylum Actinomycetota; class Actinomycetes; order Kitasatosporales; family Streptomycetaceae; genus Streptomyces; species Streptomyces glycanivorans. The sequence continues at coordinate 1,822,100 of NZ_CP120983.1, read as the reverse complement.
TCGATCCCGGCCAGGTTCATCCCGCAGACCAGGGCGGGGAACTGATCGGCCAGCGCATGGAACGGGCAGTTGTTCAGCCGCAGGGTCCCGGCGTCCCAGAACGGCTCGAAACCGCGCGCCCGCAGCACCTCGACCGGGTCGGTCCCGTCGCCGGAGGCCTCACCCCCGGCCTCCCCGTCAGCCCGCGCCGCAGCCTGCAGTTCCCCGTCCAGCCCCGCCCGTTCCACCACCTCGGCGAGCAGCCGGCCCGCCGTGTCGTAGGAGCGGGGAGGCACGGACACCGCCCGCTCGCCCTCGGCCCGCCGGTAGAGCTTCGCGGGGCGCCCGGCGCCCGGACCGCTGCGCCCCGACAGCCGCCGGAAGGACACCTCCAGCAGCCCGGCCTCCACCAGCTTGTCCAGGTGGAAGGCGGCCAGTGAGCGGGAGATCCCGGCAGCCTCGGCCGCCGCGTCCCGTCCCACCTCATCCGGTGTCCCGCTCACGTGCCGGTACAGTCCGCGCCGCACCGGGTCACCCAGCACGGCCAACGCCTCGAGGGCGGCATCCTCACTGCTCACGGCGCAATTCTATGACCAACGACGATTGACGCCGATGGAACCTGCCCGGGGGTCGTCGCAGTGGTCGGCCCGCCTGCACCGGCCGATCGGCGAACTCGGTTCCCCGGGAATCTCGTTCGCGGGCCACGACCGTCCGCGCTTCGGCGGGCCCACGTCGTGGGACACGTACTGAGTGGTGAGACGCGCACGCTTCCCGCAGGCCCTGAACCCTGACGGCAGCCGAGCCTCCGCCCGGTTCCGCGGCGAGCCCGCGCCCTACTGGAAGCTCAGCCGGTGCGGATGGGCGGGGTCGGCCGGGCAGGTGTGGACGCGCATCAGCCCCCGGCCGAGGTGGACGCCGGTCGGGTCATGGGTGCGTGGGCCGCTCTCCTGGTCCTCGACCGGCCGCCAACTGCGTGAGGCGCTGTCGCCCTCCCACTTGTCGACGGTGAGCAGCGGCGGCATGGCGGTCCCGCAGACCAGGCAGTCGACGCGCGCGGGGTCCGTCAGGTGCCAGGAGGCGAAGCCTCCGACCTTCCAGCCGGGGGCGATCGACAGATCGCTCATGTAGGTGAAGGTCTCGGGTCCGGCTTCCCGGGCGGCCGCCATCGCCGCCGCGTAGTCCTCGTACGTCGCGTAGCTCACCGGGGGAGAGGTGTCCTCGTCCTGGTCGTCCTCCTCCTCCGGGTCCTCGTCGGGCTCCTCGTCGTCGAGAAGCCCGCCCCTCCACGTGCAGATCTCCTCCTGGAGGTCCTCCTCCAGCGAACCGAGGTACTCGTACTCCACGACCTGTTCCGGATGGACGACGCACATCGTCGGGACGCACCCCTCGCGGCCGATCACGCGGGGTTCGGGCTGGGGGTCGAGCACCGCCCCGACGTCTGCCGAGCGTCGCCACGCCAGCACGACGTCGATCGTCGAGCCGGGCCCGTGGGCCTCGAACGGGCACCAGAAGACCTGGAGCAGGTCCTGGTCCTGCGGCCCGGTCAGATCAGGGACGTCCCGCGTGTACAACTGTGCGACGGCCAGCATCGGCACGGGGCTGTCGGGCGCGAGATCCGGGGCGTGGCGACCCCGTCCTGTGCCCGTCAGCACGCGCAGCTCCTCGTCGGTGAGGTCGCGTCCCTCCGCCTCGGCGTGGATCCGGCGTTTCAGCCGTACCTCGGACAGGAGGTGCCCGGTCCCCTTCTTGTGCGTGGCGGTGCACACCGGCCACGGCTCGTCGGCCGGCCACAGCAGGGGTCCCGCCACCGAGCTCTCCCGCACCGTGGGAGAACCGGACCGGGGGTGCAGGCGTGTGGCCGTGCGCCGGTGAGCGGCCAGAGCGGGGAAGACCGCTTCGACGTCGAGTGGACGCGGCGGTGTGGTGCGGGTCATGGAGAGCCCTCCAGGTGTGTGCGGCGGCGATGCTACACACAGCCCTCTCGGTGGAGGACGGCGCGAGTGCGGCCCCCCCCCCGTGAATCGGGCGGCGCCGGTCGGCCCTGTCCGGTTCGTCGACCACTCGGGGGCGCGTACCCGGCGCATGGGGGCTCGGCAGGATCTTCGCTCGTAACAGGAGTACGCGGGCGCACTCCGGAGCGCTATCCGAAAATGCATGGCTCATATCAAGTGCTACCGGACTATAGGGACATCCGGGTGGCTGGATTATTCCGCTCTCCCCGCGTTGGCATATTCCCCGGGCCGGTGCGCCCTCTCGCAGTTGTGTGAGTGCTTGTAAGTAATCAGGCGAATACGCGCCGTTCGCAGCTTCGAATCCTCTAATGTGATCGGCGTGAACGGGCGACATCGGATTGACGGTGGATCGGTCAGGGATCCGGCGGTGCGGGCGGAGGCGTAACGTATCCGTTCCGATGGGACGAGATCTCGCCGTGGGGATGCAGGGGGGCTCGACGGTGTGTCGCGGAAACGACCGACGCGAAACGCCCGGGAGCAGTTGCTGAACAAGTCATGGAGAACGTGAGAACAAGTGGGGGGACAGTCGTGACCAATCCTTTCGATGACGAGTCGGGGCGATTCCTGGCGCTGGTGAACGACGAGGGTCAGTACTCGTTGTGGCCCGCGCACATCGAAGTCCCGGGCGGCTGGCGCGCCGACGGTCCGGAGGGGTCGCGTCAGGAATGTCTCGACGTGATCGAGGGTGCCTGGACCGACATGCGGCCCGCCGGTCTGGTGCGGGCGTCAGGCGTCGAAGCGGGACGAGCCGGCGGCCGGGCCGCCGGGTAGCCCCAGGTGGGACTGCGTGCCGGCACTCCAAGCTGATCGATTTCGCTCTCGCTCGGGCGGAATCGATCAGGTTTGATCGAGTCAGCGTCGCGCTTTGCTCGTAAGTGCTCATGCCGCCTTCATGTGGCGTTCATAAAACATCGATGGGCTGTTTGTCGACGCCCTCGGTGAGTGAAGGCGATGTGATCTCCCGGGGGTGGGTGAGCCCCCCTTGCGGGATCCTGGCCGCGCCCGGAGAAGTGGGGGCGGCGATGCCCCTTCTCCGCTTACGCCGGCTCCGGCGTCGATGATCGGTGCACTGGCGCGGCCGGTTCCCTCCGGCCCTTCTTCACCGTCCCCGAAATCTCTCCCCAAAGGTGTGGACCGGCATGCGCGAAATCCGTTCGATTCCGACCGGTGTGGTTCCCGATGAGCTTCTCGAACTGACCGCGGCGCAGCAGGGCGTCTGGTACGGACAACTCGTCGATCCGGGCAGTCCGAAATACAACATCGGCGAATGCTTCCAGATCCGTGGCGACCTCGACGAGGAATTGTTCGCCTCGGCTCTGGCCCGGGCCCTGGCGGTTTGCGACAGCCTCAACCTCGAGTTCGTCGCCCGGGGAGAGACGGTGCGTCAGCGCGTGGTGCACCGCCACGCGAACGACACCGGACGACTCCGTACCGTCGACCTGTCCGACGCCGACGACCCGGTTGCCGCGGCCGAGCGTTACATGGCCGACGACATGTCGACCGTCGACCGGCTCGACGCCCCGCGCCACCACTTCGCCCTGCTGCGTCTCGACGCCCGGCTGCACTACTGGTACGTCCGCTTCCACCACATAGCCGTCGACGGCCTCGGCGGTGCCGTCTTCGGACGCGCCGTGGCCGAGCTCTACGGGCGCGCCGTGCGCGGGGAGGACCTCGCGGCGGTCGAACCACCCGCCGCCGCACCCCTGCGCGACCTCGTGGCCGACGAAGCGGCGTACCTCGGCTCCGACCGCTACGAGGCAGACCGCGCCTACTGGACCGGCAGGTTCGCCGATCTGGCCGACGCCACCGCGACGAACGCCGCCGGTGCCGGCACCGATGCCGGTGGTGGTACCGGCGTCGGCGACGTGTACGCGCGCGGCGGTACCGCGCTCGTACGCCGCCGCACCGACGCCCCCGCGCCCGCCGTGGCCGACGTGCGGATGCACACCGGCGAGACCCTGCCCGTGGCCGTGCTCGACGCCCTGCGCAGGCTCGCGGCCGGCCATCGCACCAGCTGGACCGCCGCCCTCGTGGGAGCGGTCGCCGCCTACGTCGGCCGGGTCGGCGGGGCGCAGGACGTCACCGTGGGCCTTGCCTCGAACGGCCGGCACGGCGGGCTGCGGCACATCGTCGGCATGACGTCCAACATCCTGCCGCTCCGGCTGACCGTCACCGCCGACATGACGGTCGGCGCCCTCGTGCGTGCCGCCGCCGACGAGATGCGCGGCGCCCTGCGCCACCGACGCTTCTCCCGCGAACAGCTCGCCCGCGAGCTGAACATGACCGACGGCGCGTCACACCTCACCGACGTCGTCGTCAACATCATGGGCTACGACTACGACCTCGACTTCGCAGGCAGCCCCGCCCCCTCCCGTGTGCTGTCCATCGGCCCGGTCGGCGACGTGTCGCTCTTCGTCTCCGAACGGGCCGAGGGCAAGGGCCCGTTGATCGGATTCGACGCCAACCCGGACCTGTACCACCCCGAGGACGTGCGGCTGCTCCAGCAGGCCGTCGTCTCCTTCCTGTCGAACCTCGCCGACGCGGACGCCGGAACGCTCCTGCGTGACCTGCCGTTCCTCGACGGCACCGCCGCCGAGACGCTGCTCGCCCAGGGACGCGGCGCGGCTCTGCCGGCCGGGGGGACGGCCGCCGTGAGCCTGCCGGAGGCGTTCAGCACGCAGGCACGGCTGACCCCCGACGCCCCGGCGGTCCTGGACGGGGCGGCCGCGCTGTCCTACCGGGAGCTGGCACGGACCACGGACGAACTCTCCGCTCTCCTGGTCCACTCGGGCATCGGCGCCGAGGACGCCGTCGGCGTCCTCATGGGCCGCTCCGCGGCAGTGGTGACCACCACGGTCGGCGTGGTCGGCGCGGGAGCCGCGTACGTACCCATGGACCCGGCCTGGCCCGCCGAACGGCTGGACCGGGTGGCGGGGGTCGCCCGCCTGCGCGCGCTGGTGGTCGACGAGGCGGCCGCCGCCCAGCCGTGGGCGGAGCGGGCGGCCGCCACCCTGCCGGTGATCGTCGTCGACGCTCTCGGCGGCGTCGTGGGCCACGCCCCGCCTCCGGGGGGAACGCTGCCGCCGGTGCTCCGAGGTGACCGGCTCGCCTACGTGATGTTCACCTCCGGCTCCACGGGCCTGCCGAAGGGTGTCGGTGTCACGCACGCCGACGTGCTCGCGCTGGCCGCAGACTCCGCGTGGTCGGACGGGGCGTGCGACGCGGTGCTGCTCCACTCCGCGTACGTCTTCGACGCCTCCACGTTCGAGATCTGGGCCCCGCTCCTGAACGGCGGTCGTGTGGTCGTCGCGCCCGCCGGCGCCCTGGACGCACCGGCCCTGGAGGACGTGGTGTCCAGGCACGGGGTGACCGCCCTGTTCCTGACGACGGCCCTGTTCAACGTGGTGGCCGAGGCCGACCCCACGGCGTTCGCCGGACTGCGCCTCGTCGCCGCGGGAGGCGAGGCCGCCACCCCGGACCTGATGCAGAGGGTGGCGGCGGCCGCTCCCGGCACCCGCGTCCTCCATGTGTACGGGCCCACGGAGACCACGACGTTCGCCACCCGCCACGAGGTCGTCGCGGACGCGCCGGGCGTGCCGCCCATCGGCCGGGCCCTGGACGGAACGCGCCTCTACGTGCTCGACGGCTCCCTCGCGACGGTGCCGCCCGGTGTGGTGGGGGAACTGTACGTGGGCGGCCGGGGTGTCGCCCGCGGCTACCAGGACCGCCCGGCACCGACGGCCACCAGGTTCGTCGCCGACCCGTACGACGCGGCCGGAGGCCGCATGTACCGGACGGGCGACCTCGTGCGCTGGACCGCGCGCGGTGACATCGAGTACGTCGGACGCGCGGACGGACAGGTCAAACTCCGCGGCTTCCGCATCGAGCCCGCCGAGATCGAGAACACGCTCCTCGCCGACCCGGACGTCCGTGCCGCCTGCGTCGTGGTGCGTGAGGACATACCCGGCGACCGGCGGCTCGTCGCGTATCTCGCCACGGCCCCCGGCACCCGGCCCGACGAGGCCGCCCTGGCCCGCCGGGTGGGACGCACGCTGCCCGCGTACATGGTGCCTTCCGCATTCGTCCTCCTCGACGCGCTGCCCCTGAACGCCAACGGCAAGGTCGACCGGCGCGCGCTGCCCGCACCCCGCGCCGCCGCCACCACGGGACGTTCCCCACGCACCGCCTACGAGGCGGTCCTGGCCGGACTGTTCGCGGACGTCCTCGGGGCGGAGTCCGTCGGCATCGACGACAACTTCTTCTCCCTCGGCGGCCATTCCCTTCTCGCCACCCGCCTCACCGGCCGGGTCCGGGCCGCCCTGGGCGCCGAACTGGGCATGCGCACCCTCTTCGACCACCCCACCGTCGCCGCCCTGGCCTCCGCCCTCGACACCACCGCGACGGCCCGGCCGGCCCTCACCCCGCGGCCACGGCCCCAAGCGGTGCCGCTGTCCCACGCGCAGCAGCGCCTCTGGTTCCTCAACCGGGCCGAGGGGCCCAGCGACACCTACACCGTCCCGCTGGTCCTCGAACTCGAAGGCCCCCTGGACACGGACGCCCTGCGCGGTGCCCTGGCCGACGTGGTCGCCCGGCACGAGAGCCTGCGCACCGTCTTCGCCGAACACGACGGCACGGCCCGACAGGAGATCCTCGGCGCGTCGGTCGCCGCCACGCTCGTCCCCCTCGTCACCGAGGAGCGCCCGCCCGGGGTGGACGCCGACGCCTGGGCCGAGGAGACGGTGCGCCGTCTGTCCGCGGTGCCCTTCGACCTCAGCGGCGACGTGGGTGTCCGCGCCCACCTGCTGCGCCCGGGCCCCGACCGCCACATCCTGCTGCTCGTCCTCCACCATGTCGTCGCCGACGGCTGGTCCCTCGCCCCGCTCAGCCGGGACCTCGGCGCCGCCTACCGTGCCAGGAACACGGGCACGGGCACACCGGAATGGCCCGAGCTCCGGGTGCAGTACGCCGACTACGCCCTCTGGCAGCGCGACATGCTCGGCGCCGACGGGGACCCGGACAGCCTGGCCGCACGTCAGCTCGTCTTCTGGCAGGAGGCGTTGCGTGGCGCCCCCGACCTGCTCGACCTGCCGCTCGACCGCCCCCGCCCGGCCGTCGCCGGTCACCGGGGCGACGCGGTCCCCTTCGAACTGCCCGCCCCCGCGCACGCCGCGCTCACCCGGCTCGCCCGCACCGCCGGCTGCACCCCCTTCATGGTGCTGCAGGCGGCGCTCGCGGTGACACTGCACGCCCACGGAGCCGGCACCGACATCCCGCTCGGGGCCGCGGTGGCCGGGCGCACCGACGAGGCGCTCGACGATCTGGTCGGGTTCTTCGTCAACACCGTCGTCCTGCGCACGGACCTGTCCGGGGACCCGACCTTCCGCGAACTCCTCGCAAGAGTCGCGGAGTTCGACATCGCGGCCTTCAGCCACGGCGACATCCCCTTCGAACGGGTCGTGGAGGCGCTCAACCCCGAACGCTCCGGCGACCATCACCCGCTCTTCCAGACCATGCTCGTCCTCCAGAACCAGGAACAGGCGGAACTCGGCCTCCCCGGCATCACCGTCACCGACCGGTCCCGGCACACCGGGGTGAGCAAGTTCGACCTGACGTTCTCGCTCACCGAGCGCACCGAGCGCACCGAGCCGGACGAGCGCGGCTCGGCGCACGAGGCAGGCGGCATCGGGGGATATCTGGAATTCGCCACCGACCTCTTCGACGCAGCGACCGCCCGCGCACTCTGCGCCCGCTTCGCCCACGTCCTCACCCTGGCGGTGACCGACCCCGACCGCAGGGTCGGGGGCCTCGACCCCCTCGCGCCGGGCGAGCGGGATCTCGTCCTGCGCCAAGGCGCGGGAGCGGACAGGCCGTTGCCCGTCCTGAGCGCTCCCGAGGTGGTCCGGAAGTGGGCCGCGCGCACCCCCCACGCCGTCGCCGTGCGCGACGCGCACACGAGCCTCACCTACACCGAGCTCGACGCCCGCGCCGACGCCCTGGCCCACGCCCTGCGTGAGCGGGGCGCCGGCCGCGAGGACCGGGTGGCCCTCGCCGCACCACCGTCCGTGGACACCGTCGTGGCCATGCTGGCCGTCCTGCGCGCCGGCGCCGCCTACCTGCCGGTCGACCCGCAGTATCCGCCCGCCCGCATCCGGCACATGTTCGACGACGCCCGTCCCGTCCTGCTGCTCACCACCACGGACGTCCGGGCGGCCCTGCCGGAAAGCGACGTACCGTGGCTCGCCCTCGACGATCCGGGCTCCTGGCGGTGCGGGGCCACCGTGCCCGCCCCGCACACGCCCCACCCGGCCGACCCCGCGTACGTCATCCACACCTCGGGCTCCACCGGCCGTCCCAAGGGCGTGGTCGTGACGCACTCCGCGCTGGCCAACCACATGGCCTGGATGGCCGGGCACCTGACGGTGACCCCGCAGGACCGGGTGCTCGCCCGCACCTCCACCAGCTTCGACGCCTCCGTGTGGGAGATCTGGCTCCCGCTGATGAACGGCGCCGAAGTGTGCGTCCTGCCGCAGGAGGCCAACCGGGAACCCGGCAACCTCGTCTCCTGGATGAACCGGTTCGGCGTCACCGTCGCCCAGTTCGTGCCCTCGCACCTGGCCCTCGTCCTCGCCGAGGCCGCGCACGCGGCGCCCCTTCCCGCGCTGCGCGCCGTGCTGTGCGGCGGAGAACCGCTGCCGCGCGCCCTCGCCGAGGACGTCGCCGGTCTGTGGCGGGCCGAGGTCCACAACCTGTACGGGCCGACCGAGGCGACCATCGACGCGACCGCCCACCGCGCGAGCGGTCCGGAAGGCGACGGACACGAGGACGCCCGCACACCGTCCGAGAGCGTGCCGATGGGCCGGCCCGTCGACACCATGCGCACCTACGTCCTCGACTCCCGGCTGCGGCCCGTGCCACCCGGTGTCACCGGAGAGCTGTACCTGTCGGGTCCCAACCTGGCCCGTGGCTATCTGGACAGGCCGGGCCCGACCGCCGCCCGGTTCGTCGCCGACCCGTTCGAAGCCTCCGGCTCCCGCATGTACCGGACGGGTGACCTCGTACGGTGGAACCGGCACGGCCTGCTCGACTACGTGGCCCGCGCCGACGACCAGGTCAAACTCCGGGGCTTCCGCATCGAACTCGGCGAGGTCGAGGCCGCGCTCCTCGCACGCCCCGGCGTCACCGCTGCCTGCGCCGTGATCCGCGAGGACACACCCGGCCACCGCCGGCTCGTCGCCTACGCCGTCACCGGGGGGCCCGAACCGCGCCCCACCGCCCTGCGGGACGCACTCGCCGAGACCCTTCCGCACTACATGGTGCCCGGCTCCGTGGTCCTCCTGGACGACCTGCCCCTCCTGCCCAACGGCAAGGTGGACCGGCGTGCCCTGCCCGAACCCGGTGCGGGCGCGGGTGATCCCGCCGGAACAGCCCCCCGCACCTTCCAGGAGGACCTGCTCGCCGGGATCTTCTCCGACGTCCTGGACAGACCGGTGGTGGGCCCGCACGACAGCTTCTTCGACCTCGGCGGCCACTCACTCCTCGCCATGCGGGTCGTCAGCCGGGTCCGCGCTGTCCTGGGCGCGGAGATCGCCGTGCGCACCCTCTTCGAGCACCCGACCGTCGCGGGTCTCGCCCGGGCCCTCCACACGCCGGGCCCGGCCCGTCCGCCGGTGGTGCGGGCCGTGCGGCGGCCCGATCCGATGCCGCTGTCCTCGGCGCAGCAGCGCCTCTGGTTCCTCGACCGGCTCGAGGGACCCAGCTCCGCCTACAACATCCCGCTCGTACTCGAACTCGAAGGCACCCTGAGCACAGACGCCTTGAGAGCCGCTGTGCACGATGTCGTGCGACGGCACGAGGCGTTGCGCACCCTGTTCCCGGAACAGGACGGCGTGCCACACCAGCTGATCCTTCCCGCCGATGCCGTGACGCTCCCGCTGCCCGTCGTCGCCACGGCCCCGGGCGACCTGGAGGCGGCCGTCCTGGCCGCCGTGCGCGAGCCGTTCGACGTCGTCACCGACCTGCCACTGCGCGCCCTGCTGCTCCGCCCCGCACCGGACCACCACGTCCTGGTGCTGGTGCTGCACCACATCGCGGGCGACGGCTGGTCCCTCGCCCCGCTCGCCCGCCATCTCGGCGACGCCTACCGGGCCCGCGTCGAGGGCCGTGAGCCCGAGCCGACGGCCGGCGAGCCCCTCCAGTACGCCGACTACACCCTCTGGCAGCACGAGACCCTGGGCGACGGTGTCGCCCCGCAGAGTGTGCTCCGGCAGCAACTCGACCACTGGCACACGGCCCTCGCCGGTCTGCCCGGACCGATCGACCTGCCGCTGGACCGGCCGCGCCCCGCGACCACCGATCCGCGCGGCGCCGTCCACACCTTCGATGTGCCGCCCCCGGTGTACGACGGCCTCCTCCGCCTGGCACGTGAGTCGGGCAGCAGCCTGTTCATGGTGCTCCAGGCGGCCGTGGCCACCCTGCTGCACCGGCACGGCGCCGGTGACGACATCCCGCTCGGCTCGCCCGTCGCAGGCCGCACGGACGAGGCGCTGGAGGACCTGGTCGGCTTCTTCGTCAACACGCTCGTGCTGCGGACCGACCTGACCGGCAACCCGACCTTCCGCGAACTGCTCGTACGAGTGCGGGAGTTCGACCTCGCCGCGTACGCGCACCAGGACGTGCCCTTCGAGCGTCTCGTCGAGAGCCTCAACCCCGTCCGGGCGCGCAACCACCACCCGCTCTTCCAGACCATGCTGGTCCTCCAGAACCAGGAGACGGCCCGCCCCGACCTGCCCGGTCTCCTCGTCGAGGACCGGCTGGTCCACAACGGACTGAGCAAGTTCGACCTCACCTTCGCCTTCACGGAGGAGCGGCGGACCGAGGACACCGACGGGCGTGGCGAGAACACCTCCGGACGTGCCGGGGGCTGCCTCACCGCCGGGATCGAATACGCCACAGCCCTCTTCGACCGGACCACGGCCGAGATCCTCGCCACCCGTCTGGTCCGCCTCCTGGAGCAGGTGGCCGCCGACCCCGGCCTGCCCCTGGCCGGCTACGGCCTGATGGCGGCCGACGAGCACGCCCGTGTCAGCCGCTGGGGCACCGGCCGCAGGCTGCCCGCGGACACCGGGGGCGCCACCCTGCCCGCGCTCTTCGCCGCCCAGGCACGCCGCACACCGGGAGCCGTGGCCGTCACGGGCGAAGGCACCACGCTGACGTACGCTCGACTCGACGCGATCTCCGACGACCTGGCCCACGCCCTGGCGGGTCTCGGCGTGGGCCCCGAGGCCGGGGTGGGAGTGCTCCTCGCCAGGTCACCGGCCGTCGTGTCGGTGTCCCTGGGTGTGGTCCGGGCGTCCGGCGCCTACGTCCCGCTGGATGCGCGCTGGCCCGAGGAACGGCTCGACCAGGCCGCCGGGGTCGCGGCCGTGCGGGTCCTCGTCGTCGACGAGGAGGCATCCGCCTCCCCCTGGGTGACCGCGACGGCCCGGCGGACACCGGTCGTGGTCGTGGACCGGCTCGGCCGGATCCTGCGGGGCGCGCCCGAGCGGCCGGTCCGGCCGGGCCCGGTACCGGGCCCCGGAGCGCTGGCCTACGTGATGTTCACCTCCGGCTCCACCGGCCTGCCCAAAGGCGTCGGCGTCACGCACGCCGACGCGGCCGCGCTCACCGCGGACTCCGCCTGGGAGGGCGGCGCGGGCGACGCGGTGCTGATGCACTCGGCGTACGTCTTCGACGCCTCCACCTTCGAGATCTGGGCTCCGCTCCTGAACGGCGGGAGGATCGTCGTCGCACCGGACGGTGTCCTGGAGGCGGCAGCCCTCGGCGACGCCGTACGCGAACACGGGGTGTCAGCGGTCTTCCTGACGACGGCGCTGTTCAACGTGATCGCCGAGACCGGTCCGGGCGCCTTCGCCGGCCTCCGGCTCGTGTGCGCCGGCGGGGAACTGGCCTCACCGGACGCGATGCAGCGGATCGCCGGTACCGCGCCGGGCGTACGGGTCCTCCATGTGTACGGGCCCACCGAGACCACCACCTTCGCCACCCGGTACGACGTGGCGGCGGACCTGCCCTCCGGACCCCCGCCCATCGGCCGCCCCCTGGACGGCATGAGCCTGTACGTCCTCGACGGCTCCCTCGGGCAGGTCCCGCCCGGTGTCGTGGGCGAGCTGTACCTCGCGGGACGCGGTGTGGCACGCGGGTACACGGGGCTTCCCGGGCTGACCGCCACGCGCTTCGTGGCCGACCCGTTCGACGCGGCGGGCGGACGCATGTACCGCACCGGCGACCTCGTCCGGTGGACCGGCGACGGACAGATCGCCTACGTCAGCCGCGCCGACGGCCAGGTGAAACTGCGCGGCCACCGCATCGAACTCGGAGAGATCGAGGGCGTGCTGGCCTGCTGCGAGGGCGTGGCCGACTCCTTCGCCGTCGTCCGGGAGGACACCCCGGGCGACCGGCGGCTCGTGGCGTACGTGGTGCCCGCGGAGGGAACGCGCCCCGGACCGGGCGACCTCGCCCGGGCCGTCGGCCGGTCCCTGCCCGCCTACATGGTGCCCTCCGCGTTCGTCCTGCTCGACGCGCTGCCGCTGACCGTCAACGGCAAGGTGGACCGGCGGGCCCTGCCCGCACCGGACCACGCCGCACCGGCCGCCGGGCGCCCCGCCCGTACCGTCCGCGAGGAGATCCTGTGCGGGCTCTTCGCCGATGTGCTCGGCTTGGACGCCGCGGGTGCCGACGACGACTTCTTCGCCCTCGGCGGACACTCGCTGCTCGCCACCCGGCTCGTCGCCCGCATCCGCCCCGCGCTCGGTGCGGAGGTCCAGGTCAAGGCTCTCTTCGAGCACCCGACACCGGCGGCTCTGGCCACCGCGCTGGACGGTGCCGCGGACGCCCGGGCACCCCTGCGGCGGGCGCCCCGCCGCCCCGACCCGATGCCGCTGTCCTCCGCGCAGCAGCGCCTGTGGTTCCTCAACCGGCTCGAAGGGCCCAGCGCCACGTACAACGTGCCGCTCGTGCTCCGTCTCCGCGGCCCGCTCGACGCGGACGCCCTGGAGAGCGCCCTCGCGGACGTCGTGGGGCGTCACGAGAGCCTGCGCACCGTCTTCCCCGAGACCGACGGCGTGGCGCGCCAGCTCGTCCTCGACGCCGACGGCGCCGACATCGACCTGACGCCCCGCGTCTCCCCGGCGGACCGTCTCGACGAGGTTCTCGCCGCCGAGGTGGCACACGCCTTCGACGTCGGCACGGACATCCCCGTACGGGCACGGCTCGTGCGGCTGGAAGCCGAGGACCACGTCCTCGTGCTGCTCGTCCACCACATCGCGGGCGACGGCTGGTCCCTCGCCCCGCTCGCACGCGACCTCGGCACGGCCTACCGGGCCCGCACCGAGGGGGTGGAGCCGCCCTGGACGGAACTCGCCGTCCAGTACGCCGACTACACCCTCTGGCAGCGCGCGCTGCTCGGCGACGAGGACGACCAGGCCGGGCAGGCGGCCCGCCAGCTGGACTTCTGGCGCACGGCGCTCGCGGGCGCCCCCGACGTCCTCGACCTGCCCTACGACCACCCCCGGCCCGCCGTGACGGCGCACCGCGGTGACGCGTTCGTCTTCCCCGTCGACGCGGACACCCACCGAGCCCTGGCGGGGCTGGCCCGTGCCCGTGGCTGCAGCCTGTTCATGGTGCTCCAGGCAGCCCTGTCGGTACTCCTCTCGCGGCACGGCGCCGGTGAGGACATCCCCCTCGGCACCGCCGTCGCGGGCCGCACCGACGAGGCCCTCGACGACCTGGTGGGCTTCTTCGTCAACACCCTCGTCCTGCGCACCGATCTGAGCGGGGACCCCTCCTTCACCGAAGTCCTGGACCGAGTACGGGAGTTCGACCTGGCGGCGTACGCACACCAGGACGTGCCCTTCGAGCGGCTGGTGGACGCCCTCGACCCGGTCCGGGCACAGAACCACCACCCGCTGTTCCAGACCATGCTCGTCCTCCAGAACCACGCGGACGCGGCGGTCGACCTGCCGGGCCTCACGGTCACGGAACAGCCCGTGCACACCGGCATCAGCAAGTTCGACCTGACCTTCACCTTCACGGAGAAGCACGACGGCACGGGAAGACCCGCGGGTCTCGACGGCGTACTGGAGTTCTCCACCGAACTCTTCGGCCACGCGACCGCGCACGCCCTGGCCGCCCGGCTGACCCGGCTGCTCGCGTCGCTTGCGGCCGACCCAGGCCGGCGCGTCCACGCCGTGGACGTCCTGGACGCCGGCGAGCGGCAGGGCCTCGAACGGGCCGCGCACGGCCGCGTCCGGCCGCCCGCGGCACGCACCGTGCCCGACGCCTTCCGGGCACAGTGCGCGCGGACCCCGGCGGCGATCGCCGTGCTGGACGGCACGCACCGCCTCACCTTCGGTGAACTCGACGCCCTCTCCGACGATCTGGCGCACCACCTGTGGAGCCGGGGCATCGGCCGCGGGGACCTCGTCGCCCTCGCCCTGGAAGGCACCACCGACCAGGCGGTCGCGATGCTCGCGGTGGCCAAGGCCGGGGCCGCGTACCTGCCGCTGGACCTGGAGTACCCCGAGGCGCGCGTCGCCCACATGATCGACGACGCCCGTCCGGCACTGCTCCTCACCCACGGCACCACGCGCACCGCACGCCACGAACGGTCCGTGCCCTGCCTCGCGCTCGACGACCGGGCCGCCTGGTCCGACGGCTGCGCGGGGCCACCCGCCGCCGTGCCGGACCCGCACGACGCGGCGTACGTCATCTACACCTCGGGCTCCACCGGCCGACCCAAGGGCGTCGTCGTCACCCACGACGCCCTGACCAACCACATGGCCTGGATGGCGGACCACCTGGGCCTCACCGACGACGACCGGGTCCTCGCCCGTACGTCGCCGAGCTTCGACGCCTCCGTCTGGGAGACCTGGCTGCCGCTGCTGCACGGCGGTTCCACCTGCCTCGTGCCGCCCGCCCTCAACCACGACCCGGCGGGGCTGCTGGCGCGGATGCGCGACGCGGGCACGACCGTCGCGCAGTTCGTGCCCTCGCACCTCGCGGTCGTCCTCACCGAGACCGGGGCCGACGAGGCGCCCACGACGCTGCGGGCCGTGCTGTGCGGCGGCGAACCCCTGTCCCGGGCGCTGGCCGAGCGCGTGGGACGGGCCTGGCACGCCGAGGTCCACAACCTCTACGGCCCCACCGAGACGACGATCGACGCGACCGCCCACCACCACCGGGCCGACGAGGCCGACGCCTCGGCGGGGGAGGGGACCGTGCCGCTCGGACGCCCCGTCGACAACACCCGCGCCCATGTCCTGGACGCCGGACTGCGGCCCGTGCCGCCGGGCGCCACCGGTGAGCTCTACGTCGCGGGCGACGGCCTCGCACGCGGCTACCTGGGACGCCCCGGCCTGACCGCCGGGCGGTTCGTCGCCGATCCGTACGGCCCGGCCGGGAGCCGCATGTACCGCACGGGCGACCTCGTCCGGCGGGACGCCGACGGCCTGCTCACCTATGTCTCCCGCGCCGACGACCAGGTCAAGCTGCACGGCTTCCGTATCGAACTCGGCGAGATCGAGGCCGCGCTCACCGCCCTCGACGGCATCGCCGCCGCCTGCGCCCTCGTCCGGGAGGACCGGCCCGGTGAGCGGCGACTGGTCGCGTACACAGTCGCCGACCCGCGCGACGGGACCGCCGCCCTCACCGACGGGGAACTGCGCGCCCGGCTGACCGCGGTCCTGCCGCCCTACATGGTTCCCGCCGTCCACGTGCCGCTCGACGCCCTGCCGCTGCTGCCCAACGGCAAGACCGACCGGCGTGCCCTGCCCGCCCCCGAGCGCCCCGCGGCCACCCGGCCCGGAGGCCGGCCGCGCACCCCACGGGAAAGCGTCCTGTGCGACGTCTTCACCTCCGTGCTGCGCACCCCCGCCGTCCGCACCGACGACGACTTCTTCGCGCTCGGCGGTGACAGCATCCTCTCCATCCAGCTCGTCAGCCGGGTCCGCGAGGCCGGCCTCGGCGTCACCCCGCGCGACGTCTTCGTCCACCGCACACCCGAGGCCATCGCGGCCGTCGCCACCGAGCTCGGCCGGGCAGCCGCCGTCCCGGCCGGGCAGGGCACCGGACAGATGCCCCCGACGCCCATCGCCGCCTGGTTCCTGGAACGGCCGGGCACCACGGACGGCTACAACCAGTCAGGGGTGCTGCGCACGCCCGCCGGCGCCTACGAGGACGCCCTCGTCGCCACACTCCAACTCGTCCTGGACCAGCACGACATGCTCCGGCTCCGCGCCACCCGCCCGGCCGGCGGCGCCCCCGTGCTGGAAGCGCTGCCGCCCGGCTCCGTGCGCGCCCGGGACCGCTTCACCCGCGTCGACGTCGCCGGGCTCGACGGCGACGCGGTACGCGCCGCCGTCACCGAGGCGGGCGAACAGGCCCGCAGACGGCTGAGGCCCGCGCACGGAGAGGTCGTCGAAGCCGTCTGGTGCGACGCCGGTCCCCGGATGCGCGGGAGACTGCTGCTGGTCGTGCACCATCTGGCCGTCGACGCGGTCTCCTGGCGCATCCTCGCCACCGATGTGGCCGCCGCCTGGCAGGCCGTCACCGAGGCACCCGACGCCACCGGACGGGCGGCGCTCCCCGCGCCCACCACCTCCTACCGGCAGTGGGCCCGGCTCCTCGCCACCCAGGCGCACGAACCCTCACGCGAGTCGGAACTGCCGCTGTGGCAGGGGATTCTGAGCACCCCCGACCCCCAGCTCGGATACCGACCGCTCGATCCCGACCGGGACACCGCCGACCGCACCCGCACCCTCACCACCCACCTGCCCGCCACCTGGACGAACCCCCTGCTCACCACCGTCCCGGCCGCCTTCCACGCCGGGGTGGAGGACGTCCTGCTCACGGGCCTCGCCCTCGCCGTCTGCTCCTGGCGCGCCGAACGCGCGGCCGCCCTCGGCGGCCCGCGGCCCGCCGGCACCGCGGTCCTCCTCGACCTGGAGGGGCACGGCCGCGAGCAGGTGGCCGAGCACCTCGACCTCTCCCGTACGGTCGGCTGGTTCACCAGCCTCTACCCGGTCCGGCTCGACCCCGGACCCGTCGACGTCCGCGACCCCGGACGCTTCGACGCCGCGCTCGTCGAGCGCGCCCTCAAACGCGTCAAGGAACAGCTGCGCACCATTCCCGACCACGGTGTCGGCTACGGGATGCTGCGCCGTCTCAACCAGGCCACCCGCGCCCGGCTGGCTCCCGAGCCCGACCCCCAGATCGGGTTCAACTACCTCGGCAGGTACGCCTCTTCGCGGGAGTCCGCGAGCGACGGCGCCGACTGGGACGTGGTGCTCGACGGGGGCGGTCCGCGCGCCCAGGACCCCGACATGCCCGTCCACCACGTCCTCGACATCAACGCGCACACCGAGGACCTGCCGGACGGCCCCCGGCTGGTGATCCGCTGGACCTGGCCCAGCGACCTCCTCAAGGAGGAGGACGTGGAGGCCCTGGCCGAGGCGTTCACAGGGGCGCTGCGCGCCACGGCCGAACACGCCGAACGGCCCGAGGCGGGCGGCTGGACGCCGTCCGACCTTCCCCTGGTCTCGCTCGACCAGGCCCAGATCGACCGACTGCAGAACAGGTGGGGTGGACGCAAGTGACCGGGTTCCGACTGGAAGACGTACTGCCGCTGACGCCGCTACAGGCGGGCATGCTGTTCCACGCGCTGTACGACTCCCGCGCCGTGGACGTCTACACCGCACAGTTCGTCTTCGAACTCGAAGGCCCCGTCGACGTCCCCGCCCTGCGGGCCGCCGTCGGCGGTCTGCTGCGGCGGCACGCCAACCTGCGGGTCGGGTTCCTCCACGAGGACCTGGACGAGCCCGTGCAGGCCGTCGCGGCCGAGGTGCCGGTGCCGCTGGAGAAGCTGGACCTGACCGGTGCGGGCGCCCCGGGGGCGGTGGAGGACCGCCTCACCGCGTTCCTCGCCGCGGACCGCACCCGCCGGTTCGACCTCGCCACCCCGCCGCTGATGCGTTTCACCCTGGTGCGCACCGCGCCCGACCGCCACCGGCTCGTCATGACCAGCCATCACATCCTGCTCGACGGCTGGTCGATGCCCCTGCTCGTACGCGAACTCTTCGAGCTGTACGCACACCACGGCGACGACAGCACCCTGCCGCGCGTCGCCCCCTACCGGACCTATCTCGCCTGGCTGGCCCAGCAGGACCGGGACGCGGCCCTGGACGTCTGGCGCACCGCCCTGGCCGGGATCGAGGCACCGACCCTGCTCGCCGGGCGGGGCGGGGCCGATGTGCCGGGCTCCGGCGACCTGCCCGGCACGCTGGTCCTCGACCTCGACGCGGCCACGACGCACCGGCTGCGCCAGACGGCCCGCGCCCACCGGCTCACCCTCAACACCCTGGTCCAGGGAGCCTGGGGTCTGCTCCTCGCGCACCTCACCGGGCGCCCCGACGTCGTCTTCGGTACCACCGTCTCCGGCCGCCCGCCGGAGATCCCCGGCATCGAGTCGATGGTCGGTCTCTTCATCAACACCGTCCCCGTGCGGCTCCGCCCGGCACCGGGCGAGACCCTGGCGACGCTCCTGACCCGGCTCCAGGAGGAACAGGGCCGGCTCCTCGGCAGCCAGTACGTGGGCCTGACCGAGATACGCGGCGTCACGGACCTGCCCGAACTCTTCGACACGCTGGCCGTGTTCGAGAACTACCCGATGGACGCCGAGGCCCTGCGCACTGCCCGGCAGGCACTGCCCGGTCTCGCCGTGACCGGATTCAGCGGCACGGACGCGGCGCACTACCCGCTCACCCTCACCATCGCCCCCGGCGACACCCTGAAGATCACCTTCGGCTACCGGGCCGCCGCCCTCGGCCGGGAAGAGGTGGCCCGCACGGTCGCCCGCATGCGGCGCCTGCTGACCGCCATGGCGGAGGGACTCGACCGCCGCGCCGACAGTGTTCCCGTACTCCTGGAGGGCGAGCGCGAGGCGTTGCTCTTCCTGAGCGACGGGGCCGGACTCCCGCACACGGCGGCGGGGACGAGCATCCCCGACGCCGTGGCCCGGCACGCCGGACTGCACCCCGACGCGGTGGCCGTGACCGGCGCCGGGGAGCAGCTGACCTACGGAAGGCTCCGCGACCTCTCGGAGGAGACGGCCGGAGCCCTGACCGGACTCGGCACCGGCGGGGAGGACGGTGTCGGCATCCTCCTGGGCCGCTCGGCCGCCACCGTCACCGCGTCCCTGGCGGCCCTGCGCGCGGGCGCCGCCTATGTGCCGCTCGACCCGCGCTGGCCCGCCGAACGGCTCGCCCGCGTGGCCGAGGTGACGGGCCTGCGCGCACTGATCGTCGACGAGACCACCCGCACCCACCCCTGGGCCGCGGGGCTGGACCCCCGGGTCGCCGTACTGACCGTGGACGCCGCGGGCCGTGTCGTGCACGGAGGGCCCGCCGTCCCGGGAGCCCTCCCCGCCGTCACGGGCGGTGCCCGGCTCGCGTACGTCATGTTCACCTCGGGCTCCACCGGTCTGCCGAAGGGTGTCGGCGTCACCCACGCCGACGTGGCCGCGCTCGCGGCCGACCGGACCTGGGCCGACGGCGTGGCCGACGCGGTGCTGATGCACTCGGCGTACGTCTTCGACGCCTCCACCTTCGAGATCTGGGCGCCCCTCCTCAACGGCGGCCGTGTCGTCGTGGCCCCCGAGGGCGCCCTCCAGCCCGCCGTGCTCCGCGACCTCGTCGCACGCGACGGAGTGACTGCGGCGTTCCTGACCACGGCCCTGTTCAACGTCGTCGCCGAGACCGACCCCGATGCCCTCGGCCTGCTCCGGCTGGTCGCCTCCGGAGGTGAGACCGCGGCGCCCGGCCTCCTCCAGAGCCTCGCCGCCGCGCACCCCCGCACCGCCTTCCTCAACGTCTACGGGCCCACCGAGACCACCACGTTCGCCACGCGCCACCGCGTCCACCCCGGCGCCCCGGCCGGCGCGCCCCCGATCGGCCTGCCGCTGGACGGTATGCGGGCCTACGTCCTGGACACCGCGCTGCGGCACGTGCCGCCCGGCGCAGAGGGAGAGCTGTACGTCGCGGGAGCCGGAGTCGCGCGCGGCTACCTGGGGCGCCCCGGCCCGACCGCCACCCGCTTCGTCGCCGACCCGTTCTCCGGCTCGGGGGCGCGCATGTACCGCACCGGCGACCTCGTACGCAGGGACCCCGACGGCACCCTGCACTACGTGGCCCGGTCCGACCAGCAGATCAAGCTGCGCGGCCACCGCATCGAGCCGGCCGAGATCGAGGCCGTGCTCCGCACCGACGACTCCGTGCGCGCCGCGTGCGTCCTGGTCCGCGAGGACCTGCCCGGCGACCGCACCCTGACCGCGTACGTCGTCCCCGCCCCCGGGCACACCCCGGACCCCGACCTGCTCGCCGCGTACGTCGGCCGCCGACTGCCCGCGTACATGGTGCCCGCCACCATCCAGCCGCTCGACGCCCTGCCCCTGACCGCGAACGGCAAACTCGACCGGTCCGCCCTGCCCGCGCCCGCCACCGCACCGGCCTCGGGGAGCCGCCTGCCCCGCACGGCCCACGAGGAGATCCTCGCCGGGCTGTTCGCCGACGTCCTGGGCGTCGACCGCGTCGGGATCGACGACAGCTTCTTCGCCCTGGGCGGTCACTCCCTGCTCGCCACCCGCCTCGTCGGCCGCGTCCGTACCGCCCTGGACACCGAGACCGAGATCCGCACCCTCTTCGAGAACCCCACCGTCGCCACGCTCGCAGGCGCGCTGCGGGACGCGGGCCGCCCCGCCCGCCCCGCCCTCGTGCCCCAGGAGCGCCCCGACCTGCTCCCGCTGTCCTACGCGCAGCAGCGCCTGTGGTTCCTGCACCGCCTCGAAGGCCCCTCGGCCACCTACAACATCCCCTTCGCCCTGCGCCTCGACGGGCCGCTCGACGCGGAAGCCCTGCGCCGGGCCCTCCACGACGTCCTCGGCCGCCACGCCGCCCTGCGCACCGTCTTCCCCGAGCACGACAGCAGACCGCACCAGAGGATCACCGCCCCGGACGACGTCCGCCTCCCGCTCGCCGTGGAAGCCGTCGACGAGGACCGCCTGCCCGCCCGGATCGCGGCCGCCGCGACCGCGCCGATCGACATCGAGCACCGACTGCCCCTCCGGGCCACCCTGCTGCGCCTGGACGACACCGCACACGTCCTGGTCCTCGTGATCCACCACATCGCCGCCGACGGCTCGTCCCTGGCGCCCTTCGCCCGCGACCTCGGAGCCGCCTACCGCGCCCGCGTCCGCGCCGGTGCGCCGCAGTGGACGGACCTTCCCGTCGACTACGCCGACCACACGCTCTGGCAGCGCCGGCTGCTCGGCGACGAGAGCGACCCCGACAGCCTCGTCGCACGGCAACTCGTCCACTGGAAGGACGCGTTGGACGGACTTCCGGAGATGATCGAGCTGCCCTGGGACCGATCGCGTCCCGCGGTGCCCCGGCACACCGGCGCCACCCACGACTTCGCCCTCGACCCGGCCACCGCCCGGCAGGTCGCCGACCTGGCCCGCACCAGCGGCTGCAGCGTCTTCATGGTGCTCCAGGCAGCCCTCTCGGTGGTTCTCTCCCGGCACGGCGCGGGCGACGACATCCCGCTGGGCACAGCCGTCGCGGGACGCACCGACGAGGCCGCCGCGGATCTCGTCGGCCTCTTCGTCAACACGCTCGTGCTGCGCACGGACCTCACCGGCGACCCCACGTTCCTCGAACTCCTGCACCGGGTGAAGGAGTTCGACCTCTCCGCGTACGCGCACCAGGACGTTCCCTTCGAGCGTCTGGTGGAGCTGCTCAACCCCGCGCGCTCGCAGAACCACCACCCGCTCTTCCAGACCATGCTCATCCTCCAGAACCACACCCCCGCCGCCCCGGTCGACCTGCCCGGCGTCACCACCCGGGGCATCCCGGTCGACCCCGGGGTCAGCAAGTTCGACCTGTCGTTCACCTTCACCGAGACGTACGACGACGACGGCACGCCCAGTGGCATGCGGGCCGCGGTCGACTACGCGACGGAACTCTTCGACGCGTCCACGGTCCGCGACCTCGCCGGACGGCTCGTCCTCCTGATCACCGCCGCGACCGCCGACCCCGACCGCCCCCTGAGCACGTACGACGTACTCACCGCCGCCGAGCGCGACCGCCTGACGGCCTGGGGCACCGGCCCCGCCGACGACGGGCCCGGATCGACCGTCCCCGCCCTCTTCGAGCAGTGGGCCCGGCGCACCCCGGACGCCCCCGCCGTCCGCGACGCGGGGACCACCCTCACCTACGGCGAGCTCGACAGCCGCGCCGACGCCCTCGCCCGCCGGCTCGCGGCGCGCGGCATCGGCCCCGAGGACCGGGTGGCGGTCGCCCTGCCCCGCACCGCGGAACTCGTCGTGGCCCTGCTCGGCATCCTCAAGGCCGGGGCGGCGTACGTCCCCCTCGACCCGGACTACCCCGCCCGGCGCCTGTCCCACATGCTCGACGACTCCCGCCCGCGCCTGCTCCTCACCACACCCGCCGTCCGCAGCCGCCTGCCCGAGACCTCGGTGCCCTGCCTGTACGCCGGCGACCACGAGGATTCCGCACCCACGTCGGCGTACCCCCCGGCCCTGCTCCCCGCACACCCCGCGTACGTCATCTACACCTCCGGATCCACCGGCCGCCCCAAGGGAGTCGTGGTCACCCACCGGGGCGCCGGAGCCATGGCCAGGACCCAGCGCGAACGGCTGCGCGTCACCCCGGGCAGCCGGGTGCTGCACATGGCGTCCGTCAGCTTCGACGCCGCGTTCTGGGAGCTCTGCATGGGGCTCCTCTCCGGGGCCTGCCTGGAGATCGACGAACGGGAGGCCCTGCTGCCCGGCCCCGCCCTCGCCGCCCTGGTCCGCGAGCGGGGCGTCACCCACCTCACCCTGCCGCCCGCCGCCCTCGCGGTGATGCCGCCCGACTCGCTGCCCGCCGGGACGACGCTGGTCCTCGCCGGTGAGGCGTGCACACCGGCCCTGGTGCACGCCTGGGCGGCGGACCGCTTCCTCGTCAACGCCTACGGCCCGACCGAGACCACCGTCTGCGCGACGATGAGCACCTTCCAGCACGCGGACGGACCACTCGCCCCCGACCGCACCGTGCCCATCGGCGTCCCCGTCGACGGCACCCGCGTCCACGTCCTGGACGACAGGCTGCGCCCCGTACCCCCCGGCGTCACCGGCGAACTCCACGTCGGCGGCGGGGGAGTGGCCCGCGGTTACCACGGCCGGGCCGCCCTGACCGCGTCCCGCTTCGTGGCCGACCCCTTCGGCGCGGCGGGCAGCCGGATGTACCGCACCGGTGACCTGGTGCGCTGGACGGCCGACGGGCAACTCGTCTACGTCTCCCGCGTCGACGACCAGGTCAAGCTTCGCGGCTTCCGCATCGAGCTCGGTGAGATCGAGTCCGCGCTCACCGCTCTGCCCGGCGTCGCCGCGGCCTGCGCGGTCGTCCGCGAGGACCGGCCGGGCGACCGGCGACTGGTCGCCTACACCGTGCCGGCCGACGGCGCGGACGGCCCGGACGACAGCGAGATCCGTACGCACCTCGCCGCCACCCTGCCCGACCACATGATCCCCGCCGCCCACATGCGGCTCGACGCGTTGCCCGTCACGCCGAACGGCAAGACCGACCGGCGCGCCCTGCCCGCACCGGAACATGCCGCGGCGGCCGACGGCCGGGCACCGGGCACCGCTCGCGAACGGGCCCTGTGCCAGGCGTTCGCCGAGACGCTCGGTGTACCCGAAGTGGGCGTCACCGACGACTTCTTCGCCCTCGGCGGCCATTCCCTGCTCGCCGTCACCCTCGCTCAGCGCATCGAGGAGCGGTGCGGCCGGCGCCCCTCCCTGCGGTCCGTGTTCGCCGCCCCCACCGTCGAGGGCATCGCCCGCCTCCTGGACGACGGCGCGAAGGAGGGGAACGCCGACCACGACGGCACACCGGACCTCCTGTCCGAGGTCCGGCTCGCGGCGGACATCACCGGGCGGACCGGCCCCGCCCCCGTACCGGCTCCCACCCGGAGGCGCGCCCGGCCCACCCCCCGCCCCCTGCTGACCGGCGCCTCCGGCTTCCTCGGCGCCTTCCTCCTGCGCGATCTCATCGAGACCACCGGCGGGCCCGTCGACTGCCTCGTACGCGCCGGGAACGAGCAGCGCGCAGCACACCGCGTGCGGGCCAACCTGGAGCACTACGGTCTGTGGCGCTCCCGGTACGCAGGCCTGGTCCACGCCGTCCCCGGGGACCTCGCGGCCCCTGGCCTCGGCCTGTCACCCGGGGACCGGACCGCCCTGGTCCGACGTCTCGGCACCGTGATCCACAACGGAGCACACGTCAACTTCGCGGCCGGCTACGGCGATCTGCGCGCCCCCAACGTGGCCGGGACCGAGGAACTGCTGCGCCTGCTCGCCGACTCCGCGTCACCCGGGATGCACTACGTATCGACCACGAGCGTCCACGCCCCCGCGTCCGGCCCCGACCCCGTCACGATCACGGAGGCGACCCCGTCGGGCCCGGCCTCCGCCCTGCCCGACGGGTACGCGCAGAGCAAATGGGTCGCCGAGCAGCTCGTCGGGCTGGCCCGCGAACGCGGCCTGCCGGTCACCGTCCACCGGCCCGGCCGCATCAGCGGCGACACAACTACCGGCGCCTGCCAGGACCGTGACCTCCTGTGGCAGCTCATCAAGGGATGCCTCCAGGCGGGCATGGTGCCGGACCTGCCGCACGGGTCGACCGACTGGGTGCCCGTGGACTACGTCAGCGCGGCCGTGGTGGCGCTCGCCACGTCCGGCCGGACGGACGCGGAGGTCCACCACTTCACCCACCCGGACGCACCCGGCCTGGACCGCGTCTTCGAGGTCGCCGCCCGCATGGGACACGAGCTGCGGACCGTCCCGGTCCCGCAGTGGCAGGCACGTGTCGCCGCTCAGCACGACAACGCGGCGCAGCTGTTCCTCGGCGAAGCAGGCGGGAGCCGCCACAAGGTGACGGACCACCGGGGCTTCGACTCCAGCAGGACGGCCGAGACCGCCGCGGCCCTCGGCGTCCAGCTGCCCGCGCTGACCGACGGCGTCCTGACCCGCTACCTGGCCTACTTCCACCGAACGGGCTTCCTGCCCTCGCCGCAGGGGGTACGGGCCGCGAGTTGACCTGAGCGGACGTCTGCCACCCGGGATTGTCAGTGGCGGGTGGCAGACTCCGTCGGCATGACTGAACAGGTGTGTCTCAGAGACGTGGTCCAGGCCGATCTGGAGGTGTTCCTCGCGCAGGAACACGACCCGGAGTCCGTACGCCGGTCGAACTTCCCGCCCCGCGAACGCGAGGCATTCATGAAGCACTGGACGACGAGGGTGCTGGGGGACCCGTCCAACCTCGTGCGTGCCGTCACCGTCGACGGAGAGCTCGCCGGCAACCTGGTGGCGTGGTGGGAAGAGGACCGGCGCTTCATCGGGTACTGGCTCGGCCGGCAGTACTGGGGCCGGGGCATCGGAACACGCGCGCTGGCGCTCTTCCTGGAGGAGGAGACCAACCGCCCGCTGTACGCCGACCCGTTCGGGGAGAACACCGGGTCGGTCCGGCTGCTGGAGAAGCACGGCTTCCGTAGCAGCGGGACGGTCATGCACGGCGAGCACGAGCACATCATGCTGGTGCTGCGGAAGGACGGCTGACCGAAGCCCGGAGCCCCTCGCACGGGGGTGCGCCCCGGGCGACGTCCATCGGTTCGCGGAGGATCCGGCGGACCGGGCCTGACCCGGTCCGCGGGCAGGGGCAGGCCATGGACCCGTCGCGCGACGCCGATCCCGGACCGTCGGAGAGCCAGGACCAGCGCACCGCAGGTGTCAGGGCGCCCCGGGGCGCCCGTCGCCGACCCGTTCCTGACCGTCCCCGTACCTGACCGGCCCGGCGCCCGATCGGCCCCGCGCCCGGGCCCGATGAGGCGCGGGTCAGCGGCGCCGGGCGGCCTGGGCCGCGGCGACGGAGGCGGTCAGCAGCTCGGCGTCGAACAGCGTGGCCTCGCCGAGGCGGTGGGCTCCGGCATAGGAGTTCAGCATGGCCTTCGTGCTGCGCAGGGCCGAGGGGGAGCGGCGCAGCAGCGGCTTGGTCCAGCGGTCGACGGTGGCGTCGAGCTGGTCCTCCGGAACGACCTTGTGCAGGATGGCCAGTTCGGCGGCCCGATCGGCGTCGAACCTGTCGGCGGTGAGCAGCAGCTCCCGGATCCGGGCGGCCCCTGTCTCGTACAGCATCCGGGCGGTGATCCCACCCCAGGCCGGGGGCACGCCGAGGCCCAGCTCCGGTATCCGGTAGTGACTGGTGTCCGCTCCGACGCGCAGATCGCAGAAGACCGCGAGTCCCAGTCCCGCGCCCACGACGCCGCCGTGCAGCCGCGCGATGGTGACGACTCCGGTGTTCGCCAGCAGGTCGCACATCCGGCGCGCCTTGTTGGCGAGCGCGCGCATGCTCGCGTTGCCGGTCTCCGGGGAGAGCAGTGCGGGGAATTCGGTGCGGTCCCCGCCGAGGCAGAAGTCGTCGCCCGCGCCGGAGAGAACCAGGACGCGGATGGCGGGATGGTCGTCCAGTGCGCCGAGGACGGCGAGGAGTTCGTCCAGGAGCAGTCCGGATATCGCGTTTCCGGTCTCCGGACTGTTCAACCGGACTCTCACCACCGCGTCGTCGTGCTCGACGTGCAGGGCCTTGAGATCATCGATCATTTTTCTTGAATCCTGACGGACGGTTTGTTTTGGGGACTGGGCACGATGAAACGATTCTTCTCTTCGGTGCGGCCCGGTTCAGGCCGGAGTCACCATGAGGTGGTTGAGCCGGCGGAACGAAACCCGGGGCTCCCAGGCGGGCGGTTCGCTCATCCGCAGCCGGGGCAGCCGCCTGAGCATCGATTTCAGCAGCAGACCGGCTTCCAGCCGTGCCAGCGGGGCACCGAGGCAGTAGTGGATTCCGCTGCCGAAACCGAAATGGGGCGGCTTGCGGCGGACGTCGAAGTTCTCGGGGTCCTTGTACTGCCGCGGATCGTGCTGGGCCGCCCCCACCATCAGCTGCACCATCTCGCCCTCGCGGACCAGTGTGCCGCCCAGCGTGATGTCGTGCGGCGCCGTCCTGCTGATCGCGTGGATCGCCGGGTCGTAGCGCAGGGTCTCGTCGACCACGTGCGGGATGTACTCGGGGTGGGTGCGCAGCCGCTCCAGCTGCTCGGGGTGTTCCAGCAGCAGCCGGACCATGCTGGACAGCAGGTGCTCCGTGGTCTCCAGGGCTGCGACGATCACGAAGACCGCCATGGAGTGCGCCTCGGCGTCGGCCTTCTCCCGGTCCGGTTCCAGCGTGTCCCAGGTCGCTATCCAGGAGGAGACCGGGTCGTCCCCCGGCCTCGCGCGACGCTCCCGCACCAGCGCGGTGAAGTACTCCTGGAGCCCGCGGGCCGCCGCGTCCGCCCGCGCGAGCTGGCTGGGGGTGGGGAAGAATTCCTGACTGAGCGTCTGGTCATTGGTCAGCGACCTCAGCCGGGGATAGTCGCCTGACGGAAGATTCAGCCATTCCCCGATCGATCGGACGGGCAGCTCGTCGGCGACCAGGGAATTGAAGTCCGCAGGACCCTTGAGTAGCTCGTCCTCGAAGGCGTCGAGCACCTTCTCGACGTTCTTCGCTATCGAAATCTCTATTTCCGCAAGCTTTGTCCGGTCGAACATGTTGCCCGCCGAACGCCGCACTTTCGTATGGCGGGGCGGATTGAGCATGGGAAGCGATTTCGCCGTTTGCAGTGAGGCCGGCCTGTTCCAGCGCGCGGCGTTGGCCTGACCGGACCTCCACTGGGTATCGGGCACTTTCCACGTTCTGCTCCGCATGACCTCGTCGCAGAGCGCGTACGAGGTGACGAGGTGTCCGCCCCAGGGGGAGGGGAAGATATCCCCGAGCTCCCTCAGTTCCGCGTAGAGGGGCCGGGGATTCGACTGGCCTTTCCCGGTGCGCAGCCGGGAGAAAAGAGAGGCCACGGTGCGGCGGTCGACGGTCGCGGTCGGCAGGGTGGGTTCCACGAGAATCTTTCTCTCAAAGGATCACGTAAGGTTTCCAGCCCTGACTACCCCTCGGGTGGAACACCCATGCGACCGCGACCGCCCATGTGGTGTGGTGGATGTCACCCCTTCCACCAGGAGAGAAAGCCGCTCCAGAAAGTCCCCTTTCTGGCCTGTTGCTGTTGTTCGCCCACCGGATTCGCCGGTGCGGAACGGACATCGGCCGAGAAGCGCGCGGCGGCCGAACTCTCCCCTCGTACCGGGGTGAACCGGGCAGGCAACGATGTCAGCGCGCGGTGCAGCGGGCCCGGCCGCCACGTCAGCGATTCGACAGGGACGCTCAGTTCGATGTCCGGCAGCTTGTTGAGGAGCTTCTCGATCGTCAGGATCGAGATCAGCAGCGCCGGGTCCTTCGCGGGGCACGCGTGCGGGCCCGCACCCCAGGCCAGATGGGCGCGCTTGCTGAGTGTCTGACGGTTCGTGGAGAGGCTCGGATCGCTGTTGGCGGCCGCGAAGCTGATGAGGACCGGGTCCCCGGCGTTCAGCCGCGTCCCGGAGAGCTCGACGTCGCGCACCGGATAGTGGCCCGCCCAGTTGGCTATCGGCGGGTTGTTCCAGAGCACGTCGTTGATGGCGTCCTCGACCAGCAGGCTCCCGCCGTACTGGTCGCCCGCGTACTTCTCGTCGGACAGCAGGAGCCGCAGCGCGTTGCCGATGAGGTTCTGGGTGGGCTCGGCGCCGCCTCCGATCAGCGTCATGATCTCGGAGATCAGTTCCTCGTCCGTCAGGCGGCCCGGGTGCTGCATCAGCCAGGAGGTGACGTCCTCACCGGGCTGGGCGCGCTTCAGGGCGATCAGCTCCATCAGCGTCTCGGTCAGCAGGGCGATGGCCTTGTCCGCCTCGACGCCGTCCATCAGGCAGGAGATGCTGAAGACCAACTGGTCACCCAGCTCCGCGGGGCAGCCGAAGAGCTCGTTGAAGACCAGCAGCGGCACCAACTGGGCGTAGTCGGCGACCAGGTCGACCCGGCCCCGGCCGTTGAACTGGCTGATGAGGTAGTCGGCGACCCGGTCGACGTGCCGGCTCAGCCGGTGCGTGTCGATCCGGGCGAACGTCTCCGTCACGACCTGGCGGTGCCTCATGTGCGCCGCGCCGTCGGAGTAGAGCGAGTTCGGCCGGTACAGCATCATGGGGACGATCGCGCTGTCCAGGGGGACCTCCCCCGCGTTGAGCGCGCGCCAGCGCCGGGCGTCGCGGACGAAGGTGTCCGGATTCTGCAGGACGTGCAGCGCCGCCGCGTAGTCCGTGACCAGCGAGGCGTGCACACCGGGCGACAACTCGACGGGTGCTGCGGGGCCGAACGTGCGCAGGTACTCGTAGAAGCCGTCCGGATCGGCGGCGAACTCGGGGCCGTACAGGGGAACGCCGCTGCCGTGAGCGGGGCAGCCCGGCGGCGGGACGGGGAAGTCCGAGGGGGATTGCATGGGGGTCGAGCTCCTAGGTGAGGCGTGACTGGAGGTAGCGGACGAGCGTGATCAGCGCGTTCGCCGAGGAACGCTGATCGCGGGCGTCGCAGCTGACGAGAGGCGTCTCGGGCAGCAGGTCGAGTGCCTCCCGGATCTCCTCGTCCGCGTGATCGGGGCGGTCACCGAAGCGGTTCACGGCGATGGTGTAAGGAATCCCGTAGTGCTCGACCAGGTCCATCACGGGGAAGGACTCGTCGAGGCGCTCCGGGTCCACCAGCACCAGTGCCCCGAGCGCGCCGCGTGACATGTCCTCCCAGACCTGTACGAACCGCTGCTGCCCCGGGGTCCCGAAGAGGTAGAGCACCAGCTCCTCACTGAGGGTGAGCCGGCCGAAGTCCATCGCGACCGTGGTCGTGGTCTTGCCGGTCGTGCCCTTGAGGTCGTCGATCCCCTCGCCCGCCCGCGTCATCACCTCTTCGGTGCGCAGCGGCGGAATCTCGGACATCGTTCCGATGAACGTGGTCTTGCCCACGGCGAAGTGCCCGACCACGAGAATCTTCGCTGCAATCTGCACCGATTCCCGGAGATAGACACCGTCATCCAAATCGGGCTTGAAGGCCATGCAGCACCTGCTCCAATATGTTCCGGTCGACGAGCTTCGCGGCGGGGATCGGGGCCCGCGTGACGAGGTACCCACCCTGGGTGAGATCGGACAGCAGAATCTTGACGACGCCTACCGGGAACTGGGTGTGCCCGGCGATCTCGGCCACCGACAGGTGCCCCCCGGAGCACAGCTCCAGAAGACGCCGTTTCTCGGGGTCGAGATGCTGTATGGCCGGTGAGTCCTGAGCGGTCGTCACCAGAGTGATCAGCGAGAGTGTGTCGTCGTCCAGCAGACTGCGGCCGTTGGTGATGACATAGGCCGGGACTAAGGGGGTGGCGGGCTGTTCCTGTTCCGGCTCGTCCGGTGTCGTCATGCCTTGGTGTCGGCAATCTCGCGAGGGGGTGTGGTCAGGGCTTTGCCGAGCTGTCCGACGAGCTGCTGCATGCGGAACGTGATCTCGGCCATGTCGACGTCGGGCGTCGCGGAGACCGCGAGATAGGCGCCCTCACCGGCGGAGATGAGGAAGACCCAGCCGTGGTCGAACTCCACCAGGGTCTGGCGCCACTGCCGGTGCCGGCTTGCCGGTGTCCCGCAGAAGTCGACCACCGTCCGGCTCAGCGACTGGATTCCGCTCATGGCGGCGGCGACGGTGTCGGCCTGGTCCTTGCCGACGTCCTTCGAGCGCGCCATGAGAAGACCGTCGGCGGACACGAGGAGGGCGTGCTGCGCCTCGGGCACTTCCAGGGCACTGTCAAGCATCCATGACAGGTCGTAATTCACTGATTCTCAGGCCCTTCGCTGCTTGCGTTGGTGGAACGGCGGCCGGACTGTGTCCCGCGCTGGAACGCGCCCATGACGGAAGCGGCCTGTTCGCTGGAACGAACCGGTACGTCCGGTGAGTCGACGGCGGGGACGATGGACATCGCTCCTCTGCGCCGGCGTTTGGGCAGACCGCCGAGGGTGGTCGGGGGGGCCACCGGGCTCTCCTCGGGCGGCATCGAGGGGGGTACGGCCACCGTGGGGAACTCCTTGGGCTCGGGCTTGTACTCGGGCCTGGGCTCGGGCTCGGGCTCGGGCGCCTGGACTGTCGTGAGGAGGTCCTCCGGGAGCAGCACGACCGCTCGCACGCCGCCGTAGGGGGAGGTCGAGTCCACGGAGACGGTGAAGCCGTACCTGGCGGCGAGGACGCCGATCACGGTGAACCCGAACTGCGGCGGGTTCCCCAGCCCGGAGACACCGGGGGCGCCCTCGCTCGAAAGGAGCTTCGCGGCCCGGTCCTTCTCCTCCTCGTTCATGCCGACACCGGCGTCGTCGACGATGATGCAGACGCCCTTGGGCACGGGGCGGATGTTGATCTCGATCATCGTTTCCGGCGCGGAGTAGCTGGTCGCGTTGTCCAGCAGTTCGGCCAGGGTCAGCGCGACCGGTTCGACGGCGCGGCTGACGATCGCGAAGTTCGTCTGGGCCCGGATCTCCACACGGGTGAAGTAGCGGATGCGCCCCTTCGCGCTCCTGACCACGTCATAGAGCGACGCGGCGGCACGCTGCCTGCCGAGCCACCCGTCGCAGAGCACGGCGATGGACTGCGCGCGCCGGGCGAACTGCGAGTTCATGTGGTCGATGTCGAGCAGGTCCTGGAGAATCTGGAGTTCCCCGTACTTCTCCTGCAGCTTCGTGATCGCCAACTGCTGCTCGCCCGCGAGGCCCTGAAGCGTACGCATGGCCGACTTCAGCGCGGTCTTCGTCGCTTCCTCGGCCCGGTCCTTGGCCTCTTCGACGGCCTCGGCGTAGTGATTTTCGAGATTCGCGTAGTGAGTCTTCAGCTCCTCCTTCTCTCTGCGTAGCTCGGATATCTTCTTCCTGCCGCGCAATATCGCGATGGCCGCGACAGGAATGCCGGCGATCAGGATCCAGAAAGCTGGATCCTCGAGGTATGGCGTCATAAGGCTCTCTTCGGGCGACTGGGCCACCGGATACTCGATATCTGGCGGGTGCTGTCGAGTACGTCCCCGGTCACAGGTGTCCTGCGGCCACAGATATGTGGGATCGGTCGCGCATGCTCGCCCGGCCGGACAGCCTCGAAAGGCTTGGCTGATGGCATAGGTCTCCCCCGGGGGATGGCGGATTTCTGGGCCGATGCGCTGACTTCCTGTGATGCCATAGCGGGTTCTGCGCCGCTTGGCAAGCTCTGTGATCGTATCACCACGGGGTGATCGGATCATGAGCCGATCTGTTCCTTTTCGGGCACCTGACGGCTATTCAGCAACGTTGCCTGATTAGGGGATTTGGTGAGCGTTGAGGATCGCTGGGATGCGGCGCGGGTCCGGGGTGTTGCCTGTTTATCGGGCGAATCATCCCCTCGGTCGCACCCAGGGGCATCTGCCAGGGGCATGGTCGTGAGGAATTGGTGCGGAACCGGTGCGGATGTGGCGGCCCCGGCAACCGGACGCCCTCCGGCCCGGCGAAAGCCCCCCGTCGCCCCGCCGTTGTGTCGAGGGCGTCGAGCCGCGCGGCAGCCTTCCGGGCGGCCTGCGGGTTCGCGAACCCGAGAGCGAAGGATGCGCGAGAACACGGCTCGAGCCTCCGTCGGGCGGCTCATCCCGAGCGGCGTCGCGCCCAGGCGGTAAAGATCCCGATTCCGCTGGCCGGCGTCGCCACTCCTGCCGACGATTTCGACGACTGTGCGCAGATGGAGAACTGCCTCTTCCGGCTCAGGGGCCTGACGGAAGGCATGCGCAGCCGCTTTGTTGTGGCATTCGCGCCGGTGCGACGGTGAAGCGCCGACGCTCGACAAGACATCGTGGTTCGCGTGAGCACGAAAGACCCAGGCTCGGTCGCTCCGTCCGACGAGGCGCGCGAGCTCGCCGTCGAGGCCGATGTGGTGCCTTCGGTCCTCGGAGCCACCGGATCGTAGGGCCTGAGAGGGAACGTCTTCACCGGCGACGCGGAGATGTCCAGCAGCGCTGCGCCGGCGGCCGACCGCAGGACGATCCCTATGGTGTCGGGCAGGCGTCCACGCCGGGGGAGTGGCAGGACGTCGCCGGCGCCGGTCGGCCGCCGCGTTCCCTCGGTGAGCGGATCATGGGCGAACACCCCTGCACGGCTCCGGCTTCGGATTCGTACTCATCCTGCTGGGGTGGCCTGGAGGTCGAGGCTCCAGGTCTGGCCGACGAGGTCGTGGCCGAATCCCCGGTAGGGCTCCTCCTCGGTAAGGACGAACCCGAAGTGCTGGTAGATCTTGCGCGCCGACACCAGGTTGTCGGTGGTCCACAGCTTCACGCGTCTGAAGTCGGCTGCGCGGGCGAAGGCCAGGGCCTCCTCGACCAGGCGGGTGCCCATGCCGAGGCCGCGGGCGCTCGGGGTGACGAGCAGGACACGCAGCTTGGCCGTTCCCGGGTGGTCGTCGGCCACGAGCATCACGCAGCCCGCCCGCTCGCCGTCGACTTCTGCGATCCAGGCCGCGTCTGTTGCCGGAGACGGCTCTGTCGCGTAGTCGGCGACGATCCGGGCGACCAGGGTCTCGAAATCCGTACTCCAGCCGAACTGCTTTTCGTACAGCTCGCCATGGGCCATGACCATCCAGCCCAGATCGCCCGGGCGATCGGCGCGGCGAATCACGATCTGCCGTTGGCGGGCTCCGTCCGGCATGACAACTCTCCGTAGTCATTCGATTCGCGCAGGCTACTGACACGAGCGTGTCAGTAGCTTTGGGCTAGGGCCATGCCCTCGCGATCCGCAAATCCGTCCGCGCGCCAGACCGAGCTGCTCGAAGCCGCCTACGAGTACTCCCTCCTCCACGGTCTGAACGATCTGTCCCTGCGCCCGCTCGC
This sequence comes from Streptomyces sp. Alt3, assembly GCF_030719215.1. Lineage (NCBI taxonomy): Bacteria > Bacillati > Actinomycetota > Actinomycetes > Kitasatosporales > Streptomycetaceae > Streptomyces > Streptomyces glycanivorans. The sequence continues at coordinate 1,788,135 of NZ_CP120983.1, read as the reverse complement.
CGAGGCGATCGGTTCGAGTACCCGCGTGCTGATGTTCCTGTTCGGGAACAAGGACGGACTCGTGCGGGCGCTGCTCGAGCGAGCCCGCGCGGAAGAACTGGCGCTCCTGGACGGGCTCAGCCGGCCCGAGCAGCCCGTTGGTCTCGCCGCTGCGGCGCAAGGGGTGTGGGAGTGGCTCGCCGCCGACGAGCACCGTCCGCTGCTGCGCTTGTGGGCCGAGGCCTACGCCCGCTCTCTCGTGGATCCCGACGGCCCTTGGGCGGATTCGCCAGGAGCGCTGTGGAGGACTGGCTCGAGGTGCTTGCCGGCTGCCAACCGCAGGCCGAGCGGGAGACCGAGGAGGGCGCCGTCCGCCGCACACTGACGCTGGCCGTACTGCGCGGGGCGCTGCTGGACCTGCTCGCGACCGGTGACGAGGGCAGAGTGACAGCCGCTGTCCGTCAGCAGCTGGCCCTTCTGCACGGCGTGGGGCATCGCTGCGATTGACCGCCGGGGTGGATCGGGCCATCCAGAAGCCTTGCGCTGCTGGTGCCGTATCGGGCGGCGTAGGAACTGCTGCTCACGGCCTCGCGAAGGCGTTCGTCGGCAGCGCTCTTGTCCCGCCGGAGGATGTCGCGTGCGGGGAGCAGATGATCATGATGCGTCGGGATGCGGTCGATCCTCACGTCGTCGGCCGCCGGCCAGATACCGAATCGTCGGCACCGAGGCCCCCGTCGGTTGCGGACCCACCCGCTGTTGTCGCGGCTGCATCGAGTCGTACCTGTGCGGACCGGCGATCAGGCATCTGATGTGAGCTGCGCCCATTCGTCTTCGAATGTCGCCGTTCCCCTGTCCCGGTGTGAACCACACAGCCCATGACAGGTGGGATCCCGACCACGGTCGCGACACGAAGGCGCCTTCGCCCCTGTCCCGCATGGACAGAGGCGAAGGCGTTTTCCGGCGTGCCCGCCGGATGAGGCGGGCGGCGAAGTTGTGTGCGCCACCCGCGAATCGGCAGGACCCGCTGCCCGGGCCAGCCGCTTGGCTGGGCCAGGACCGCGCAGGTGGGAGGTGCTGCGGCGACGGTAGGTAGGACCCTCGGCCTACGCCCTCCGGGAATCATCCTGGAGACGGTGAGAAACCGCATCGCAGGCCGTCATCGGTTCGCCCCTTCGTCTGTGGCAGGTCCCGTCAGGTGAGGGTCCAGCGCTGGTTGCTGCCGTTCGAGCAGGAGTAGAGCTGGATCCGGGTGCCGTTGGCGGTGCTGTTCCCGACGGCGTCGAGGCAGAGGCCCCGAACGGCTGGTCATCCCCGCAGGTGCTCTTCTCCGGAAGCATCCCCGACTCCGGAACAGGACCCATCGACCAGACGCTCATCGGTGACGGGACGAGCATGTACCTGTTCTTCGCCGGCGACAACAGCAAGATCTACCGGGCCGGCATGCCGATCGGGAACTTCCCGGGCAGCTTCGGCACGACCTCGACAGTGATCATGAGCGATACGACGAACAACCTGTTCGAAGCCCCGCAGGTCTACAAGCTGCAGGGCCAGAACCGCTACCTCATGATCGTCGAGGCGATCGGCTCGCAGGGTCGCTACTTCCGCTCGTTCACGGCAAGCAGTCTGAACGGCGCGTGGACACCTCAGACCGCGACCGAGACCAACCCCTTCGCCGGCAAGGCCAACAGTGGCGCCGCCTGGACCAACGACATCAGCCACGGCGAACTGATCCGCACCAGCTCCGACCAGACCATGACCGGTGGATCCCTGCAACCTGCAGTTGCTCTACCAGGGGCGCAGCCCCAACTCCGGTGGCGACTACGGCCTCCTGCCCTACCGTCCTGGTCTGCTGACACTGCAGCGCTGACGACGTGACACATGTCCGGCTCCGGGACGGGGCCGGCGCGGCGGGCTCGGCGGACGGCCGAGCCCCGGGTGCTGGCTGTGGCGTCTACACGCTGCCCTGGAAGCGCCGCGGCTGGGGGGAGGTCGAGCGACTGATCCGAGGCGGCTTCGCGGACGGCGTGATCGGAGCTGGGTGAGCGGTCCAAGGCATTCATTCACGTCGTGATCCCCGAGGAGCTGTCCGGTCCGACTTGAAGGCGACCGTTGCGGTGGATGGATGCGAAGGGCTGGGGCTGGAGACAGGCCGGCGCTCAGGTTCTCCTCGTCGTCACCGTGTTCGCAGTGCTCGTCACCGTCTACCAATCCGCCTGATCGGAGGGCCGTTTTGACGTTCGAGGGATACACCGACCAGGCAACACACTTCCTGCCGCTCCGTGAGGTGGGACTCGACCTTTGCATCGTGCCTGCAGGTGACCCGCAGGGCGCGGCATGACCGCGATCAAAGAGACCTGCGCGTGCAGTGGTCGTCTCACCCGGATCCCTGCTTCGTCGTCGAGTGGAGGAGAAGCCACTCACGCTCGAGGGCGACCGCACTGCCACCACCCTGGGGCGCTTCGACGGCTACAGCGCAGCAGCCATAGCGGCCTTCATGGGGCGGTGCCACAAGTCCCCCTCTTCGGCCGTGCCCGAACCGTGTTCCCCCACGGCACCGTAGCTGGCCGAAGAGGGCCCAACTTCCCACCCGAGAGGACGAGCACCATGTGTGCGCACAACCCGCCGTGCCCCACGGCCATGGCGCCCGACAGGGAGGCCGCGCGACCCGTCGCGCACCACCCTGAGCAGGGCTGGAGCCTGCTGTGCAACAGAGTGCTTGTCTTCGAGGACACCGGAGAACTCCTCCCCGACGGCCGTATCGTCGCCCCCCACCGGCCGCTCGCGCTCACGGTCGGAAGCGCGGCATGACGATCACCGCAGCCGACCTGGTCGTTCCGTACATCACCGCCCGTGAAGGCGAAGAGGCGGACTCCCTCCTCAACCTGAACGTACGCATCGGTCCTGACCGGCGCCCGCGGCTCGGGTACAAGGACGAGGCAGGGCCCGACCGAGATCTCCGCGGCGTGCTGTGGGCCCGGTACTCCATGTCACTCGGCTTCGCGGGACAGCCCACCGGGAACCCGAGGTGGCGGCTGGTGCACCCGCTCCGCCAGCGCATCACGACGGCGCTCCTGCGCTGCCAGGTGTGCACGGTCCCGCTGAAGCGCAGCGACGGCATCCTCTTCGTAGAGACGGCCGACGACGGCGACGACTACACCGGGCCGGTGAAGACCGCGCAGCCGCCGGTGTGTCTGGAGCACGCCCGGATGGCGGCCCGGCGGTGCCCCCGGCTCAGGAGCCAGGGCCACGTCGCCCTGCTGGCCACGCGGTTCCCGCTCTACGGCGTCATCGGCACCCCGTACCAGTACACCGCCGACGGCATCCAGCCCCTCGCCGCCTCGGACGCTCCCCTGCCCTACGACCACCCCCAGATCGGCTGGTTCCTCGCCTCTCAGCTCGTACGCGAACTGCGGGACTACGAGGTCGTCAGCCTGGACGAGGAAGAACCACTTCACCCGCACGCTCGTCCTATTCTACGGGGCATCAGCCGACCAGGACGAGGGGGACGCGTGGGACAGCCGAGGACGATGCTCGCCCAACGAATATCCGAGCAAAGGGCGGGAGTTGGCAATGCGCAGGCGTTGGTGGGTGAGATGCGGCGCACGGTTCTCCTGGTCCCATCGGTGGGGCCCGGTCTGTGGAGTGCCCGATCGGGCGGTGTTCGGTGGATCTGTGCGTTCACGGACGATGCGGCGCTGGCCCGCTTCGCCATTCACCACGGTCAGGGTGATCGTCTGATGGACTACGTCGCGCTGCTCGGGGCGCGGATCGTGGACGAGATCGTGCCGGCCTTGGACGAGCCCGGCGGACTCGCAGTGGACATCGCCAACGAGGACGGGGCGATGTTCTTCCCGCCGGTCACCGGAATCGTCCCGGACAGCGTCGCAGTCGACGCCGGCGCCACGGAGAAGGTACGCAGCCATGGGCACTGACGAAGCGAACCTGGCCTTCGACCAAGGGTCGGTCGCGAAGTTCACAAAAGGCGTGGGCGCGACGATCGATCAGCTCGGCGAACTCGGCGGCGCCACCGGGTCGGTGATGGGCAAGGGGTTCTCGGGTCTTGCCATGACGGGAATGGAAGCCGGGCACCACGGGCTGTCGGTGGACTTCGAGGATTTCTGCGAGCGGTGGGAGTGGGGCGTGCGTGCCCTGGTGAGCGACGCGAGCGAGCTCGCATCGCGTCTCGGGCTGGCGGCGGGCACACAGTGGGAGCACGACCAGTACGTCGAGGGCTCGCTGAAGGTCGGCGTCAATGCCGTGATGGGCGGCAACCCGCATGCCAGTGAGGAGGACATCACCCAGCAGAACTGGGGTGACGTCTTCACTCCCGACTACCTGGACCCGGACTGGAGCGCCGAGTCGTTCGAGAAGGCCGGCCAGGACATGGAGCAAACCTGGAAGGACACCGGACGCACCGTTCTTACCGAGGGGCAGGGTGGTCGGCAGTCGGAGAGGCTCAAGGACGAGCTCGGCCTCAGTGACGGCCAGTGGGACCGGGCGCTGGACGACACGTTCGGGCCGTCGCCCGAGGAACGTGCCCAGCAGGCACAACGACAGGGTGGCTCGGACACGGGCGGGGGCGGCTGAGGATGGGCGTCGGAGATTTCATCAGGGACATCACGCCGGACTCGGTCGAGGACGTGGTTGAGGACGGTGTCGAATGGGCCGGCGACCGGGTCGAGGATGCCGGGAACTGGACAGCGGACCGGCTGGACGACGTGGGCTGGGAATCCGGTTCGGACTGGGTTCGGGAGCAGTCGCGTTCGGTGGCGAACCGGATGGGCGCCGAGGTCGAGGAGATGGACCTCGGGCAGACCGAGGACAAGGCCAAGCTGGTCTACGGGAGCCCCGGCAACATCCGTTCCACGGCGACGCAGCTCCGCTCGTTCCAGGAAGCATTCGACGACGCCGGCGGCGGGTTGAAGGGTCTCGACTCCTCGCGGCTGAAGGGTGAGGCAGCGGATGCGCTGCGCACCGCGGTGAATACCCAACCGCCGAAGTGGTTCACCGGTGCCGATGCCTGTGAGAAGGCGGCGGCCGCGCTGGAGGCGTACGCCGGAACCGTCACCTGGGCACAGAACCAGGCGCAGACGGCGATCGACGTGTGGAAGGAAGGCGTCAAGGCCTCTCAGGACGCGGCCGACGCACATCGCAAGCGGATCGACGACTACAACAAGGCCGTCGACCTCTACAACGCGCAGGCCCCCGAGCAGCGCAACCCCAGTACTCTGCCGCCCTGTCCCGCGTCGACGTTCGATGACCCGGGCAAATCGCTGATGCAGGATGCGCAGGAACTCCTCGCCCAGGCTCGCGAGCAGCGGAACACTGCCGCAGAGACTGCCCGGAGCGCCGTCCGCGCCGCCCGCGACACGGCCCCGGACAAGCCCTCGTACGCACAGCAGGTAGGTGACGGTCTGCAGGAGTTGCAGATCATCAACGACCACGTCGGCGGCGGCGTCATCAAAGGCACCGCAGGGCTGGTGAACTTCGTCCGGGGGATCAATCCGCTGGATGCGTACAACATCACCCACCCCGCCGAGTACGCCACCAGCCTCAACAGTCTTGCCGCCGGCCTGCTGGTCGCCGCCAACGACCCGGTCGGTACCGGCAAGCAGATGATCAGCGACTTCATGAAGGACCCCGCGGAAGGGTTCGGTCGGCTGCTGCCCGACGCGGCACTGACCGTGGCCACCGGCGGGGGCGGGGGCGTCGTCAAGGGTGTCCGCCTCGCCGTGGACGCGGCCAAGGCATCCCGTGCCCGGAGGCTGCTCGACAACGTTCCCGACGGCACCCACAACCGCCCCGACGGGCATCGCGTGGTCTCCGGCACCGACCCTGTCGACCTCGCCTCGGGCCGGATGTTCCTGCCCCAGACCGATCTGGTGCTGCCGGGAACCCTGCCGCTGGTCTTCACCCGCCGCACCGAGTCCGGCCTGTTGGCAGGCAGGTTCCTCGGTCTCTCCTGGACCTCCACTGTCGACGAGCGCCTGGAGATCGACGCGTCCGGCGTCGTCCACGTCACCGCCGACGGCCTCCTGATTTCCTATCCGCACCCCGCCCCAGGGACCCCGACCACCCCGGAGTCCGGGACGGCCCGCACACTGCTGGCCCGTGAAGCGGACGGCGACTACACCGTCACTGATCCCGGTACGGGCCTGGTCCGGCACTTCGCCGCGCCGGAGGACAGCGAACCGGGCGGCGACGGTGACGGCTGGCTGGACCGGGTCGAAGACCGCCACGGCAACTGGTGGGCCGTGGAACGTACCGAAAACGGCACTCCGCTCGCCCTCACCTGTTCTGCGGGCCGTCGGGTGGCCGTCGAGATGAGCGACGGGCGGGTCACGGCGCTGTCCCTGGAGGGAGCGGGAAAGAACGGGGAGGACCTGCCTCTGATGCGCTACGGCTACGAGGACGGAAACCTCACCACTGTCGTCAAGCCGTCCGGTGCCACCACCACCTTCGTTCACGACGGCCGCCGCCGCGTCACCGCCTGGGTCGACTCCAACAACAGCCGTTACGACTACACATACGACGACCGCGACCGCGTCATCGCCGAAGGCGGTCAGGCCGGCCACATCCAGATCACCCTCACCTACACCGAACCCGACCCGGAGACCGGTGGCCGCACCACCAGCCTCACCACGGCCGGCGGACACACGACCCGGCACCAGATCGATCGCCACTGCCGGGTGGTGGCCACCACCGATCCGCTCGGCCACACCACCCGCTTCACCCATGACGCCCGTGGCAACACGCTCACCCGCACCGATCCGTTGGGCCGCACCACCGCCTTCACCCACGACGAGAACGGCCGCCTGCTCGCCGTCACCCGTCCCGACGGGAGTGAACTGCGCACTGTGCGCGACCTGTCGGGGCTGTCCACGGAATTCCGCGGGCCGGACGGTGCCCGCTGGCTCCAGGAATTCGACAAACACGGCAGCCGCACCGCCGTCACCGACCCGGCCGGTGCCACCACTCGGTACGCCTACGACGGCCGGGGCAGGCTGACCACCGTCACAGACGCCCTCGGCGCCACCACCACCGTGCGCTGCGACGCAGCAGGGCTGCCGGTGGCAGTGACCGACCCGTCCGGCGGCACCACCCGCCTGGAACGCGATGCCCTGGGCCGGATCGTGCGCACCGTCGACCCGATGGGGAGCGTCACCCGGGTCGTCCTGGACGAGGACGGCAACCTCGCCCGCCGCATCGCCCCGGACGGCTCCACCGAGTCGTGGACGCACGACGGCGAGGGGAACCCCCTCAGCCATACCGGTCCGGCCGACGGCATGTCCCGCTTCGACTACACCCACTTCGACCTGCTCACCGCCCGAATAGGGCCCGACGGTACCCGCCACACGTTCGAGCACGACGCGGACCTGCGGCTGACTCGGGTCACCGGCCCGCACGGCACCTGGTCCTACACATACGACGCCGCCGGACGACTCGCTTCCGAGACGGACTTCGACGGTCGTACCCGCACCTACCGGTACGACGCCGCCGGGCAGCTCACCGCCCGGTCCGACGCCCTCGGCCGGACCGTGTCCTACACCTACGACCAGCTCGGCCAAGCGGTCCGCAAGGACGTGGCGGGCAAGGTGACCACCTACGCGTACGACCGGGCCGGACGCCTGCTGCACGCTGCCGGACCGGACAGCGAGATCCTCTACACGTACGACCGGCGCGGCCGGACCAAGACCGAACTCGTCGACGGCCGCGCCATGAACTATGCCTACGACAGACTGGGCCGCCGGGCCCGCCGCGTCACCCCTACCGGCGCGGTCACCGAGTACGGCTACGACGCCGCCGGCCGTGCCGCCCGGATAACCAGCGGCGGCCGCGAGATAGCCTTCACCCACGACGCGGCCGGCCGGGAACTCGAGCGCGTCTTCGGCGGCTCCCTCAGCCTTGCCTCCGCCTGGGACGAGGCCGGAAGGATCAGCGCCCAGCACCTGACCATCGAGGGCCGTTCACTCAACCACCGTCACTACGCCCACCGCGCCGACGGCCATCTCACGTCCGTGACCGACGATCTGTCGGGCTCCCGCGCATTCGATCTGGACCCGGCCGGCCGGGTCACCGCTGTCCACGCAGAAGGATGGACCGAGCGCTACGCCTACGACCCGGCCGGCAATCAGACGGCGGCCTCCTGGCCGGCCTTCCCATCCCGGCCACGATGCCACCGGTCCCCGCTCCTACACCGGAACCTCCGTCACAAGGGCCGGCAACGTCCGCTTCGAACACGACGCCCTTGGCCGGGTGACCCTGCGCCAGAAAACCCGCCTCTCACGCAAGCCCGACACCTGGCGCTACGAGTGGGACGCCGAGGACCGACTCTCCGCCGTGGTCACCCCCGACGGCACCCGCTGGCGCTATCGCTACGATCCGCTGGGCCGTCGGACCGCAAAGCAGCGCCTTGCCGACGACGGCGAGAGTGTCGCAGAGGAGGTCCGCTTCACCTGGGACGGAACCACGCTGTGCGAACAGATCGTCCAGACACCGGATCTCTCGCACGTGGTCGCCCTCACCTGGGACCATCGTGGCTTGGTGCCGCTGTCCCAGACGGAGCGCCTCCTCACTCCGGACAGCCGTCAGGAGGAGATCGACCGCCGGTTCTTCGCCATCGCCACCGACCTCGTGGGAACGCCCACCGAGCTGGTCGAGGAGTCAGGCGAGATCGCCTGGCGCGCGAGGAGCACCCTCTGGGGCACCACCGCATGGGCTCGCTCCAGCACGGCCTATAACCCGCTGCGTTTCCCCGGCCAGTACTACGACCCGGAGACCGAGCTTCACTACAACCTTTTCCGCCACTACGACCCGGAGACCGGTCGCTACACCTCCCCGGACCCCCTCGGCCTCGGCCCCGCACCGAATCCGGTCGCCTATGTGCACAACCCGTTCACCGTCTGCGACCCCCTCGGCCTGTCGCCGTACTCGCAGTTCAAAGGTCTGGGCTGGCTGACGGACAAGCTGCTCGAACGCGCGTCGTTCCGATACCAGCGGCTCGTCACGGATCAGAGCTACGAGCAGCAGTGGATCCTGCCGGACGGCCGGGAGGTCCACGTCGACGGAGGCCCGCGGGACGGCTGGATCACAGAGGCGAAGTGGACCGGCGGTGACAGAATCGGCGAATGGGAGAAGTCTCCGTACAACCCAGATTTCAAGTACTACAACGAGGGTCGGCTCACGGCACAGACCGACAAACTGCTCGCCCTCAACGAGGATCTGGGAGGCAAGGGGGTCCGCTATATGGTGTCCAATGAATGGGGTGCCGCGCATGTGAACGAAGTGCTGTCCAAGGCCTTCCCCGAGGCCTATGCCAGCGGGCAGCTGAAGGCGTATCACGTGCCCGGCAACGGCATGAGTGGAATGAGTTCATGGCTGCAGTGATCGCAATGCTGGAAGAGCTCCGGGGCCTCGCCCCGCTGACTGCCGAGGGCGCGGCCGCGCGGTTCTCGGCCCAGGAGTGGACGCCCGGAGGTAAACCCCGCCACGGCGTGGAGACGTCGTGGGACAAGGGCAGCATCGGGGCCTGGATCCAGACGTTTACCAGTGGAACGGTCAGCGTCTCGTTCGCCGTCTGGATCCGCGACGTCGACGAGTCGGGCTACTTCGACGACCTGGAAGCTGTCTACGAGGAGGGGGAGCAAGCGCTGGCCGACTTCCTCCCGGCGGTCGAGGAATCCCCGCTTGCCGGCCACCTCATCGAAGCCGAGCCGACGGAGGCGGACCGGGACGAGTTCATTACGGTGAAGAAGTGGACCCTCGACGCCCGGATCCTGACTGCCGGCGTGATCCAGCAGGACACAGATCTGCCGGTGATGGTCGTGGTGGCGCTGGAGGAGCCCGGCGCCGCCTGACCCAGCCCGTATGCCAGGGTGCCCACGTCTCCATCCAGCGCTTGGCGAGCCCTCACGTACTTGGACCCGACATCCAGAGCTGAGTCGTACCGTACGCGGCTGGGCGTACGGCAAGGCCGCCCCTGCCTGATCGGCGCGGGGCAGCCTTTTGCGGTTCTCGGTCAGACCTCGGCGAGACGGTTCGAGAGGTCGAGGGCGTCGGTTGCGAACGTGAGGGCGGCGCACAGGCCGACTACCTCGTGGACGGTCGGACGGATCAGGCGAGGCCAGTTGTCCGGGGCGGCGGGCCAGGAGGCGAGGTGCACCTCGGTGGTGGCCAGGCCCAGGTGGGCGGTGACGTCCCAGCCTCCGGGGGAGGCGGGCTCCCAGCGGAGACGGATGCGGCCGAGGGGGAGTCTTGGAGTTTCGGCGGCGTGCCATGTGATGTCGAGCGGGCCGTCGGGGTGGGCGGAGACGCGCTGGACCAGTGCGCCGCTTACGCCGTCCGGCATGGGGCGTACGGCGAGGCCGTGCAGCGGAAGGACGGACGACGGGCGGTGTCGCGATGAGATGGAAGCCTCCGTGATGTTGAGGGAACGGGTCAGGCCCAGGAGAGGGCGTCGCACGCGCCTCCCGGGAGGTAGCCCTCTTGGCCGTCGTCGGCGATGAACGCCATGCCGTCCCGGACGACGACATCGGCCCCCACGTAGTGGGCGAAGGGGAAGTCGGGGTTGATGGCGAGGCGAATCGGCAGGTTGAGGTCGAGCCCCTCGAGCTGGCGGAGCAGGTGGCCGACGGTCAGGTGGTGGGGCGAGGGAACCTCCGAGAGCGGTACGGGAAGAGGGGGCCGGATCGATGGGTGCCGGGAGCACCGTTATTCAGCGAGGTCGCGCTGCCACTGGCGCACCTCGGCACGGCGGGCGGCGCGGCGGCGGATGGTCTTGGTACGACGGCCGTACTGGCCGGGCAGGTAGTAGCAGGTGCAGCGCCGGGCAAAGGCGCATTTGCGGCGGTAGCCGGGGCGGGTGGCCAGGAGCATGCGCACGGGTCGGGACCCTCTGTGGGGCGGACGGGTGAGCGAGCTCCGGTGAACGGGGCGGGCCATCGCCGGCCCTCAGTGGTTCAGTGGTCGGCGGGGGAGTGGGTGACGAGGGCGGCGAGGAATCCGGCGACGGCCTCGGTGGGGGTGTAGAGACCGAACTCCTGGATCCAGGCCTCGCCGTCCGCGGGCTGTACCCGGATCTGCCAGATGATGTCGCGCTGCCAGGCGGTGGCGTCCTCGGGAAGCCAGCCGACGTAGACGCGGCCGTCCGGGCTGGTCGCGTGGACGTTGGCCTCCGGGGCGTCGACGACCTCCCAGTCGAGGGCGCCCAGCGTCGGCTACGGCGTAGTCGCGGGCCAGAGCGGTGGTGAGGCCGGCGACGATCTCGGGTGGGGTGACGTGGTTGAAGGCGGCTGTCCAGCGGGGTGCGGAGAGGGCGTCTTGGGATGCGTTGATCTTCGTCGACTGGGTCCAGGACCTCCACATCGCGCAACCCTCCGTAAAGACTGACGGGCACTCAGGTATTCCTGACGTGTCGTCATTTATTTAAGATCATCTTGCACATGCATTGCACAAGGTGCTGAAAGACAACAGGGATCAGTGGAGGGTCGTAAAGGTAGGTATTAGCAGGTCAGGTGACACATTGAGGTGTCGTGCCCCTTGCCGCCAAGGGGCACGACACCCCGCCCGTCAGATGTCCCGGAAGAGAGCAGTCGCTCAGCTGACCTGCAGGAACGATCGACCATCAGCCCCTGACCTGGGGAAATGTCCTTTCGGTTGTTTCACGCTTGTGCCCCTTGATGCGGCCGAAAGTCCCAGGAAAGTCCCAGAGGGCTCCCAAGGAGACCAGGCGTTCTTTCCAGGTCATGCGGGCTGTGCCGCGCGGCGTCTGCCGGCGTGGCGGCCGCGGCAGCGGGGCGCAGCAGACAGCGGCGGCAGGAAGACCTGCTGCTCCTCGTCGTGGGCGAGGCCATGGCCATAGCGGTGGTTTCGGCGGTGCTCTCCTGGCTGGTGACGAACTGGTGGGTGCTCGTCGTACTGGGAGCGTGCGCTGCGGTGGGCGGGGCCTGGTGGTTTCACCGGTTCCAGCAGCAACAGGCTTGGGCGCGGGTACAGCAGCAGCCCTGCGCTATGCGCTGCCGCAGCTGGATGCCCTGCATCACCAGGACTTCGAGTACGCCATCCGTGACTTGATGCGCCGTGACGGAGGCACCGACGCCCGGCAGATCGGCGGGGCTGGCGACAACGGCGCCGACGTCCTGGCCACCGACCCCATGGCCGGACCTGGGTCATCCAGTGCAAGCACCGAGCGGCCGGTGACCGCGGGTCTTCGGTCCGCACCCCGGACCTGCAGCGGGTCAACGGGACCGCCCGTCAGCTCTACGGCGCGGCATCGTCCTCGTCGTCACGAACGGCCGGTTCTCCGCGCGTTGCGCACCCCGGGCTGCTCAGCTGATATGCACCTGGCCGACCGGCGGAGCCTTGCGGCCTGGGCGAGCGGTGGACAGCCTCTGTGGGAACTGCTGTCGAAGATTCCCGGCCCCCGCAAGAGCCGGTGATTCACGAGCCCTGAGCCGTGAACCGCTCGGGGGCCTCACTGCGGGGTGATCACGCCTCTACGGTGGGGTTTAGGCCGTAGGGCCCTATCAATCAGCCTTTACTACGAGCTACTGACCAGCCGGAGGGCTGGCCGGTCTTCCTCGACACCGAGCATGCGCCGCACCTGGGCTGCGCTCCAAGCCAACTCGTAAGCCAGTTCAGTCATTGTCAGCCCGTGGTCGCAGGCGAGAGTGAAGGCGTGGGACAGCAGCGCGGGCTGTTCGCCGGGATCGCCGGCCGGGGGTCCGGAGCGAAGCCGGGTTGCCCCTGCAGACCGTGCAGCCGCTGGTTGGGCTTGATCCGCTTTGACGGACATTCGAGATCTGGGGTTCAGCCCCGGGAGGATGTCCATCATGGAGAGCATGGGGAAGAAGAAGCCTCGCCGCCCTCGTCGTTCGTTCACGCCGGATTTCAAGGCTGAGATCGTCGGTCTGTGCCGACGAGGCGACCGGTCGGTCGGTCAGGTCGCCAAGGACTTCGAACTGACCGAGACCGCGGTGCGGGACTGGGTGAAGCAGGCCGAGGTCGACGCGGGCGAGCGCAACGGGCTGACCAGCAGTGAGCGCGAGGAACTGGCCGCGTTGCGGCGGGAGAACCGCCGGCTGCGTGAGGATGTCGACGTCCTCAAGCGAGCCACAGCTTTCTTCGCGAAGGAGACCCGGTGACGGTGCACCCGTTCATCGAGGCGGAGAAGCGTGCAGGTCACAGCGTCAAACGGGCGTGTGAGCTGATGAAGGTCTTCAGGACCGCCTTCTACGCCCGTCGCTCCGGCCTGCCCGGCCCCCGGGCGGTGCGGGATACTGAGCTGACCGAACAGATCACCGAGGTCCATGCGCGATCGCGCGGGACCTACGGGGCTCCGCGCGTGCATGCCGTGCTCACACGCGAGGGTGCCGGGTGCGACCGCCGTCGTGTCGCACGACTGATGCGGGCTGCCGGGCTGCAGGGCCGGCACCATAGACGACGGCAGGCGACCACGATCCCGGATCCCGGGGCTGCTTGGCGCCCCGACCTCATTGCCCGGGACTTCCAGCCCGACCGCACCGGGCTCGACACCCGCTGGTGCGGCGACATCACATACATCCCGACCGACGAGGGCTGGCTCTATCTGGCCACGGTCATCGACATCGCCTCCCGGCGCGTGGTCGGCTGGGCAACCGCCGATCACCTGCGAACCGATCTGGTGGCCGACGCGCTGAAATCTGCCTGCCGGCAGCGTCGCCCCACCCGTCCCGTGATCTTCCACTCGGATCGCGGCTGCCAATACACGAGCCAGCAATTCGCCTCCCTGGCCGACCAGTTCGGAGTTCGTCTATCCGTCGGCCGCACCGGTCAGTGCTGGGACAACGCGCTCGCCGAGTCGTTCTTCTCGACCATCAAACGCGAACTGCTCGGCACCTCCGCCTGGCCCACCCGGGCCACCGCCCACACCGCGATCTTCGACTTCATCGAAGGCTGGTACAACTTGCACCGACTGCACAGCAGCCTCGGCTACCTCAGCCCCGCCGAGTACGAGACCGCACTCGCAGCCTGACTACCACACCAATGGTGTCCGTCAAAGCGGAACAAGCTCACCCTTGGCCGAGGCGTGGGATTCGGCGACGTGAGGCATACGCGAACGATCAGCAGCGGGCCACCAGTCTGATCGCGGTCACGGCCCGCTCGAACCGGTCGAAGGCCGATCAAGATCCCTTCGAGTGGTTGCCCCCGGCCCAGGAGACCCTGTGCAGGTACGCCGCGGAGTGGACCGCGACCAAGCGCCGCTGGCAGCTCGCCGTCGACCAGGAAGAGTAGGACCGGCTGTTCGACATCGCGGCCGACTGCGGCGGGACCCTGGTCACCTCCGCCCCAGCCGTGTAGAAGCGGTCGCCCCCGCCGGCACGATGCGGATTTCCTTGGGCTCCCGATGGTGTCGAGCAGCATGAGGGGGCTACCTTCGGTTCGCCGACGGGCGGTGGGTCCAATCCGGTTTGGACGCCATTTGAGCGGCGGGCGTGATTGTTGTGCATACAACACCGGCCGCCAGCAGAACCGCCTGCTGGCGGCCGTAGCCTGGCTTCTTGTGGACACTGACAACCCGGTTCCGAGGACTCATGTGGTCGCGGCACTGGTTTATGACGGAATGGCTCCGTTCGAGCTGGGGATCGTGGTGGAGATCTTCGGGCTGCGACGTGCCGAGCTGGATCTTCCCTGGTACGATCTGCGGGTCTGTGCCGCCCGCCGTGGCCCTTTCCGGATCGCGGGCGGCATGACCGTGGAGGCCGATCACGGCCTGGAGGCGCTCGATCTCGCGGACACCGTGATCGTGCCCGGGGCCAACGTTATGGGGACGACGCCCGAGGATGTCCGAGACGCGCTGCGGCGGGCTCACGGGCGTGGTGCGCGCATCGTGTCCATCTGCTCCGGCGCATTCACTCTTGCCGACGCGGGCTTGTTGGACGGGTTGGATGCCACGACGCACTGGAAGTTCGCGCCGCTTCTCGCCTCGCGCCACCCGGCAGTCCGAGTGGACCCGAGCGTCCTTTACGTGGACTGCGGCCAGGTCCTCACCAGCGCCGGCTCGACGGCGGGCATTGACCTGTGCTTGCACATCGTGCGGACGGATTTCGGCGCTGTGGCGGCGAACACCGTCGCGCGGCACATGGTGGCTCCGCCGCACCGCGAGGGAGGGCAGGCGCAGTACATCGACGCGGCGGTGCCCGCGCCCCGCCAGGACGACGCTGTGGGGCGAGCGATGGGCTGGGCACTGGAGCACCTGACGGACACCATCACGCTGGACGATCTGGCCATGCAGGCGAACATGAGCCAGCGCAGCTTCGTACGGCACTTCCAGAAGCGTGCGGGTACCAGCCCAATACGGTGGATTGTTGATCAGCGGGTCCGCGCGGCTCTGCCGCTGCTGGAAGGCACGGACGTGCCGGTCGAGAAGGTGGGAGCCATGGCGGGATTCGACAGCCCCGCTACCTTCCGGCACCACTTTCACCGCGTGATGGGCACCTCGCCGACCGCGTACCGCAGGGCTTTCGGTCTCGGAGTTTCCTCAGCCTCCACCGGTCCTGTTGTGGCGGGATTTTCACGGTAACCAGCAGTTTCGCCACTGTCGGACCCAGGGCCAGCCACCGGAAGATCGCAGGGGACGTCCCTTCGCCGTCCCCTTGCTCTTCCGAAGGAAGCTTGAATGTCCCTCGTCAGACGTGATCTTCCCCCTCCCCGCGCCGCCGACTCAGTGGCCGCCCGGTTCACCGCCCAATTGCAGATCCACACCGACGTCCACGACGTCGCCGCTGACCTGGAGGCCGGCGCCGACGGCCTCGTCATCATCGATACGAGGCCGCACGAGAGCTGGCGGAATGGGCACCTGCCCGGCGCGATCCCGATGCGGGCCGAGTCCGTCGCCACGGAGGCGGCAGGGCGCGTACCCCCGGGCTTCGTGGTCGTTACCTACGGATGGGGGCCCGCCTGCGACTCGGCGACTCGGGCCGCCCAGCAGTTCGCCCTGCTCGGTTACCGGGTCAAGGAGATGCTGGGCGGCTATGAATACTGGGTGCGCCGCGGGCTGCCCGTCCTGACGCCTGACGGCCTGTTCAGGAGCTGGCCGGACCCGAGAACCGGCCCCGCCCCGGCGCCGTCGGCCGAAGGAATGTCACGATGACGCCGGCACACCGGCGCGAGGACGCATTGCAGACCCGAGCCGTGCACCCTCCGGCGCCCGAGACCGGCCTGCTGGGGCGGGCCAGTGCGCCTCCTGTGCACCGCACCGCCACCTTTACCTTCGACTCCTCGGACTCCTTCGCCACGGTCATGTCCGACCACACCCGCGGTTACGCCTACAGTCGGATCGACAACCCCACCAGCGACGCGTTCGCCCAGGCCGTCGCCGGGCTGGAAGGTGGTCAGGACGGGCAGCCCTTCGCGTCAGGCATGGCCGCCATCACCACCACCCTGCTCGCCTTTCTTTCCGCCGGTGACCATGTCGTGGCGCAGCGGCGGTTGTACGGCGGCACGCATCACGTCCTGACCCGTGTGCTGCCCCGCTGGGGCATCGGTGTCTCGTTCGCTGACTCGCCGCAGGAAGCGGCGGCGGCGATGACGGACACCACCCGGTTGGTGTGGTGCGAGACGATCTCCAACCCGACGCTGCGGGTGGCCGATATCCCGGCCCTCGCTGCGGTTGCCCACGCCGGCGGAGCGCTGCTCGCAGTCGACTCGACGTTCGCGACCCCGGTCGTGTGCCGCCCGTTGTCAATGGGCGCGGATCTGGTGGTGCACTCCGCCACCAAGTACATCGGTGGGCACAGCGATGCTACGGGCGGGGTCGTCGTCGGCGAGCGTGAGCACCTGGATGCCGTGCGTGCCCTGCGTACGGATCTGGGTGGATCGCTCGCACCGGACGAGGCGTTCCTTCTGCTGAGGGGGCTGCAGACTCTTCCGTTGCGGGTCGAGCGGCAGAACCGCACAGCCGCGCGTCTCGCCGAAGGACTTGCCGTACACCGTGCGGTCGAGAGGGTCGAGTACCCGGGCCTGCCCGGGCGCCCGGATCACGCCCTTGCCGAAGCCGTTCTCGCGTCCGGACGTTTCGGAGGGGTCGTCACGCTCACTCCCCGTGGGGGGAAGGAGGCGGCTCTGCGACTCTGCGACAGTCTCCGGCTGTGCCACATCGTCACTTCGCTGGGCGGAACGGCCACCGGAGTCTCCCACGTCGCCTCGACCAGCCATCGCCAGCTCGACGACGACGCACTGACTGCGGCGGGCATTGCCCCCGGGGCGATCCGCGTCGCTGTGGGGCTGGAGGACCCGGATGATCTGCTGGCGGACTTCCACAGTGCACTGGACGGCCTGTGACGGGGCGGAGACCTGGAGGACAGGCGCCGCACCGGGTGGCTCTGGTCGTCCTGCCGAATCTGGTTCCCCTCGGCCTGGCCGTGCCGATGGACGTGTTCGGTCCGAAGCCGGATCTCGACCGGCCCCTGCCCAACTGGGACTTGGCGCCCTACGAGACGTACCTCGTCGGGGCGGCCGGCCCCTCGGGCACGCTCGGCGACTGGATGGCGATGCGGGACGTCCGCCCGCCGGAGTCGCTGAGCGAGGCGGACACGGTGATCGTGCCGGGCATGGGCGACCCGATGGCCGCTGTCGCCCCGGAGCTGCTGGCCCAGATCGGCGCCGCGGGCCGGCGGGGTGCCCGCATGGTGAGCATCTGCACCGGTGCGTTCGCTCTTGCCCAGGCCGGGGTCCTGGCAGGACGGCGGGCGACCACGCACTGGATGTTCTCGCGCCTGCTGCAGGAGCGGTACCCCGATGTCCGGGTCATCGACCACCATCTGTACATCGACGACGGCCAGGTGCTGACCTCGGGCGGAGTGATGTCGGGCATGGACCTGTGCATGCACATCCTGCGTCGTGACCTGGGCAGCGAACGGGCCAACCGGACCGCCCGCATCCTGGTGTTCCCGCCCCACCGCGACGGTGGCCAGTCCCAGTTCGTGATGCACGCGTGGCCCTCGGACACCAGAGGTCTGGGCAACACGCTCGACTGGATGCGCGAAAACCTCGACCGCACGCTCACGCTGGACGATGTCGCCGCGCACGCCCACATGAGTGTCCGCTCGCTGAGCCGCAAGTTCCGCGAGGTCACCGGCAGCACTGTGGTGACCTGGCTCAGTGAGCAACGCATCGAGCGGGCCAAGCAGATGCTGGAGACCAGCGACCTGACTGTGGGGAGGATCGCCGAGCGCGTCGGCTTCGGCACCCACGAAGCATTCCGCCTGCAGTTCGCACGCCAGGTCGGAGCCACCCCGACTGCCTACCGCGCCACCTTCCGTACTGGTTTCCAGACTGCGGCTCCGCCCCGATAAGTCCATCGGACGCTGCCTGCCTGCCCTCCTCAAAGGCGAGGAGAGTACGGCGGGCAACAGGCATGACCAGGCATGTTGCGCTGCGGGAGCCTGTCCGGATCTTTGGAAGTGCTGGCCGGGCAACCCGTGTCGCCGCCACCGGCCACCGGGAGATCGTGGAGACACACCGGGAGACACCCCCGGGTAACCGGACGCGAACCGCATACATCGCATTCCGGGAACCGTGCACCCCTTTCTTCTTGGAGCCCTTTGATGCGTGCAGCTATAGCCACCGCCGCCGGAGCACCCCTGTCCCTCACCGAGCGGGACGTACCCGAGCCCGGGCCCGGCGAGGTCCTCGTGAAGATCACCGCCTGCGGTGTCTGCTTCTCCGACCTCAACCTGCTGCGCGGCCACTACCCCTTCGCCCGCTTCCCTGTCGTGCCTGGCCACGAGATCACCGGAACGATCGCCGCGACCGGCCCGGGCGTCACCGGCCTCACCGCTGGCGACGCAGTCGGCGCACAGTTCCTCTACGACTCCTGCGGCAACTGCGGGTACTGCGCCGCCGGAGAACAGATTCTCTGCCCCCGCAAGCGGATCACCGGCGTGGTCGCTGACGGCGGGTACGCCGAGTACGCCCTCTTCAAGGCATCCTTCGTCACGCCTCTGCCCGCTGGCCTCGACCCGGTGGCCGCAGCCCCGCTGATGTGCGCGGGCGTCACCGCCTTCAACGGACTGCGCCAGGGCGGCGCGAAGGCCGGCTCCCGCGTCGCGGTGATCGGGGCGGGCGGCATCGGAGCGCTCGCCGTGCGCTACGCGGTCGCCATGGGCGCCCGGGTCGCCGTCATCGGCCGTTCCGCACGCGGCGAAGAGCAGGCCAAGGAACTCGGTGCCGAACTGTTCATCGCCTCCGCCGACACCGACCCGGCTACGGCGCTCAAAGCCTGGGACGGCGGCGCAAACCTCGTTCTCAACGCAGCCCCGTCCACCGCCGCGGCCTCCGCCACCCTAGGCGGACTGGCCCCCGACGGCACGCTGCTGCTGTGCGGTTACGGCAGCGACCCGCTGACCCTGCCGACCCAGCCCATGGTCCTCAACCGTCTGCGGGTCATGGCATCCCCGTCCGGGTCGCCCCACGACCTGCGGGACGCCCTCGCCTTCTCCGCGCAGCACAACATCCTGCCCTCCGTCACGCCGATCACCCTGGAACAGGCACCGGCCGCGCTCGACGCCATGGCCGCCGGCGCGGGCGGCGGACGCTCCGTCATCACCTTCGCCTGACCCTCACCGTCCTGGGTACCGCATCCGCACGCCGTACACCCGGCACACCACCCGGGGCTGGCACCCGACGCTGCCACTTCCGCGGCCCGGATCACCAGCACACTGCGGGCTCCGGCCTGCGGCCCACCTGCCCTGGGGATAACCCCGGCTCGTCCTCGAGGTGCCTACATGAGCAAGACCATCGTCATCACCGGCGCCGGTACCGGTTTAGGGGCCCTGACAGCCCGCGCCCTGGCCGAGGCCGGCCACACCGTCTACGCGGCCATGCGCGACACCACCACCCGCAACGCCCTGAGGGTTGCCGACGCCCGCCGGTACGCCACCGTCCACGGCGTCGACCTGCGCACTGTCGAACTCGACATCCTGTCGCAGAGGTCTTCGGACGCGGCTATCGCGAGGATCACCGCCGAGGCGGGACACCTCGACGTGGTCGTGCACAACGCCGGATGCAGGAGCACCGGCCCCACCGAGGCGTTCACCCCGCAGGAACTTGCATCAGTTTTCGACACCAACGTGCTGGGCACTCAGCGGGTCAACAGGGCGGCCCTGCCCCACCTGCGCGCCCAGCAGCACGGCCTGGTCGTGTGGATCGGATGCACGTCCACCAGAGGCGGGACCCCGCCCTACCTGGCCCCGTACATCGCGTCCAAAGCGGCTGTGGATGCGCTCGCCGTCTCCTACGCCGCAGAACTGGCCCGCTTTAACGTCGAGACCTCGATCATCGTCCCGGGCTCCTTCAGCAGTGCAGGCCACCACGCGATCGGCTCCCGCCCGGGCGATCACAAGGCCGTCCATGCCTACGAGCGCCGCTACACCGGGCTCATGGAACAGGTCTCCCGGCGCCTGGCCGCCATGGCACCCCACGACCCGGGCGCTGAACAGGTCGCCGACGCGATTGTCGCGGTCGTCGATGCAGAGCACGGGACACGGCCCTTTCGCGTCCACGTCGACCCGGCCGACGACGGCTCCGAGGAAATCAGCGAGGTCGCCGACCGCATCCGTATCCACTTCCTGACCCGCCTGGGCCTCGCCGACCTTCTCGCCCCGCACACCGGCACCAGCTGACCTGCCCCAGCGCGCACCGGACCGAGCCGCCGCCCCACACCGCGGTTCCACTCACACCCGTCCAACCGGGTCTACGCGGCGCCCCGGACCCCATACCTCCAGCCGGCGGCGAACCCGTTACCCAGACCGTTCGCCGCCTCCTCCATCCACCAGCCTTCAACACACCCACCGCACCAACAGGAGACACTCCCATGAGCAGCACCATTCTGATCACCGGCGCCGGTTCCGGCTTCGGCGCCCTGGCCGCCCGCGCGCTCGCCGATGCCGGGCACACCGTGTACGCGGCGATGCGCAACACCACCACCCGCAATGCGGGGCGGGTCGCGGACGCCAAGGCATACGCCGCCGAGCACGGCGTCGACCTGCGCACGGTCGAACTCGACGTCCTCTCGCAGGAGTCTGCGGACGCGGCCATCACCACGGTCCTGTCCGAGGCCGGACGGCTGGACGTGGTCATCCACAACGCCGGCCACATGGTGACCGGCCCCACCGAGGCATTCACCCCCGACGAGATGATCGCCGTCTACGACACCAACGTGCTGGGCACCCAACGCGTCAACCGGGCCGCCCTGCCCCACTTGCGTGCCCGCCGCGAAGGACTGGTCCTCTGGGTGGGTTCCACCTCCACCAAGGGCGGCACCCCGCCATACCTCGCCCCCTACTTCGCGGCCAAGGCAGCCATGGACGCGCTCGCCGTCTCGTACGCCGCCGAACTGGCCCGCTTCAACGTCGAGACCTCGATCATCGTCCCGGGGTCCTTCACCCGGGGCACCAACCACTTCGCCACCGGCGGACGCCCCAGCGACCAGACCGTCGTGCCCGACTACGAGGCCCACTACGCCGGCCTGATGGACCAGGTCTCCCAGCGCCTTGCGGACCTCGCCCCGGCCGACGCCGACGTCTCCCAGGTCGCCGACGCCATCGTCGAGGTCGTAGGCACCGAGCACGGCAGGCGCCCGTTCCGGGTCCACATCGACCCCGCCAACGACGGCAGCGAAACCGTCAGCGCCGTCGCCGACCATATCCGCGCCGAATTCCTCACCCGCATCGGCCTGGAAGACCTCCTCCACCCGCACAACTGACCGCTGCCCGCCAAGCGGCCCCTCCAAGAGGAGGCCGCGCGCGGACGGGTACCCCGTGCAGCGCCGGTGCGGCGCCCTCACAGCGCCGCACCGGCACCCCCTTCCCCTGCCAGTCGTTCAGCCCAAGGAGTTCCCCCATGACCGTGATCCCTCTGCCCACCGCCTCCACCCGTGGTCTGCTGATAGGAGGCAAGGAAATCCCCGCCGTCTCCGGCCGCACCACCGACGACACCAATCCCCGCACCGGCGCAGCCTTCGTCCGCGTGCCCGCAGCCGAACCGGCCGACATCCAGCTCGCCGTCACCGCCGCGCAGGAAGCATTCACCGGGTGGGCAACCACCGCACCATCCACGCGCCGGCAGATCCTGAACGACACCGCCGACCTTCTCGAAGAACGCGTGGCTGAATTCACCGAGATCATGACCGCCGAGACCGGTGGCACCCGCATCTGGGCCAGCTTCAACATCCACATGTCCGCGACCCTGATCCGTCAGGCCGCGACCATGGCCACCTCTCCTGCCGGGTCCGTCCTCGCCACCGACGTGCCGGGCGAATGGTCGATGGCCGTACGGGAACCCGCCGGAGTCGTCGCCGCGTTCGTCCCCTGGAACGGTCCGCTCATCCTCTGCGCCCGGGCCATCGCCGTCGCCCTGGCCACCGGCAACCCCGTGGTCATCCGCCCCAGCGAAGACGGCCCCATCACCTCCGGATACTTCCTCGCCGACCTGCTCACCGAGGCGGGACTGCCCGCAGGTGTCGTCAACGTGGTCACCAACGACCGTGCGGACGCTCCCGAAGTGGTCGCGGCCCTGGTCGCCGACCCCCGCGTACGCCGCGTCAACTTCACCGGCTCCACCCCCGTCGGCCGGATCGTGGGCCAGCTGGCCGGCGAACACCTGACCCCCGCCATCCTGGAACTGGGCGGCAAGAACCCCATCATCGTCCTCGACGATGCCGACATCGCCTACGCGGCCGCGGGCATCACCGTCGCCAAGTTCATGAACTCCGGTCAGATCTGCATGTGTGTCGACCGCGTCATTATTCAGGACAGCGCGTACGACGCCTTGACCGAAGCGTTCTTGGCCAAGATCGCCACCCTTGGACAGGGCGACCCGGAGGACCCGCACACCCTCGTCGGACCGCTGATCAACGCCCGGGCCGCCCAGCGTGTGGCCGAACTGGTCGCGGACGCCCTCGCCAAGGGCGCCACCCTCCTGACGGGCGGAGGGGACGCCGACGGCGCGTTCTACCCGGCCACGGTCCTGAGCGACGTCACCCCCGACATGCGCATTTACCACGAGGAAGTCTTCGGACCGGTGGCCACCCTCTTCCGAGTGGACACCGAACAGGACGCCGTCGCACTGGCCAACGACACCCCCTACGGCCTCTCTAGCGCCGTCTACACCGAAAACGGCTCCCGCGGACTCGCGGTTGCCCGCCTCCTCCGCCACGGTGCCGTCCACGTCAACGACCACTCCGTGTCCGACGAACCGCAGGCCCCCGTCGGCGGCGTCAAGGACAGCGGCTACGGCCACTTCGGCAGCGAGTGGGGGGCCGAATTCTTCACTGAGACCCGGTGGATCACCCTCGCCGACCGCCACAGCACCTACCCAGTCTGACCACTGCCGGCCCCGCCCGCAAACCCCTGCGCCCGACCGCAACCGCAGCCCCCGGCCAGGCCCGGAGCCACGCCTGACAAGGAGGAAGAAAGTGCCCGCTTTCACTAGCGGTCTAATCGTTCTCGCCCCCAACCTGGCACGACTGCGGGCGGCCATCACAGCAGCCTCCTGCGCCGGCCTCGCCGTAACGATCGGATCCGCAACCGGCCACGCGGACACCGGTCTGGTCGCCAGCACCGGATCGCTGGCCGCGCTCTACGCCGCCGACAGCACCCCACGGCGCGAAGCCGCCCACGTCGCCGCAGCCGCAGCCGTACTCAGCGTGTCCCTGGCCGCCGGCGCCCTGGCCACCGGGCCGTGGTCCGCGGTAGTCATCACCACCGTGTGGACGGCCCTCGTCGCATACGGGTGCGCTGCACTCGCCACCCGTCCGCCTGGAGCGATGATGTTCATCCTGATGTGCACCCTCGGCACCGTTCTGCCCGGCAGCTCGTTGGCCGCGATCGTCGCCACCGCGGCCACCGGCATCGCAGCTGCCGCCCTCTCCACTGCCAGACCACGGCGCAGCGAGCAGGGCTTTGACCCGTTACTGCACATGGACACGAACCACGCCCGCTTCGCCCGTGCCCAGTGGTCTCTCAACCCCAAGGCGTCACCACTGGTCTTCATGGCGACGCGCAGCGCCTGCGCCGTCGCCCTGGCCGGCTCGGTCGCCGTCGCCGTAGACGCCGAACGCCCGTACTGGGCCATGGCAGCAACCGCAGCGGTCCTGGGCCGGGGCAATCAGGCGGCCACCACCATCCTGCGCGCGGGACAACGGCTGACCGGCACCCTGGTCGGCTGCCTGGTCGCCGGCCTTGTCCTTTTGGCCCATCCCCGCGGCCTGGTCGCGGCCCTCATCCTGGCGGCCCTCACCTTCGCCACAGAGCTCTTCGTCACCCGCAACTATGCCCTGGCCATGGCTTTCGTCACGCCCATGGCACTGCTCCTCACCGACGCCGCCGGGCCAGCGCTCCCACTGGAACCCCTCTTGGCCTCACGCGCCGGAGAAACCCTTCTGGGCTGCGCCGCAGCCGTAGCCGCCTCGCAGGTGGTGACCCGGCGCTGGGCCGTACGTCATCAACGTCACGCGCTAAGAGCCGTAGAGCGTCTCACCGAGTGGGGGTACTCCGGCGCGCGGAACCCGCGGCAGATACAGGAACGGGCAGGGAGTCTCGCAGGTGCCGTCCACCGGCTCGAAACCGTGACCACCCGCACCGCAGCGGAACGTCGCGGGATCCGCGAGTCCACGCAGGATCTGCGGCTTCTCTCCGACCAGGCGCTCATCCACGCACGGACCCTGCTGAACGACCTCGGCCAACAGCTCGGCACAGCGTCTTCCCTTCGAGAAGGAGCGCTTTCGCTGCCTGGCGAACCCAGCGTGGAGGGCCGGCCCACATGATCCGTTTGTTCCCGGCCCACTGCGCCTCGAAGCTTGCCCTTCGCACGGCCGCTCTAGCAGCGGCGCTTGTCGCAGGTGGATGGGCGGCGAACAGCTGCTCTTTTCCTTTCGCCCTTCCCTCCAAGGAGCACCCCATGTCCGCCCGACACGCCCTTCCCCCCATCGTCAACGCTTCCCTGGAAGCTGCGAACGCACATGACACCGACGGGTGGCTGATGACTTTCAGCCCAGGCGGAGCCGTGAACGACTGGGGCCGGGTCTTCACCGGTCACGACGCCATGCGGGACTGGAGCGACACTGAATTCATTGGCGCGAATGTCGACCTGCGGGTCACCGAGCTCAGAAAGCAGGACGACAGCATCACCCTGACAGCACAGGTCGGTGGCGACGGCTTCAACGGCCTCTCCCACTTCGAGTTCACCGTCCAAGACGAACGCATCACGCTGATGCGCATCACCGCATAGGAACCCCGACTCCAACCAGCCCGACGAACCAGACGGCAGAGCACGGCGGTGGCCAGAAAGGCGCCCCCCCATTGCGGATGAGCGTGTCCGCCGTGCGCCCGTTGCTGGCGCGGCGCAAAGCCCTGGTGCCAGTCCTCAGCCACCGAGCCTGCGGCTCGCCCTCACCTCGGAGACCTCCTCATGCGCTCCCTGCGCCTCATACTCACGGGACTTGTTCTTACCGGCACTGTCTTCGTCCTTACCGCACTCCTGGTCCCTCAGGCGCAGAACCCCGCCGCGGCCGCCGTCACCGTGTTCTGTTCCGTGTGGTTCGTCGTGGCGTTGCTCAACGCCACGAGCGGAATCAACAAAGGGCATCCACCCCGCCTCGAAGCCGGTCTTGCCGTACTTGTTTTCGCCGCACCCACCGCTGCCGCCCTGGCCCTGTGGTCCGAGGGCGGACTGGAGATCGACTCAGCTCGCACGCCCTGGATCCTGACAACCGGAGTCGCCCTATGGGCGGTGATCCTGCAGCTCGTAGCAGTCCGCAACAGCCAAGGGACGGTTCCAAATACTCAGAACATGACGGTGACCGTCTTTCTCCCACTCTGGCTGCTCCTCATGCTGGTCAACATGCTCGTGGGCTTGAGACTCGGCTACACGTTGACGGAGGAGTTGTCGGTGCTCTCGCTGAACTTTGGCGTACCCGCAGCCGTCGCTGCCATCGCCCGAGCATGCACCCGCCCCCGCACCGCAGGACGAAATACCGCACGATTCGAATGACGCTCCCACCAGCTGGTGGCTATGCCTGGACCACCGAGCGGCGTCGTCTGTATGCCAACGACCTGGGCTCGGACGTCACCCTCGTCGGTGTCACCGCCCGCTTTAACCGTCAGAAGAGCGACCAGGATCCGGCGACCTGGATGCCCGCGCCGACCGTCTACTGCCGGTACATCGGTGAGTTGGTGGCCACCAAGCACCGGTGGGGTCTCGCTGTTGACCAGGCAGAGCGTGAGACATTGCTGATGTACGCGGCTGACTGTCCGAACGCAGTACTGAACTTCGAGCGGGCCTCTACTCCAGCCGGACTTCTCCACCCCGCCGACGGCGGTGTTGTCTAGAGTGTGGTCATGCCGTCGCTCATCAAGCGTTCCCTTGTCGTGCCCTGGCTCCTCGTGCTGCTGGCCGGTTGTGCTGGTGGCACGGACTCGCCCAACACGAGCGCGATGAAGCCGAGTTCGAGTGACACCCTCGGCGGGTACGGCGACATTCTCGTCGCCGGCAGGCCCGTCACAGGGTCCAAGCCGAGCGGGAACAAGAAGTTTCCGTATCAGCGTACCTACACAGAAGGCGCGTTGTATGCACCCGTGACCGGCTATCGGTCACTCGCCTTCGGCGCCGCGGGGCTGGAGTCCATCTACGAGGACACCTTGACCCACCGCAAGGGCGACGTAGAGACCACCATTGATCCGGAGGTGCAGAAGGCGGCCTTCGAGGCGCTCGGCGAGCGGCGTGGGGCGGCGGTCGCGCTCAACGCCAGGACGGGGGCACTGCTGGCTGTCGTGAGCACGCCTTCCTACGACCCGGCGGCGTTCAGCGGCAACTTTCCGAGGGACCAAGAGGCCTGGCGGAAGGCGAGTGAGGACAAGAGCAGGCCCATGCTCAACCGGACACTGCGTGAGGCGACCGCGCCCGGCGAGGCCTTCGACATCGTGATCGCCGCGACGGCTCTGGACCACGGCCTGTACGACACGGTGGACGAGCCCACGCATGGCGGCTCGGGTGAGTGCGCGAACGCCACCATCCGTGAGGCACTGGCCAGGTCCTGCGACGAGAACATGGCAAAGCTGGCCACGGAACTGGGAGAGGAGAGACTGCGCGATACCGCAGAAGAATTCGGCTTCGGCGATGACGGGCTTTTGGTCCCGAACCGGGTTACGGAGAGCAGGTACGAAAGCTACGGCAACGGGGACATCACCGTCACCCCACTCCAACTGGCCAGGGTGACGGCGGCCCTCGCCAACCGTGGCCTGCTGAAGGGCCCACACCTGGTTGCCGAGGACGAAGGGGGGCAGGTCACGCAGAGTGTCCCGGAAGCCACGGCGGGCCTGCTGCTCCCCGCGGTGCGGGGGAAGAAGGAATGGGCGCCGACCGACGCCGGTGACGGAACCCCTTCCTCCTGGTCCCTCACTTATGCCCGGACCGAGAAGGGCGACACCGTCGCACTCGTGGTCCGCGTGGCAACCTCGGACGCAGCCACGGCCGCCCATGTCACGGCGGCGATGGCCGAGGCGCTTTCCTGAGGAGGGCTTGCGGAGGTGCTGAGAACAGCCTGCGTGACGGTTGTGATCAGGCTTCGCGAGCAAAGACCATCCGCGCATCCCCTCCAACCAATCTGCTGCAAGCAGTCGTTGACCAGCGCTAATGAAGAAGTCCGGCTCGAGTGCTAATCGTGGCAACCTGTTCCGTCCCGAAGAGGAGGAATGGACTGTTGGTCATGACGCTCTGGGCGCCAGCTCGCGGTATCGCGAGCCAGGAAATGGGCTCTGAACTGGGCTTTTCCGAGACTCTCCCCGGCCGGCATCCTTCCGATGACTTATCACGTGAAGAGCGCGGTGCACGGAAGCCGTTGCTCCTGGTTCAAAGTCCCAGAAAAGTCCCAGGGACTCCGTCACACCCCACCTCGACTCTCATTTGTGCAGGTCAGAAGGGGTGTGGCGGTGCTTCTTCCGCAAGCTTTCAGATGTCCCGGAAGAAACCAGCCAGCGAGGTGGCCTGCGACGATGAGAGGGATTCGGTCGCTGACCTGGGAGAATGGTCTTTCAGTTGTTTCATGCTCGTGCCAGTTGATGGAGCCGAAAGTCCCAGAAAAGTCCCAGAGCGCTCCCACGGCTGACGGAGGCTCTTTCGGCTTCACTCGACGTGGGGCAGCGTGGCGGGCCGGGGCCGGGGCCGGGGCCGGGGCCGGGGCCGGGGCTGTGGGCGGAGGTCGGCCTTTGTTCCCCCGCCGCGATGGGCAGCTCACCTCCGCTAGCGCGGAGAAGCACGTCTGCTGGCCTACCTGGGCGCGTCGGTTCAACTTCGCCGTCTCACATCCGAAGGCGCGCAGGTTCCAATCTGTTGCTCACATGCCCTTGCGATAGCCGCGTGCCACCGGCGCCGCCGCTCGGCTTGGAGGAGTTCCTGCTCCCGGTCCGGCCGGGACCCCGGTCTTGCCCTGTCGAGCGGACCGCCGATGGGCTACTCGGAAGTCCGGATGTGCTCGACCGCCACGTGCCCCTTGTGGTGCTTCTGGACGGTCGCCGGTTTCTGTCCTCGGCGGGGGAAGGCTGGCTGGTCAGGGCTGGAGTGGGGTGTTTTAGCTGTAGTCAGAGTTGCGGCACTTGGGTGGGGTCGGGGCTGATGCGTTCGCCGCGTGCATTGAAGACGAGCAGGTTGCGTACGTCGATGAGGAGGGGGATGTGCTGGCCTCTTCGATGACGGGCGCCCGGTTCATCGCGGATGACGAGTTCTCCGATGCCCTTGCGGGTAGGGGACTGCGCCGGAGGCTCTGTGGCGCCGGGGAGCGCGGGGTGGCGGCCGAAGAGGCTGATGCGGCGGCGGAGTTGCCGCAGGACGTCGGCGGCGCTTGTGCGGGCCTGGTGGTGGGGTATGTGGTCGGAGAGCTGGGCCGGTACGTCGGCCTGCTGTCCGCCCAGTGAGAGGTGGAGCAGCGCTTCGTGGCCCTGGAACTCGGTGTGCTCGACGACCCCGGTCATGGCTCGTTCGGAGGCGGTGGCGTGTGTCTTGTCGGCTATGCGGATGGCTTCGGGACGCAGTCCGATGAGGAGCGGCTGTCCCTGGACGACGCGGAGCATCTGGTGGTCATGCGTGAGCGGGTAGGAGAGGGTGATTTTTTGGGCCCCCAAGTTGAGCGCCATGACGCCGTCGACGGGGGCGTACACCGTGCCGTGCAGCAGGTTGATCCTCGGTGTGCCGACGAACGAGGCGACGAAGGCGTTGGCGGGCAGTGCGTAGAGGGTGCGGGGGGTGTCGACCTGCTGAAGGACTCCGTCGCGCATGACTGCCACCCGGTCGCCGAGCGCCATGGCTTCGGCCTGGTCGTGGGTGACGTAAATGGTCGTCGCACCGGTGCTGCGGGTGACCGCGAGCATTTCGGTGCGCAGGCGGGCACGTAGCCGGGCGTCGAGGCTGGAGAGCGGCTCGTCCATCAGGAAGACCGAGGGGCGCCGGACTACTGCGCGGCCCATGGCGACGCGCTGGCGCTCCCCACCGGAGAGCCGGCCGGGGATCTGGTTCAGGAGGTGGTCGATGCCCAGGGTCTGGGCGACGGACTGCACGTGGGCCGTCACCTGGCCGGGGTCCTGTTTCTGAACCGCGAGGGGAAAGCCGATGTTCTGCGCTGTGGTCATGTTGGGGTAGAGCGCGAAGCTTTGAAAGATCATCGCGATATCGCGTTCGCTTGGCTGGAGATCGTTGGCGATCTTTCCGTCGAGATGCAACTCGCCCCCGCTGATGGTTTCCAGGCCGGCGATCATGCGCAGCAGGGTGGACTTGCCGCATCCGGAGGGGCCGAGCAGGACGAGGAACTCGCCGTCCTCGACGGTCAGGGAGAGCTGGCGCACGGCCCTTTGCCGGTTGGGGTAGGTCTTGGTGAGGTCGTGAAGGGTGATGGTGCTGCCCACGGGTGCTCCTGGTACGTGTCGCGCTTGGCGGGAGAAGAGAGGGGCCGGTCAGGGGGTGAGTTCGGCGGCGGCGACGTGGAGGCCGGCGGCGACCAGGACGATGTTCTTGATGACGTACTGGCCTTCGAGGGTGGGAACAGCCGCGGTGTGCCAGGCGGCGTCGGGCAGTAGGAGCAGCGAGAGGAAGACTCCGGTCATGTGGAGGAAGAAGGCTGCCAGGGCCCAGCGGAGCAGGAAGCCGGTCAGGAGCGCGAGCCCGATGCCCGTCTCCAGGACCGCGAGCAGGAGCAGGCAGACCGGGTCGGGGATGAGTCCGATGGTTAATTCGGTCATGGCGCTGATGGCGAAGTTCTCGGCCGCGCTCGCGCCGGGGAAGAACTTCAGGGCGCCGAACCAGCAGAAGATCAGGCCGATGCAGACGCGCAGGACGAGGGTGCTGATCCGCGTGTAGCGGTACGCGTGGGCTGCGAGGCGGTTCCGCAGGGGCTGCTGTGTCCCCAACGTCGAGGTGAGTGAGCGGTTGGCGCGGGCGGGCTTCTCGCTGGGGTGGTGGTGGGAGGTATTGGTCATCATTGATCCTCCGCTGGAGAAGGCCTCGGACAGCCGGGGCGCTGGGCGTCCGGCGGTGGCTGTTGGCCGGCCCAGGGTCCTACGGAGTCGAGAGGGGACGAGCCCCGCGGGAGGCACTGCTTCCCGCGGGGTCCCGGGTCAGCCGGTCCCGGTCAGCTGAAGTTGACGTCGCTGCACAGGAAGTACTTCTGGTCCATGTGCGATGCCTTCCAGACCGTCACCACGACGTGGCGTCCGCTGTAGCCGGAGGTACTGACGTCCGTGACGTAGTGCGGCTGGTAGGGGTACCTGCCGGTCTTCTTCACCAGCTCGAGGTCGTCCCACCCGATCAGCTGGTACTCCGGGTTGAAGCCCTGCTTGGTGACGTAGACCTCGAGCCAGTCCGCACCGTGTCGTGCCTCGTCGTAGAGGTCGATGGTGAAGTCGGAGCCGATGTTGGTCATCTTCCACGGTCCGGGGCGGTCGAGGGGACGGTAGTTCGTCTCGCCCTGGCCGCCGGCGCTGCAGATCTGGCCGTTGGGGACGACCTGCTTGTAGTTGTCGCCGGTGTTGTTGGCGTAGACGGCCTTCCACGCGCCGATGGCGTTCGCGTTCTCGTGGTAGGTCCGGTAGCACATGGGGTCCTGGGACTCGTTGGGCTCGGTGTATCCCCAGCGCTGCAGGCAGCCGTAGTTGCGGGTCTCGGGGGTGATGACGGTGCCGTGTGCGGAGGCCGTCGGTGCCTGGATGACGCCCAGGAGTGCGGTGGCCAGTAAGGCCGAGCTCAGCGCGACGACGCGGGAGAGCGTTGCGGGTATGCGGTTCATGGTGCTCTTCCTCTGTGTGTGTGTGTGGAGATCACAGGCCGATCCCCGACCAGTGATTTAGGTGTACATGACAGCTTGTGGTGCGGTCAGGCGTTGCTCAGGTGGGTGCTCACCTCCTCTCGCCGGCGCGCGAGCCGGTTCAGTAGGGCGGCCAGGGACCACTGGCCGGGGCCGAGGGCGGCGATGAGCAGGAAGGCCCAGCAGAACAGCACGGCGCTCTCGCCACCGTTCTCGATGGGGAGCAGCCCGTCGCCCTGGTGGTTGACGAAGTAGGCGTAGGCCATGGACCCGGAGCACAGAAGTGCTGCCGTGCGCGTGCTCAGTCCGATCAGCACGAGTACTCCACCGATCAGCTGGATCACCGCGGCCCACCAGCTGGGCCACTCCCCGGTGCTGGGCATCGCGCCGTGCGGGCCGCCCAGGACGTTGAAGAGGGTGGCGGCTCCGTGGCAGGCGAAGAGCAGGCCGGTCACGATGCGGAAGAGGCTCAGGATGGGCTGTTCGAACCTGGCTGCTGGCATGTGCCGCATGCCTTTCTGCGGGGGAGGAGGAATAGGGGTACTGCTGGGCCCGGTCGCGGGTGGCCCGCTGCGGTGGTGGCCACCCGCGATCAGGTGGCTAGGCGGTGAGGCTGAACTTCTGGCTGGCCCAGGTGCTGCAGTCCCACAGGTGGAGGCGGGCACCGTTGGCAGTGCTCTGGCCTTCGACATCGAGGCAGCGGCCGGACTTGAGGTTCTTCAGGGTGCCGTTGGCCTGGAAGGCCCACTTCTGGCTGTCCCAGCCGCCGCAGTCCCACAGGTGCGCCTTGGTGCCGTTGGCGGTGGCGCCGCCCTCGACGTCCAGGCACTTGCCGCCGGACTTGAGCTGCTGGCCGTCCAGCGTCCACGTCATCGAGGCTGTGTTGGCGCAGGTCCACTGCTGGATCGCGGTGCCGTTGGCCGTACCGGCTGCGGCGCGGTCGATGCACTTGGTGTTGCCGCCGTTGACGATCCGGCCGGAGCCCGTGGTCGGTTCGGAGCCAGGATCGGGATTGCCGCCGGCGCCCCAGGCGTTCCAGTTGTCCCAGGTCTCCGCGTCGAAGCCGAGGCGGCCGGGCTGGTCCGCTCCCCAGTTGGTGCCGGCCTTGTTGATGACGGTGCCGCCGACGGTGTAGTTCTCGAGCTTGAGGCCCTTGCTCTGGGTCGTTTCGTTGCCCAGGGTGACTTTTTGGCCGGCGGTGTTGGTGTAGCGCTTGAGGAGGCTGACCTGGCTGCCCGGGTCGAGGCCGTTCCAGCTGTCAATCTTCAGGTTCTTGACGTGGATGTTCTCGGTGCTGGAGAGGGCGAAGACGCGGATCGCGCAGTTGGTCTGGCCTTCGACGGTGATGTTCTCGAAGGTCATGTTCTGGACCTTCGTGTTGGGGTCGCCCTTGGTGGTGGACCCCATGTCCTCCCAGTGGGAGGAGGAGTTGAGGATGCAGGTGTTGTACTTGACGTCCTTCCAGTACATCCGGTTGTGGATGACGTGGGTGTTGGTCACCCGGACGTTGTCGATGTTGCGGGGGGTCCAGCCCCACTGGATGACGGGGCCGTTCTCGTTCTTCCAGATGACGGTGTTATCGATGTTGACGTCGCTGTGGTACATCTTCAGGACGTCGTCGTTGGCGTTGAAGAATGTGTTCTTCATGGTGCTGCCGCGGTAGAGCTCGATGCCGTCGGTCTGCCAGTACCAGGAGCCGACCTGCTTGTAGTTGTCGACGCGCATCTGGAAGGTTTGCTCGTTGCCGTAGACGACGAACGAGTGGTAGGGCGGTTCGTTGATCGTCACGCCCTGCAGATCGAGGTACTGCTGGGCGTCGGCGGACTGGAACTGGAGCATCTTCACGCAGGAGGCGTGACAGTTCGACGCCCCGCTGAGGTGGTCGTAGTTGTTGTTGGTGTCCGCCTCGTAGACGTACTGCTCACCGGAGAGGACTCCGTACCCGGTCACCTTGTACAGGCCCTGGGTGTCGTGGAAGAAGCGGAAGGCGCCCTTCACGTACGCGCCGGGTGCCAGGTAGACCCACTTGACGTTGGCCGGGAGCACCGCGTGGTACTTCGAGCCCATGGTGTAGGTGCCCGGGCGGAAGTAGATGATGTCCTGGCTGATGTTGTTCAGGTTCGTGACCTGGCCGGGCTCGGGGTAGTGGATGCTTCCCGACGCGGCGGTGGGGATCAGCCGCTCCTTCTCCGCGCCGGTCGGCGTCGGCTCGGCGAAGATCATCATCGAGTTGCGCGGCTCGGTGTGGATGGCCCGGTTGTTGCCGCCGCCGGTGGTGGTCAGCTTGCCGGCGTCGTTGGCCGGGCCGGACATGTCGTTGTAGGCCGTGTACAGCTGCGGGTCGAACTCGACCGAGAACCGGTAGCCCTTCGAGCTGTAGGGCACCTTGACCCGGACGGTCTTGCTGTTGACCAGCTCCTTGTCGAAGTTCAAGCTGCTCGGCTTGATCTTGACCTGGTCGGCCGAGGAGATGCTCTGGTCGGTGCGCAGTGAGACGTCGACCCACACGTCGGCCGTGTACTGGAACGACGACCAGCTCATGGTGAGGTTCGCCGAGGCGGAGAACTCCGCGCCGTCCTCCTTGGTGTAGCCGATCTTTCCCTTGCCGCTGCGGGGGATGCTCATGTACGCGAACGAGTCGTACTTCGTGGTCGGCGCCGCGGCCGTGGCGACCTTCACGTCGTAGAAGGAGGACCGCCGCACCTTGTCACCGCCCACCGGGCTGCTCGTGTTGAACTCGTGGTTGTCGTGCCACCAGGTCTGCAGCTGCTCGCTGTTCGCGGTCTCTCCCGCCGCTCCCGGCGCGGGTGCCGAGGCCGCGGCGGCAAGGGCTGCCGCGGGGACAAGCCGGCCCGAGGGCAAGGGGGTGGCCGAAGCCAGAGCGCTGGCCGGCGTGACGGCGCCGGCGAGCGCCAAGGCCAGGCCGGCGGCGATGGCCGCCAGCGGGTTGAGCCGTCGCAGTCTTCCTGCGGGCATGTTGATGTCCTCTCCTTGATGAATCGGGGCATGGCCCCAAGGCGCACGCTCTTGGCGGGCGCAGACTCCGGGCCGGCAGCTGACCGCAGCCTGGCGGCGTCATCGGTGTGCGGCCGTCCGCGTGCCGTGCTTGGCGGGAGGTTCGGCCGTGCGCGGCATCCGTCCGGTCCAGCCGGTGGGAGCCGGCGATTTCTCTCCTCTCGGGGGGAGTTGAAGAGCGGAGTCCACGCGCGGGTCACTCGCAGGGCCGGGAGCACAGGACACCGGTCCTGCGAGTGGGCTGACCGGTTCTGTCGACCCGAGGGTGACGGGCTGCAGGTGTGGCGGGCCCTGTGGTCCACGGTCCCGGCTGCCGGATAACGTCCCGTCATTTCTTCGCCGTGTCAATGAAATGAGCGAGAATTACCGACTGCTGGGTTGCGCAGCGAAGCGGCCAACGCGACAAAGG
This sequence comes from Streptomyces sp. Alt3, assembly GCF_030719215.1. Taxonomy (NCBI): domain Bacteria; kingdom Bacillati; phylum Actinomycetota; class Actinomycetes; order Kitasatosporales; family Streptomycetaceae; genus Streptomyces; species Streptomyces glycanivorans. Next base: position 1,753,408 of record NZ_CP120983.1, on the reverse strand, counting down.
CGTGCAATAAGGTCACTCGGGGTGACCGGCGGCGGCTCGTCACGGTTGAGTAACGCAGTGTTTTCTTTCTTGACGCACTAAAAGGGTGGGGGACACACTCCCGTCATACGCAGTCGACAGGGGCCATCCCGGCCGAAGGCGTCGCAGCCGCAGGAGGCACGATGACGATCTCCGCAATGCCTGGCGACAACGGAGCTCCCGCTGCTGGCACATCGCGGCGCCCGCACCGGGATCGATGGCGCTGAACCGCCCCCGACCGCCCTGACCGACCACCACCTGGAGGTACCGAGTGATGAGCCCGTCCAAGATCCGGTTTTCGGAGCTTGTCAGTGAGCAGACGCGCGCGGAGATCTTCGCGACCGTCCTCACCGCTGGGCCCATCTCGCGCACCCAGCTCGCCCAGCGACTCGGCCTCGTGCCCTCCTCGGTGACCCGCATGCTGCCGCCGCTTCTCGAGCACGACTATCTGCGTGAGAGCGACACCGCACCGAACGGCCGCGGCCGGCCGCAGAAGATGCTGCACGTTAACCCCGACAAGCACCTGGTCGTCGGTCTGAAGATCGGCCCCGCGCAGGTGTCGGGAGTCGTCACCGACATGGCGGCCAACGTCCTGGCCCGCGCCGAGCAGCCACTGGACGACTGCACCCCTCAGACCGCCCTGTCCGCCGCTGCCTCCCTGACCGGCAGGCTCCTCGCAGAGGCGCCCGATGCGACGGACAGGGTGCTCGGCCTCGGAGTAGGAGTGAGCGGCCACGTCGATTCGGCGGCCGGAATCTGCCGCTACTCATCCCTGCTCGACTGGAACAAGGTCGACGTGGCCGGCCCCTTGATGGAGGCGACCGGGCTGCCGGTGGTCGTCAACAACGACGTCAACACCCTGGTCGTCGCGGAACGCTGGTTCGGCGAGGGCCGGGACACCGACTCCTTCGCCGTGGTCACCGTCGGCCCGGGCATCGGCTGCGGCCTGCTCTTGGACGGCTCCCTCTTCTCCGGCGCCACCGGACTTGCCGGAGAGCTCGGCCACCTTCCCCTCGACCCCGCAGGTCCCATGTGCAGCTGCGGCCGCCGCGGCTGCCTGGAGGCCCTGGCCGGCGACCGAGCCGTCCTGCGCCACCTCCGGGACGCCGGCATCGCCTGCGACACGATCGCCGAAGCCATCGACCTCGCACGTGGCGCAAGCGGAGCGGCGAACACCGTCGCCCGCTCCGCGTTCGCCGAAGCCGGCACCGCCCTCGGACGGGGCATGGCCGGCATGTGCAACCTGCTCAACCTGCAGAAAATCATCATCGCCGGGGAGGGAGCGGTCGCCTACGACCTCTTCGGCCCGGCCATGACCGCGGCACTGGAAGCGCAGGCATTCTCCACGGCTGCTTCGGACTGCGACATCCATGTCGACCCCGTCCGGCACGATCTCTGGGCCCGAGGCGCTGCCTGCCTGGTCATCCGTGACGCGGTGGGCGCCGCAATCTCCTGACCCCGCCAGGCCGCACAGGGCGCACCCGCGGTCTCGAACACCCCAGCGATGTCACTTAAAGTAATCATGCGAACGCGATGAGGTTTGACGTGCCCGTGAATGAAGCCAATCCTGCCGACTCCTGGTGGAGCGAGGCGGTGGTCTACCAGATCTACCCGCGCAGTTTTGCCGACTCCAACGCGGACGGAATCGGCGACCTCCAAGGCATCATCGAGCGTCTCGACCATCTGTCCCAGCTCGGTGTCGACGTTCTGTGGCTCTCCCCGGTCTACCCGTCCCCGCACGATGACAACGGTTACGACATCAGTGACTACCAGGACATTGATCCGCTCTTCGGCACGCTCGACGAGTTCGACCGGCTCTTGGCCGCGGTCCACGAGCGCGGCATGAAGCTCGTGATGGATCTGGTGGTCAACCACACCTCCGACGAACATCCCTGGTTCACCGCGTCCCGCGACGGCGGCCTGCAGGGAAGCAATCGGGACTGGTACATCTGGCGCCCCGCCCGTGACGGCATGGAACCCGGCACCCCGGGCGCCGAGCCCAACAACTGGGGATCCTTCTTCTCCGGCCCCGCCTGGACCTACGACGAGGCGAGCGGCGAGTACTACCTGCACCTGTTCTCCCGCAAACAGCCCGACCTCAACTGGGAGAACCCCGCCGTCCGCCAGGCGGTTCACGCCATGATGCGCTGGTGGCTCGACCGTGGGGTCGACGGCTTCCGCATGGACGTCATCAACCTCATCTCCAAGACACCCGGCCTGCCCGACGGAGCCGTGCACGAAGGCAGCCGGCACGGTGACGGCAGCCCCCACTACATCTGCGGCCCCCGCATCCATGAATTCCTCGCCGAGATGCACCGCGAGGTCTTCGAAGACCACCCGCGCCAGCTGATGACGGTCGGGGAGATGCCCGGTGTCACCGTGGAGGAGGCCACACTCTTCACCGATCCCGCCCGCCGCGAGGTCGACATGGTGTTCCAGTTCGAGCACGTGGGCCTCGACCAGGGCCCCGGCGGCAAGTTCGACGTCCGCCCGCTGAAGCTGACCGACCTCAAGGCCAGCCTCGGCCGCTGGCAGACCGGCCTGGGCGAGACCGGCTGGAACAGCCTCTACTGGAACAACCACGACCAGCCCCGCATCGTCTCCCGCTTCGGCGACGACACCCCGGCCCACCGCGACCGCTCCGCCAAGCTCCTCGCCACCGTGCTCCACCTGCACCGCGGCACCCCGTACGTCTACCAGGGCGAAGAGCTCGCCATGGCCAACGCCCCCTTCGCCTCGATCGACGACTTCAGGGACATCGAGTCCCTCAATCACCACCGCGAGCAGACCGCTCTCGGAGCCGACGAGGAACAGACCCTGGCAGGACTGCGCCACCGCAGCCGGGACAACGCCCGCACCCCAATGCAGTGGGACACCACCCAGCACGCCGGCTTCACCACCGGCACCCCCTGGATCCAGGTGAACCCCGACCACACCAGCGTCAACGCCAAGGCCCAGCTCGCCGACCCCGACTCCGTCTTCCACTACTACCGCCGCCTGATCGCCCTGCGGCACACCGAGCCCGCCCTCACCCACGGTGACTTCCACATGCTGCAGCCCGACCACGAGCAGCTCTACGCCTTCACCCGCCACGACGCGGCATCCGGCACCGAACTGCTGGTCCTCGCCAACTTCAGCGGAGCCGACCTCACCGTCGACCTGCCCGACGGCTGGGAACACAGCGAGACCCTCATCGCCAACGTCCCGGCCTCCACACCTCTCACGGCCCCGCACACCCTGCAGCCCTGGGAAGCCCGTGTCCACCGCCGCAATACCTGACCAGCCCCACCTGAACACCCGTACCGCCTCCCCCCGCACCGCCCTGACCCTGCACACCCAAGGAATCCTCATGACGAACATGCGCTTCCGTGCTCCGCGCCGCACCACCCGACGAGCCCTGCTCGCCATGTCCGCTCTGGCACTCGTGGCGCCGCTGACCGCCTGCGGCGGCGGATCGGACACCGCCGAGGGAGACGGCAAGACTCTGCGCCTGTGGCACTACGAGCAGGAGGACGGCGCCCTGAGCAACGCCTGGGACTCGGCCATCGCGGAGTTCAAGAAGACCCACCCCGACGTGAAGGTCGTCTTCGAACGCAAGACGTTCGAGCAGATACAGCAGAACGCCGGCATGATCCTGAACTCCGACAAGGCGCCCGACGTCATGGAGTACAACAAGGGCAATGCCACCACCGGCCTGCTCGCCAAGCAGGGCCTGCTCACCGACCTGACCTCCGTCGCGAAGGAACGCGGCTGGGACAAGAAGATCAGCGAGAGCGCGTCCGTCACCGCCCGCTACGACGCCAACGGTGAAATGGGCGGCGACAAGTGGTACGGCGTCCCTAACTACGGCGAGTTCGTCCTCGCGTACTACAACGACGACCTATTCAAGAAGCACAACATCACCAAGCCCACCGACCTCCAGAGCTTCGAGGCCGCCCTGGCCGACTTCAAGGCCGCCGGAATCACCCCGCTCGCCAACGCCGGCAACGACCACCCCGCCGGCCACTGGCTCTACCTCCTGGCCCTGGCCAAGGCGAATGACGCCTGGGTCGACGACTACCAGCTCTACAAGGGCAAGGTCGACTTCCACGGCCCGGAGTGGACCTACGCGGTCGAAACGTACAAGGACTGGCTCGACAAGGGCTACTTCGAGAAGAAGGACGTCGGCCTCAAGGGCAGCGACATGACCGAGCAGTTCGTCTCGCAGAAGCGCCCGATCATGGTCGGCGGTAACTGGTGGTTCGGCGGCCTGACCACCGACATCACCGACTTCACCTGGTCCACCGCCCCCTACCCCGGCAGCAAGAAGACCCTCGGCTCCGGCGGCAACCACTGGGTCGTGCCCACCAAGGCGAAGAACAAGAAGCTCGCCGAGGACTTCATCGACATCACCATGTCGGACAAGATCCAGAAAATCCTCGGGGAAGAGGGCAACGTCCCGCTCGCTGTGAAGCCGGACTCCATCGAAAACCCCAAGTCCCGCGAGCTCATCACCGCGTTCAACACCTACCAGGACGGCAAGGGGCTCGCCTTCTACCCGGACTGGCCGGCACCCGGCTACTACGACACCTGGATGGGCGCCACCCAGAACCTCATGAACGGCGGCAAGCCCCACGCCGTCCTCGACGAGCTCAAGGCCCCCTACGAGAAGTACACCGCCACCCGGCGCTGAGACTGACCCGCCCGAACCCGCGCGTCAGTCCCTTCTTCCCGGGGACGGCGGCCCGCCCGCACCGGGCCGCCGTCCCGCCCCTCTTGGAGCAACAGTGAAAACCACACGTCACCCGCGGCCCACGGGATACGCCGTCTTCCTCGCCCCCGGCCTGCTACTGAGCCTGCTCTTCCTCGTCGTCCCGCTGGTGATGACCTTCTACTACAGCCTCACCCAATGGCAGGGCGTCGGAGAGCCCACCTGGATCGGCTTCGACAACTACACCCGACTCTTCAGCGACGCCGACTTCTGGGCCTCGTTCCGCAACATCGCCTTCGTCATCGTCGGCATCGCCGTCGTCCCCACCCTGCTCGGGCTCTTCCTCGCCGCCCTCCTGTTCGACTACATCGGCAAGAAGCACGGAGACGGCTTCGTCAGCCTCTTCCGCTCCGGCCTCTACCTCCCCCAGGTCATCCCCGTCGCCGTCACCGGGCTGATGTGGGGCTGGATCCTCGCCCCCGAAGGCGCCGTCAACAGCGTCCTCGAAAAGATCGGCCTGAACTCCCTCGCCCAGAACTGGCTCGGAGACCCCGACCTCGCCCTGTGGATGGTCCTCGCCGTCCTCGTCTGGATGCAGCTCGGCTACCCCCTGGTGCTGTTCCTCTCCGGGCTCCAGCGCATCGACCCCGAACTGTATGAAGCCGCTTCCCTCGACGGCGCCACCTGGTGGCAGCGCTTCACCCGCATCACCGTGCCCATCCTGCGGCCCGAGGTCTACGTCGTCCTTGTCACCACCACCATCGCCGGCCTGAAGGTCTTCGCCCAGATCTTCGTCCTCACCGGCGGCGGCCCCGGCAACTCGACCCTCGTCCCCGCGTACTTCGCCTACCAGAACTTCTTCGAGCGCGCCGACGTCGGATACGGCTCCGCGATCTCCAGCACGATCACCCTGCTCGTGCTGATCATCGCCGGAACGATGCTCACCCGCCAGGCGCGCGAGGACGGATGACCATGACCACGCACACCACTTCCACGGCACCCCCCGGCCACCGGCGCAAAGCGGTCAAGGCTGAAGCGGGTAAAGCCAAAGCGACGGGCAACCGCCGCAGCCCCGGCTCCTACGCCGTCCTGGCAGCCGTCGCCGTATTCGTCCTCGCGTTCCTGGCGCCCTTCATCGTCATCCTGCTCAACTCGTTCAAAACCAGCGCGGACTTCCGCACCAACGGGTCGCTGTCCCTGCCCGCCCAGTGGAACTGGAGCATCATCGCCGAAGTCTGGGACCGCGTCGGCTTCACCCAGAAACTCTTCAACAGCATCCAGATCAGCCTCGGCGTCGTTCTCATCGCCGTCCTGCTCGCCCTCTTCAACGCCTACGCCATAGGCATCGGCCGCATCCGCTGGCGCACCCCCTTCCTCATCTTCTTCCTCGGCGTCAACGTCCTGCCGCAAGAGGGCCTCGTATACCCCATCTACTACCTCTTCAAGGAGATGGGCCTCTACGACGGGAAACTCGGCTACACCATCCTCGTCGGCATCACCTACAGCGCCTTCGGCACCTACCTCCTCTCCTCCGTCTTTGCCAGCTTCCCCCGCGAACTCATCGAAGCCGCCTCCATGGACGGAGCCGGCCGATGGACCATCCTGTGGCGCATCGTCCTGCCCATGAGCTGGCCCACCCTCTCGGTGATGTGCGTCTTCTTCTTCGTCTGGAGCTGGAACGAGTTCCTCTACCCACTCGTCCTCCTCATCTCCAACGACAACCAGACCGTCCCTCTCGGCCTGTCCGTCATGCAAGGCCAATACACCAGCGACCCCACCTCCATGAGCGCCGCAGCCCTCCTCGGCATCGTCCCCATGGTCGTCTTCTTCCTCATATTCCAGCGCTCCCTCACCCGCGGTATGACCGCCGGAGCCGTCAAGTAGCCCATCCGCAACACCCCAAAGCCACCCCGGATCCGGCACGCACCGCCCCGCCGCCGGGTCCGGGGTACACCCACGCCTGCGGAGGGGCCCGCACCGCACGGCTCGAGCCGGTGACTCATGTCGAATCTCCCCTCCCGAAGAGGGGGGTGGCTGCTGGCCATGACGCTCGTTTGACGCCCGCAGACGGTAGAGCGGGCCGCTGAGTAGGCTCTGAACTGCGCTTTTCCGGGCCTGCTGGAACCGACATCTTTTCGATGACCCACCATGTCGAGTGCGTCGCGATCCTTGAGCCTGCCGCAAAGGGCGTCTGACCTGCGGTTTCGCTGAGTGTGCGTTATGTGCGCTGTGGGCGTTACGGGCGATATCTTGACGCATGAGCGACGCACGTGACGCACGCCTGACGCACGTTTGACGCACGTTCTGATGAGGCGTCAGGTAATAATTACTGCAGGTGACGGTGTGTCGAGTACGGCTTGAGGGGGGGGGGGCCTCTTTATCGCCTCTTGGTGAATCCGTGTTCGATATCGCCTGTTTTAAGGCTCAGTAGGAACGGGGTCCGTAAGGGCTCCAGTGGCCGAGGAAAGGCTTGAGGTCGTCGGCACTGGGCTTGGGTGGGTTGGGCAGCTTCGGCGCTGCGGCGGACTCGGTGAGGTGCTGGAGCCGGGCGTCCGTGAAGGCGAGCCACGCGCCGATCTCTGTTCTTTCCTGTCCGGGTGGCAGCGATGTGGCGTGGTCGCGTACTGCTGTGACGTATTCGGTCAGGCGCTTGGTCTGGTGCCAGGTGTCTGCTTGTTCTTCGAGGTGCTTGACGCGATAGGCGTAGGCGTATGCGGTGCGCGCTTCCTCCATGGCGGTTTCCCAGCGTCTCTGCTGGGCTTCCCTGGCCTGCTGGTCTGCAAGGCGTTTGTGTTCTGCGGCTTTGCCGCGGAGGTCGACTTCTTGTGCGATTTCGGCGAGTTGGTCTTCTAGTGGCCGGTCGGGGACATCGGCCCATTCGCTCGCACGGTGCGGGCTGCCGCCGCGGAGGATGAAGCGCAGGCGGTTTGAGGGGGTGTAGTCGAAGCGGGCGATGCGCATCCATGAGTGCTTCTTGGCGTCGGCGAGTTCCTTGTCGGTGGGGATGTGTTCGCTGCGGTCCTGTTCTTGAAGGACGAGGAATCCGACGCTTTCGCCTTGGGCGGTGATGGTGAAGTGCGGTGGTGCGCTGCGGCGACGGTGGGGTGGGGGAGCGCCTTGCGTGGTTCCGAGTGCTGCCTTATGGCCTTGTGATTCGGTGGCGGTGATGAGGGCCTGGATGATGCGCAGGGCTCGGCCTTGGATGGATTTGGTGAGCCCCATGGGCTGTGGCTGTTGTTGGAGGGCGGCCACGAGGGGGTGGGGTTTGGTGAGTCTGGCCGGAACGGGGAGCGGGTTGAGTTCGGCGAGGCGCCAGGCGGGGATGTCGGCGAGTTTGATTTCGTAGCCGCGGTGGGTGCGGTATGCGTAGAGCTCTTGTGTGCGCGGGATCTTGCCGGACTTGCGGGCGGTGTTCACCCGTGATGTCCAATTCACTGCGTGCGGTCCGGTTTCGATGGGCTTGATGAGGCAGCCGTCGTTCGCGGCCAGTTCTTCGAGGAGTTGGTCGGTGTAGTTAGTACGGGCGCTGAGTGCGCTCTTGGCGCGTGGCGGTGCCGGCTTGCGGCTGGGCTGTGCGGGTGGCGCGGCGTTCTGCTCGACGGGGCAGATGCCGCGGTCGGTGAGATGCTGCCGCCCTTTGGCGGTGAGGTTGGCGCTCCAGTGCCCTCGGCGTTTGGTGATTCTGATGAGTCCGCGACTCTGCAGTGCCTGAGCGCTGACCTTGAAAGTGCTGTCCGGCCAGACTCCGTCGGGACATCCCTGGCCCACCCAATCGAGCACGGTCTGCTGCCGCTCGTTGAGGGTCTGGTGCATGTGGACCTCTCGCGGCTCCCGGGTGTGTTGCCCCGGAGATGATGCCCGTAACTTCCGCGGTAATTCCGAGCGTTATGAGAGGACGTTCGTTCGGATGAGACGTGTTGCGTGGCCCGCGCATCGGAGTGCAGCAGGCTGCGGAAGCGCGCTCGCCCTCGCTGACCCGCCCGTCCCGCAACAGGGCCCGGGGTGCTGCTGTATGACGGGCATCGCGTGTCGTCATGCGCCGCAGTGTTTCACCCACCACTGACAGACACGTTGTCTGGCATCAGAACGCAGAACACCCTGAAGGACAGAGATCGACCAGGAGCGCAGGTTCACCGGGCCAGAATGGGCCAGCCCTTACTCGTGATCTTCGAGGTACTTCTCGTACTCGTCCATGTATGGATAGCAGTCGTCGGCAGTGGCAAGGTCGCTGCCTTCACAGAGGCTGTACTTGTAGGAGCCATCGGGGTTGCGCTCTTGAGGATCAGGCAGGCCGGTGTCGCGAGCGAAGTCACTACCGTCGTCGGCCCCCTCCGACGCCGAGACACCATCCCGCGCGATGTCGCGGTACCGTCGCTCGGCGTCGGGCGTGAGCTTGCCGCTTTCGCAGTCAGCGGGGTCCTCGACCATGTAGAAGAGGACAGACCAAAAATCCCCGTCCGTCGTCTCATCGCCCTTGACCCGCTCCGTCTCATGCCAGCAGACGGTCCACTCGCCCCCAGGGTCGTCCAGGGAGCTGTAATCACGCCCTCCAGCCCCCGTGTCCAAGCGTGTCGCGTAACCCGCCGCCTTGGCGGTCAGCGCCGCATCATTGAACGACCTCCCCTCCTGACTTGCCAACGGAGGTGCCTTGTCGCTCTGCGGGCTTCCCGTGCCGCCTTGCCCGTCGCACCCCGTCAGGGCAACGACGCCAGCAAGCACCAGCATCGCGATGCGCTTCCTCATGGCTCCCCCTCCGGCGAGTCTGCCGATGATCGCTCTGGATGGTAGTGCAGGAGCCAGATACAGGAGACGGCACCCACGGACGCGCGTTAGCTCAATGAATGCCTGGCGGTACGCTGCCGGCGGCCGACCACCGCCCCGGTCCAGCAGCACCGCTGCCGATACCAGCCTCGAGAAGGAACTCACGGTGACCAAGCCCCTAACGCACAAGCAAGCCCTGGCAGCAGTCATACAAGCTCTCGGCGGAACGTGGGACCCACCGCGCGCCGCTCTGGCACTGCGTCTCGCCGGCTACGAGCCAGCTACCTCGCAGGCCGGCGAGAAGGAAGCGCGCCGGATCCTGCGCGAACTCACCGAAGAGGGAACGATCGTCCGGCCCGACCCCGAGCGTACGGAGTACCACCCTCTAGGAACCTGAGGTTGCGGACGGCTCCCTGCCCGGGCCCGGGTCGTCCGGCACTGACGAGGTTCGTGGTTGAGAGAACGCGTGATCAACCAGGGCCTTTACTACCTGTCGTGGCTCACCCGGTACCGGAGCGCCTTCGACAGCCTGGTCCGCGACAGGCTCGGAGTGCCGACCGCAGCGCAGGTCCTGTGGAGCGCCCCCCGCCTGATCTGTGTTGCCGGCGACTTCACCCTGAGCCTGATCCGCTTTGACGGACATTCGAGATCAGGGGTTCATCCCCGGGAGGATGTCCATCATGGAGAGCATGGGGAAAGAGAAGCCTCGCCGCCCTCGCCGTTCGTTCACGCCGGAGTTCAAGGCCGAGATCGTCGGGCTGTGCCGACGCGGTGACCGCTCGGTCGGACAGGTCGCCAAGGACGTCGAGCTGACCGAGACCGCGGTGCGGGACTGGGTGAAGCGGGCCTCTGCCATCGCCGGGTCTGCCCGGCATCTGGCATTGTCCTCTTCGACCTGTCGTCGAATCGATACGCTTCTCTCCTCGCTCTGCTTCTGACGACGGTGGTCCCTACGGGTGAGTTCGTACACCTCCAACGGAACCCCACTGCTCCGGTATTCGACTTCGCACATGACGGTCAGCGTAGAAGCAGCGCCTACGCGGCCGTGGGGAAGAACGGTCTTGGTCAACCAGCTTGCGGATTCTGCCCATGAGAGACCGACGGGGTGCGTGTCGCGTACGCTCCGAGGCCAGCCGCGTGGGCTCGCGTGGTGCGGCGGCGATGGCCGCTCTGAGGCAAGCCATGGGATACCACCGACGAGCAACCGACGGTCCTGGTCAAGCCGCCGCCAGGCACACCCCCCAACACCGCCGCCCATCCACTCGAACGAAACAAGAGCAGACAGTTTCCCGCCAGTCAGCCGGTTTTGATCAATCGGTGGCTCGCTACCAACGCTGTTGGGCAGTATGCCGTCCTGGGGCATTGTCGGTTGAAGGACCGGAGGGGGAACATGGCGATCAGAGTGTTGCCGGTGTCTGCGGAGCAGTCGGAGCTGCTAGACGCGATCATCGCTTTGGGCGACCGGTACACGAAGTACCTGGGGCTGCTGACGCCGCCTGCCTACCGTAAGCACGCCGAGGACGACGGCCTGCTGGTGGCCCTGGATGGCGAGGAGGTGGTCGGTTACGCGCTCTTCGGGCTTCCCAAGCGGAGTCTGCATGTGAGGCTGGCTCACTTATGCGTTGCAGAGGAGCGCCGAGGCCAGGGTGTCGCTCGTGAGCTGATCGAGGCGATCCGTGCGCGGCACGCCCATAGGCTCGGTATCCGTGCGAAGTGCCGGCGCGACTACGGGCTCAGCAGCATGTGGACGGCGCTGGGCTTTGTCCCCAGGGGAGAGAGCCTGGGGCGGGGCAAAGACAAGGAAACGCTGGACACCTGGTGGCTCGATCTGGGGCACGAGGACCTGTTCACCGAGGCCCAGAGCGATGCGCTGCTGGTGGTGACCGTGGACCACGGTGTGTTCGCCGGGCTGCGCGGTACGGGGACGGAACGCGCTGTTGAGGAGTCGCGTGCTCTCGAAGCGGGATGGCTCGCCGACCTGATCGAGCTTGCCTTCACTCCGCAGCTTCTGCATGACGTGCGTGATGTCGAGGAACGTGAGGCGCGCACCCATCAGCGGGCGGGCCTTGCCGAGCTGCGGTCCCTGTCTCCCGACAGTGCTGCCGTTGCCGTCCGCTTGGAGGAGCTGGTCGCGACAACGGGGAAGGAGGTGCCTGGTGTTCCTCTCGATGGTCGGCAGCGTGCCCGCTTGCGCTACGTGGCCGAGACGTCGTGTGCCGGGCTCCAGGTACTGGTGACGCGCGATCCTGCACTGGCGGCTCTGGCAGATATCGCCTTGGACATCGCAGGGGTCAAGGTCGTCTCCCCGGCGGTGGTCACGCTGCATGTGGACGAACTGCGCCAGGCCCAGGTGTACCGTCCAGCCGATCTCATGGGCACTACCTTCTCCGCCGAGGAGATTGCGCCGGGCGGTGAAAGAGAGTTGGTCGGCTTCTTCGAGCAGGCCGAAGGCGACCGTGGGACGGCCTTCGCGGAACGGCTGAGGAGTCTCGCCAATGACAGGGTGGTGTGGCGCAGGGAGCTGCTCCGGGACGGTGAGGGACATCCGGTAGCCCTCTACGTCTGGGCCATGGACGGCCGCACGCTAAACGTCGCGTTCCTCCGCACGGCATCGCACCGGCTGGAGGAGACCCTTGCACGGCAACTGCTGTTCATGCTCAAGCGGCTCGGCCGAGAGCGAGGGGCGCAGGCAATCCGCATGACCGATCCGTTTCTGTCGCCGGCCGCGATGTCGGCGGCCGGTGCCGACGGCTTCACCGAGGACGAGAGCGGCTACACCGTCCTGCTGGTCGACGTCTGCGGACCTGCCGAGGCCGTGTCGCGGAAGGCGGCGGAGATCGCAGGACGCATGAGACGGTCGGCTCCTCGGCTGGATGAGCGCGTGTCGCCGGAGGTCGCGAGCATGGCCGAGCGGGTGTGGTGGCCGGCCAAACTGATCGACACAGCCCTGCCCTCCTTCATCGCGCCCATCAAGCCGCGATGGTCTACGGAGCTCTTCGACGTTCCGGCCATGCTCGTTCCCCGGGACGACGTCCTGGGCATCAGTCGCGAGCACGTCTACTACCGTTCGTCTGGTCGCCGGGGAGAGAGCGTTCCCGCCAGGATCCTGTGGTACGTCAGTGAGGGGGCTTCCGGGCAGCAGGGCAAGATGGTCATCGGTTGCTCGCGCCTCGACGAGGTGGTCCTCGACGACCCCGACACCCTCTTCTCGCGATTCGAACACCTGGGCGTATATGGTCATGTCGAAGTGCGTGATGCAGCCGACGGGTCGGGGAAGGCCATGGCGTTGAGGTTTTCGGACACGGAGATCTTTCCCGTCCAGGTGACGCATGCGCGAATGACCGCGTTGGCCAAGGGGCTGGGACTACGGTGGGTACCGCCGATGCAGCTGTCGAAGATCAGCAACACGCTGTTCCAGGCCATGTACGAAGAGGGGCACCGAAAGACGTGAGTGATCCGGAACGCGCGATGCTGCTGTCCGTCCACCCTCGGTTTGCCACAGCGATCCTGGCTGGGACCAAGACGGTCGAGGTTCGCCGGCAGCGCGTCGCCGCCTCACCGGGAACTCCTGTGCTCCTGTACGCGACCGCGCCCACGATGGCCATTGTGGGCATGGCGCGGATCTCTTCCGTACAAGTAGCCTCGCCGCGGGAAGTCTGGTCGGCCAACCGCACGAGCGCTGGGATCAGTCGGCGTGAGTACGACGAGTACATGAGTGGAGCGACCCAGGCCAGCGGTCTGTCACTCGAAGAACCGATCACCTTCGAGGCCCCGGTACCGCTGGCCGCTCTGCGTGCCTCGGGATCGTTCCATCCACCGCAGAGCTACCGGTACTTGACCGGTGAAGACCTCCGGAGGGTCGCTCAGGCGGCACCCGTGACCGGTGCGGCCCTTCAAGGTGCACTGAACGACCTGACACCGGCCTAGGTGAGAAACCAGGTGCTTTCAACAGGCTGACCCTGTACTTCCGCTCCCGGACACTGCCCGGCAAACTAGCTCTCCGTAACGGAGAACCTAGGGGGAATCATGGAGTTGGAGCCCACCGAACTGTCCGATGCGATCAAGGCGGTGCGTGGGGGCTTGGCCGCCGCGCAACAGGATGGGGACGGGTCACCGGTCCGGTTCACGGTCAAGGAGATCGTGCTGGACCTGGGAATCGAGCTGCGGCACACCGCGTCGGCCAGCGGCGGAGTAAAGGCGTTCGTGGTCTCCGCAGACGCCAAGGGAGAGCGGGCGAAGACAGCCACGCACCGCATGACGGTCACTTTGGCGGTGACTCCTGATGGCGATGGCAGCGATCTGCTGATCGGTGACCTGGGTGGAGGCCGCGGCGGACCGGTGGACGGTCTGCGGTAGGGGGCGGCGTGAGGGCGGGGGCAGCGGCTCGGCGGACCGTTGAAGTCACCAACTATGACAAGGACTCCTATGGGACCGGCTGCCTGATCGCGCCGGGCCTGGTGCTCACCGCCTACCACGTAGCCTGGCCCGGGGAGGGCGCTGTCGCCGTTCGGGACACCGCGAGTTCTGACTTCACCGAGGCGGTGGTGGTGTGGGAGGACACCGAGTTGGACGCGGTGCTGCTGAAGGCCGACAGTGCACTGGTCGGAGCGAACCTGGGTATCGTGCGCTGGGGCGAGCTGGTCTGTGACTACCCGGAGCGTCGCCCCGTGTGCTCGACGTCGGGGTTCCCCAAAGCGATGCGCCGTCGGGCCTCCTCTGGCTCCAAGCAGTACATCGACGACCTGAAGACGGTGGAGGGCATCATCGCTCCCCACACCGGATCCCGCTCAAGGCTGTACGGTCTCGAAGTCGACGGCACTCTGCCGACCGAGGTGAAAAACTGGCAGGGACTGTCCGGCGCCGGGGTCTTCTGTAACAGCGTGCTGATCGGCCTCGTCCGCCTCGTCGACCGCCAGTGGGACCGGACCCTCATGGTGGTGCCCCTCTCGCATCTGCTGGCCGCCGACGGCTTCATCCTCGCAGTCGCTGCCCACACCGGCATGACCCCGAGCCTCCAGCCCGCCGACCTCCGGCCCCTGATGGACAACGCCCCCGATCCTCAGCTGTCCTCCACCTACCTGCTCGATCCACGCTCCAAGGTCACCGAACTCACCGGCGTCAATGGACTTGTCCGGCAGATCGAGCAGTGGTGCAAAGGCCCGGACCGCCTTGACGTCGCCGCCGTGACCGGGTTGGGTGGCACGGGAAAATCCCGGCTTCTTATCGAGGTCCTGCACCGGCTCACCACAGGTGCAGGCGATCAGCGGCCGTGGAGTGGAGGGTTCCTCGCCGATCACCCCAGCCACACCGACTACCAGGTTCTTGCCGCGGCCAACTACCCGCTGCTCCTGGCCGTCGACCTTGCAGAGGCCCGCCTGCCTCAGATCCGCGATCTCATGGCGGCCTTGGCTGCCTCCCACGACGGTGCCGCAGTCAGGGTTTTGCTCCTGGCCCGTGCACACGACACCTGGTGGCCGGCGCTGCGTCGGCACCTGCGCACCCGGAGCGTCGGCCCCATCGGACATGCCTTCACCCTTACACCCGACAATGCGCTGGACGGCCACACGGCGGAGGACATCTATGTAGAGGCGAAGGCGGCCTTCGCTCGCCGGATCCGTCTGCTCCGGAAGGCCGGACACGGCGACGGCACTTGGCCGGACCGTGTCGTCGCCGATGCACCGCGCTACTACGGAGCCGACGTCGAGCACAGCACCCGGCAACCGGTCATCTACCTCTACATCGCCGCACTCGCCGACGTGCTGGCCCACGCCAACCCCGAGTTCGCCCTTAACGATCACCCCATGGAGGTCCTGCTCGCCAACGAGGTGGAGTACGTTCGGCGCGTCGCCGAAGCCCGCCTCCCTGCAGGCACCGCTGACGACAAACTGCTTCGCTCCCTGATCACGGCCCAGTTCCTCGCCGGAGCACGAACCGCGCAAGAGGGCCGCGCCGCCATCCGGGCCGGCTTCGACACCCACCACCGCGGCTACGGGGCCACCGCCCCTCCCGATGCCCGCCAGCTGGCCGCACTCGACGACGTCCTGACCGCCGCCTACCCGGCCACCGACGGAGCCCACTGGGGATCCGTCGGTGAACCGCTCGCCGCCGCCTGGCTCGCCGAAGTCGAGGCCGACAGCGGCGAGGAGTTCATCGAAGCCTTCCTCCAGCACGACGCCCTGGCGACCGGCCAACGTCACCAGACACTCAGCACCGTCGCCCGCACCGCCAAGGACCAGCCCGGACTCTCTGCCGGTGCCCACCGGGCCGTCGCCGCCGACCCCGAACGTCTCCTGCCGCTCGCTGTCCAGACCGCCACCACTGAACTCAGCACCGACCACGCCCGCCAGTGGCTCAGCGACCTCGAACACGCCGTCGCCGACCGGGCTGCCGATCCGGATTGCGACCCCGACATCAACCAGTGGGCCACCAGCCTTATCAGCGAGGCCCAAGCCTGTACCGCCGACGACAGGGACCTGCAGGAACTGATCGGCGCCCCTCTCCCCCCGGAGGACGACACTCCACAACAGCCGACCCCGGACGCGCCCGCCAGCGACGCCCACCCTGTCCTCGTCAAACCACAGGTCGGCCGGCTCACCCGGATCGTCATCACTTTCCTGGGCCTCTGCCACCTGGTACTTGTCGCGGCCGTCCCCTCCGCCGTCGCTCTCACCACCAGCACCGAAGACGACGGTTGGGTGATGTGGCTCCTGGTTCCCTTTAACGTGGGGATGCACCTGACCATCGCGAGCGTCTTCGGCGGCCGCCGACCTGGAACCTCTGCGATCTCCTGGACCGCACCGCTGTTCACGATCGCGTCGACGACCCTCTCCGGCCTCATGCTCAGCCAAAGCTGGCCCCCGGGCTGGTTCCTGTGGCCGGTCCTTTTCGCCCTCGGCCTGACATCCCTGACCTACGCCTGGCGCATCTCGTTCGGCCAGCTTCAGAACATCACACAGCCGCCCACACCACGTGCGGACAAGTTCACCACCTCGACCGGTGAGCCCTCGATGCCGTCGGCGCCGGAGGCGCTGGGCCGCATGAACATGCGCTGGGAGTTGCTGCGACGCCGGGTCTACGGAGACGGCCGCGGCCTCCCCGGCACGGTCCCAGCGCCGTGGCGGACCTATGCCGCGCTCACCGGCGGGCCGTTGGACGGGCTGCTTCTGGACATCACGGACTGGACGAAGGACGAGATCGACAATGGCGCGGCCCTGGTTGCCGAACGCGGGCGATTCCCCGGCGGCCGCACACTGTATGCCCCCCACCCCGAGGGACCACGAGCACCGGCCCCCGGCGTGACGTGCTGCTTCCACCACACCGGTGATACGCCCTGAACAGGGCCCGTGAGATCGCCCCCGACGGGATGAACCTCGAGCAGCTGCACCTCGCTGCCCGGGGCGGGGTCGGGCTCGAAGACTTCTACGGCCGTCTCGGCTGGAAGGAGATTGGACGATGGCCCGGCGCCCTTCGGCTCGCGCGACTGGCGGAGTCACGTGGTCAACAGTTGCCAGCAGATGGTTGGGCCGTTGCCGCCGTCGGGGCAAGTCCGTCCGTAGTACGGCACGGTCACGCACATCAAGGATGAGGCGGTGCTCGCTGTGGTCATCACCCTCGTTGGCAGCGGCCTTCATCGAAAGAGCTTGGCCGCCCTGGTTCGGGGCGTCTAGCTTGGCACCATGATCTCCCGCTATTACCTCAAGTGCCCGGGATGTGCAGAGGCGTTCGACGCCCGACTCGGTGTGGAGCCGACCCGCGGAACGCGCTTCTACCTGCCGTGCCCGCACTGCGGACTGCCGATCCGGGGCTCGATGTCGGGCACTGAGCTCGAAGACCACCGTATCGCCATCGAGTGCGAGGTGCTGAGCGACTCCGCGCCAGAGTCGCCTGACGGACGCGTCGTGACCATCAATCCGTTCGTGCCGTCGCGCTACGACGCCGACACGTTCACGCCGATGGGGTCTTTCCCGACGATGACGCTCCTCCAGGCCCTCGGCGACCACGCCTTCGCGGAGTTCCAGTCCGAACGGCATTCGGCGCTCGAAGCAGGCCGCGATCAATGGCCCACGGTCCGCATGTTGTTCCAGTACTACCTCCAGGGCAACACTGCGATGTTCGTTCGCATCGCGCAGCAGCAGCTCGGACTCGCATGGGAACCGAGCACGAGCCATGAGCGGACGACCGTCGCTTACCAGGCTATGGGCGCAGTGACGACGGTCATCACAGGGACCACGGGGACCACCAGCGCCAACGTGATCGGCCGTTTCTCGCGCAAGCACTTCGCAGCGATGAAACGACACAAGGATCACCTCGCGACCTTCCGGCGTCGAGGACAGTCCTCGGCGGCTCTGGAACGAGATGTCTTCACCGAGCTCAACCGTTTCGTAGAACATCACGAGTCCTGGGAGATGGGGCTCCTGGGGAGGTTCTTCGGCCCGGGCGGCAATAATGCCTTCGACGACCTTGTCCTCTACCGCGACGAGTTCTCGATGGTGAGGGACCTTTACCAGCACGGATTCGAGCTCGCCTGCAAGTGCCTGTGGCCGCTTGTTGCAGCACAGAACACGGTGAAGCGCGGAAGCCCGGACGACTTCGGAGCCGCCCACCCCGACCGCGTACCCGAGAACAAGCGCCCCAGGAACCTCGACAAGTTCGACAAGTTGCCGAATGCCTTCAAGATCGCATATGTGGCACAGGTGCCGGGTTGGGAGCCATTCGAGAGCTTGCTCAACAACCGTCGCCGGAACACGATCGGGCACGCGACAGCACATCACGACCTTCAGACAGGCCGCGTCGTCAGCGATGAGAGCCCCTCCGGGATGACGTATCTCGAGTTCCTCGGCGAGGTCCTTGGTGTCTTCGAAGCGCTCTCGACCCTTGCCCAGGTGCTCAGGGCCAGTCGTGTTGCCTCCTCGCCGGACTTCGGCCCTTTCGAATGACGACACCGAGATACACGGGCCCGTGCCACAGATGGCCGGGCACCGTCTCACCACCCTCCCTGGATGTGTACCGGGCAGGGGCGTTGCGGCGTGGGCATCCTGGTAGCGGCGTCAGGGAGTGGCAACACGTCGGAACTGTCTGCAGAACCGCAGGATTCCGGGGTGACGAGCTGCGCGGGCACGCCGATGCCGGCAGGATCTCGGCCAGCCAGCGAGCCGGTTCCTCCCCTGGGCGCAACGGGCGGGCCCCGAGACGCTCGAGGCGGCGGACGACCCCGCTGCTGCCCGCCTCCCGGCCGTTGATCTTGGCCGTCGACCCACCGCGAAGACACCGACGCGCAGGCCCTGGTAGTCAGGGCGTCATTGCGCGCATATATCGCCGCATTACCGGCTCGCGGTCTATCTGCAGGCAGGTACTGGCCAGCGTCCAAGCGAGGCCCTCGCCTTCTCCACCGAATGTCGACGGTCCGGATTCGTCAGGATCCGTTGGCAGGTCAGCGCCATGGCCCACCGTGCGGACTGCCGCACGGTCTTCGTGCCGCTTAAGAATCGGACGGAGGGTGAATATCGCGACGTCCCGACTGCCCTCTTTGTTGATCAGGAGATGGAGGCTCATCTGTCGACATGAAAGCCGGTGCCCGTGATCTTCATCGGGCAGAGGGGCAAGCAGCGCAGGCTTGAAGCCTTCTTCTCCCCGCGTTCCCACGGCAAGAGCACGACGCCCACCGCGTCCACCTACGGCTACCACTTCAAGAAAGCGTGCCAGTGCCCACGTTCACTCGTCGGGGGACTCCGTTGCCAGCGGGATGCCGCACCGCCAGCAGCCGTTCGCGTGGTCGTCCCCGCAGACGTAGCCGATGCCACCATCCACGCACCATTCGGCGGCCTCCTCGGACAGCAGGTCGGGCCCGGCATGGAGCAGCCGACGGAGCTCCGTGGTGTCCGCGATGTCGGCTGGGCGGTTGGTGAACCACTCGTCGAACCAAGGCTTGTCTCGGTGCACGTTCCAGCGCGCATTCTCCCGGTCGTCGACAGCCGTAGTGAACCGATCGACGACGCGCCCCCAACTCGGTGTTCCAAACCAGCCGTTGTCGGACGCGCAGAAGAATTCGATCAGGGTTCGCAGGCCGAACGTCTTCTCGCGAAGGCAGTACGCCCGCCCCCAAGCGATCGCGTCCTGTGCCATCTCCGCGAGTTCTTCGCGCGGATCAGCCTCGTGCGCCGGATCGTCAGGATTGTGGCAGGCCAGCCCGAGCTCGAGAACAGACTGCCCGGTCGGTAGAACCCGGGACGGGTTGAT
Source organism: Streptomyces sp. Alt3 (assembly GCF_030719215.1). Taxonomy (NCBI): domain Bacteria; kingdom Bacillati; phylum Actinomycetota; class Actinomycetes; order Kitasatosporales; family Streptomycetaceae; genus Streptomyces; species Streptomyces glycanivorans. Next base: position 1,733,703 of record NZ_CP120983.1, on the reverse strand, counting down.
GATCGTGAGACCGAGACCGATCCAGTCGACATGGTCGAACGACAGCAGCGAGCGCACGAGTCGGGTGGTTGCCGTGTTGATCCGCATCATTGTGCCGTCGTGTAGCGGACTCTTCCCGGCATGCCAGTTCTCGATGGGTGTGTTGCGCCACACCGCGAGCGTGATGCGGGTGGCAGCGAGCCACAGCAGCGCGTCGTCGTCGAGATGCCCGAACCGCTTGGCGCACTCCTGGGCGCCGTAGGGAATCAACTCTTCCGGTTTCGGCCACCTGTGGCTCTCGGGCCCTTCAGGCGCGTGCTCGTAGTCGTCGGCGTACTCGTCGAGGATCGCGCTCAACTCGGCAGCGCTGTAAGCCTCGCTGTACTCGGAGCTGTCCGGCTCCTCGACGGTGTACATGTCGTGGTCCCAGGAGACGTACACGTCGCGCCAGAGCACTACGGCATCGCACTCGCCGGCGTTGTCCGTCACAACCGGCCTGATGGTGATCGGGGCAGTACGCCCGTCGGTTCGCTCGCCGTCCTTCTCGGCGGCCCATGCGGTGATGACCCCGAGCGGCTTCGGAAGGAGAGGACCGACCTCGGTGATGCTGAACGGCTCGTCGTCGTCATCGGTGTCGAACCGGCTGTTGACGAACGCGACTGCCTCGGAGGGCGTGCTGACGAGGGACTGGCTACCACTCTCGTTGTCAACCACTCGCCACAACGGGCTGTTCTTCAAGATGCTCTCCGATCGCGGTGAGCGCACCCGGGGCGGGTGCGATGTGCCGGGTCGCTCGGCACTGACTCCGATTATGGGCTGATCAACCGATCCGTAGTCCCGGAGGCGCTTGTCAGCGACAACGTTCGGTACGTTCGCGCGTAACCTGCTTTTCGCGACCGCGGCGATAGAGCAGAGTCCCACAGCGGAGGAGGCGAGGATGGCGCTGAACAGGAAGGGTTCCCGGCGCGTAACCGTTGACGGGATCGAGTACCGCTGGCGGATCCGCAGGAAGCCCTCCTACATGCAGGGCCTCTGCTGGACACCGCTGACCTATGCGGTTGAAGCGGCCAGCGGCAACCAGCCGGGCACGACCTTGATCGTCAACAGCGGTCAGGCCCATCCCAGCAACTGGGTGGGCGTCGAGACGGAGCCCATTCGTCCGGCTCACGTTGCTGCCAGCATGCGAGAGGCACGGGATCAAGGCTGGGATCCAACCCGGGTCGGTTCTCCTTTCCAGCTCGACCGATCGGCAGGATTCATCGCCCAGTCATGAGACAGAGCGGAGTAGGGCGGCGCATCTGGCCCGGCACCATGGCCTGGTGACCAGATGGATGCGCTGCTACTGGGACGAGGAAGACATCTGGTCTCCTCCGACGAGGGAGCGTCCTGCATGAGCTGGCCGCGGAGGCTGCCTTCGCTGCCCATGGCAACAACACCGGCTGAAACCGACACCCAAGGGGAGGGCCCCATTGGCTGATCAACTGGAGGGGAGCCCGAGTTTGTCGAAAAACGCCCGGTTGCGTTCGGTAGCGGCGTTGACGAGGCGGTCGAAGCTCACCACTTCGATGTATGCCTTGAGCGGTTCGTTGAAGCCGAAGTAGCCCATGCCGTCGTGCGTGGGCCGCAGAGTCGCGTACTCGCATCTGTCCACCATCGTCTTCGTCAGATCGGCGAGGACGTAGCAGAAGGCAGGTGCTTCACGTGTAGGGGGAATCGGCCGCCCGAGCGCGGTCTTCACTCCGCCGGCGCGCACACGCTTGACGTAGTCCAGGCACTGCTGGATGGGGTCCTTGTCCTCCGAGGCGTCATTGCGCATCGGCCGCTTGACTTCGACCACGACGATGGACGGCAGCGGCAGCGATTGCCCCTCCGAGGCCAGGACCGGCGAGCCGACGAGCCGGGTCGCGAGCAGGTCGGGCTCCCTCGTCGAATCGGAACCCGTTATCGGCATGCTTTTGAGGGTTTTGTCCGAGGCGAGGTAGTCGTGGAACGCGAGCCGCTCGTCGATGATCCACAGGTTCGAGGCATCGGTGCCGACCTCATTAGAGTCGGTCCGCATCGGCATCAGCAGCGAGTGGATCGCATCCTCTCTGCTGTACCTGCCTTGGCCGTCCACCTCGACCAGCCGCTGGAGCACGTCGAGGATCGCCCGTCGACGTGAGACGTAGGCGGCCAGATCGGACTGGTTGATGTCGGTCACCGTATTCAGGTACCGGGCCAACCGGTCGTCGTACCCCTCTGGCGGGGCGGAATTTCCTTGGCTCAGGACCGCGTGGCCCTCGGCGAGCGCGGACGCTTCGAGCTTCTGGAGGTTGCTGTGGAGCAGCAGTTCCAGTTCCTGGTCCTTGATGGACGGGTCCACGGTCACGCCGAGCGGTTCCAGTCGCGAAAGGACGGGCCGGTACCTCGGGGCACGGTTGCTGACGAATTCGTGGACTCGGGCCTTGCCCTCCTCGCGCGCTGCGCTGAGTGGTCCGGCGAGGATTCGCTCGACTTCCTTGAGCGCGCTCTCCCTGATGTCGTCCATCGACACGTCCTCGATTAGAGGGGTGTCCGGTGCCTGTTCGCTGATGTCGAAGGCCGTGCGGTCGGCGCGCACGTGGCTGTCCAGGAAGTCTGAGGACAAATAACAGACGTACGTGAACGGGGAGGACTCCGAGTCCTTGAGCCTCCCATAGAGTCCGGGCACCTTGCTGGTGAGGTTTTCCTCCAGCACCACACGGTTCGCCGCGCACCAGTACAGCCGTGGTGCGTGATTCCGCGGCGAGGACTTCAGTCGGAGGCTTACCATGTCGAAACTCTCGCCCTTGACGTCTATCGAAGTCCTTTGCAGGTCGGAATAGACGAAGTCGTTCATGAGGCTGTTGAGCGAGACTGCCCCGTCGTCGTCGGACACCATGATGTGGGGCGCGCCGCCGGGGCGTAGGAAGTACCAGATGCAGTGCTCGAATACCTCACGGGCGATGGCTTCTACAGACTTCAGCCCGCTCTGCTGGTAGGGCTTCTTGAACCCATCGAGGCTCACGGCCGCGCCGACCTCGGCGGGCAGTTCTGCCTCCGGGTCCAACTCGACCTCTCCGTGGACGGAGAAGCGGAATTGCCGCCCGTCGATGCGTCCGGCTTCGTCCTCGTAGGCGCTGCGAATCGTTACCCTGTCGAACGCCTTCAGCCAGAGCAGGCGCCCCACGCCGCGGCAGCCCATGTCGGCCTTGTGGTCGCTGTCCAAGGTCTCGAACGATGTCATGTTCTCCGGAGTGAAGCCCACCCCGTTGTCCTCGACGGTGAAGCCCACAATGGGTTTCAGGGCTGCACGCCCCGGGCCGACGTGGCTGAAGTCGAGTGCTTCCTGTGGGCTGCGGTGGATCCTGATCCTCAGACGACCGGACTCGGTATCGTCACCGAACCGCGCGTCGATTGCCTGGATCGCGTTGACGACGGCCTCCAGGAGCGGCAGCAGGGCATGACTTTTCGGCAGGCTCGTGTTCCGGACCCTGCCGGCCAGTGACGTGGTCAGCGCCATGGTCTTCCTCCTCGCTCCCGGGCCGCCCACCCTATCCGCGGGTATGGCCCAAAGCGTGCTGGACGACCAAGACTCCCAGGAATTGGCTTCCCGGCGATGCCCGCTTTCGGATCGGCAATCTGCAGGCTTGGTAGTCCGAGCGAGCCTGACTGACCCCAAGACAACTCTGGATCTTGTCCGATTCGGTGACAGAGCAGGAGACAGGAACTCCCCGAAAGCTATTCCCGCGATGGAGCGCACCTTCGCCCGCGGCTCAGCGCTCGTCCTTGGCCCGAGGAGGCGGGTGAGGAAGACGCAGTTGGAAGCATGCGCCGGTGTCGGAGGGGACGAAGACAAGGGTGCCTTGGTGGTGGGCGAGTTCGCGTGCGATGGGCAGGCCCAGCCCGGTGCCCCCGCGGTCGCGGGAGCGGGCGTCGACGAGCCGGACGAAGCGTTCGAGGACGCGTTCGGCGTTCTCGGCGGGTACGCCCGGCCCGGCACCGTGGACGGACAGGATGACGTGCTGGTCCTGGGTCCGGACGGTGACCTGGACGCGGCTTGTGGCATGGCGGGTGGCGTTGTCGACGAGGTTGCGTCGTGCACGTAGGCGGGTCCGGTGGCGTCCGTGTTGAGCGCCGGCGGGCGGTCGGGCGGCTGTTCGTACCGTTCGGTCAGCTGGGAGACGACGCGGCGATCTGGTCGGTGACGGTGGCGACGACGGCGCTCGCGTGGATGGGGTGGGTATCGAGCAGGACCCGGGCGTCGGGTGCGGGGCCAGGGCCGCGGCCTAATCTGTGCAGTCGTGCCGCCCTGGGCAGCAGCTGCCGCCTAACGGCCGCTGGAGTGCGATGGGCGGACTGGTTTCGTGAGGGACTGCCTGGGGCCCAATGTTTGAATGGCACGCTGGGTGCCTCGTGCGTCAAGAAGCCGCACGCAACGCACACAGTGCACGTAACGCACGCAAGCGCTTTGGCCAGAATGTCCTCCACGGAGTGCTGACCTGCGGCTACTTCCACGCGTTTGCGTTCCACATGTTTCGCGATGACTCATCACGTGAAGAGCGCGGTGCACGGAAGCCGTCGCTCCTGGTTCGAAGTCCCAGAAAAGTCCCAGGGACTCCGTCACACCCCGCCTCGACTCGCATTTATGCAGGTCAGAAGGGGTGTGACGGTGTTTCTTCTGCAGGCTTTCAGATGTCCCGGAACTCATAGACAAAGCTTCTGACCTGCGCAAATGACCCCTCTTGAAGATCATCTTGCACGGTTGTTGCACAAGCCGCACGGAGCAGGAGTCACGCGGCCCTGGTGTAGGCGCTCCGGACCGCGATGCGGACCTTGGAACCGGCTCCCACGACCCGGTGCACGTATTTACGCAGGGTAAACGCGGGATCGGCGTGGCCGAGGCGGTCCGCGAGCGTGTACACGTCTACCCCGCCGTTGATCATCATCGACGCGTACAGGTGTCGGAGCGCGTGCATCATCACGTCGCGGGACTTCTCCCAGCGTCGTCCCTTCGCGTCGGGCTCAAGGGGCTTGATGAGGCCGGCCGACGCCAGGGCGGGCTTCCAGCGGTAGGAGTTGAACCAGTTCGACTGAATGGCGGTCTTCTCCCGGGTATAGAAGATCAGCCGCACCGTGACCGGGTTGCCGCCTTTGCTGCCCCACGGTCGAGTCACCTCGACCGGCGGGTACTTCTGCATGTGCTCGCGCAGGGGGATGGCCACGTCGTCGGTCAGCTCGACCCACCGGTCCTTCGAGTCCTCGTCGTCTCCGCCCTTGGGGAGGGCGTATACGAGGAACGAGCCGTCGTGGACTACTTGCCGTTGCACGTGCACGATGGCGCCGTCCGGATGTGCCCAGTCGATGTCTTCTGGTGACAGGCCGAATATCTCTCCTTGCCGAAGACCCAGGCCGCGACCACAGTCGACGAGTGCTTTGTAGCGGTCGGGAAGTTCGGCACGGATCTTCTCGGTGTCCTCCCATGTCAGGGTCAGCTCTGCCCGGCCGCCTCCTCCTCGCTTCGGCTTGGCATCCTGCACCGATTTGGCGAGGCACGGATTTTTGTGTATCAGGCTGTCGTCCACGGCCAGGTCAAAGACACCCCGAAGATTGTCGAAGACCAGGCGCAGCGTGGAACTTTCGAGCAGCCTGCGACGGTCGTGCAGCCAGTCCAGCAAAGACGAGGCGTTCACGTCCTTTACGCGCATCTTCCCAACTGTGGTAGGAACGACGTGCAGGAGAATTCGCTCCTTGTGGCGTCGGTAAGTCCGTGGATTCTTGTGTTCGTGCCCCTTGAGCCACGTAAGGGCGAGTTCACCGACCCTGACCTCGCCGGCGCGAGGGTTGATGTACGAGCCGTCGTCCACTCCGGACCGCATCTTGGTCTCGTGCCTGCGGGCTTCGACCTCGGTGCGGAACAGCTCCGTCTGCTGGACATCTTCCCGGTTGCGCCATCGGGCCTGCCACCGCTTCCCCGTCCCGTGATCCCGCGTCGGGACTTTGCCGTGTTCCTTGCAGGTCGACTCCCCGTTTTTCGGGCGCGACTTGTGCCAGCGGTCGTACGGCATCGACTCAACTCCTAGTTTCCAACGGCCCTTTGAGTCTATTTGTGGACTCTTTTCAATCAGGGCTATCGTCGGCGGCGAGATTGTCTGCCCGTTCATCGCGCCCTGAGTGAATTGGATGTTGATCCAGGCGAGCTGAAGATGTCAAATGCATTCTTGGGGTCTTCGCGACAAAGGGTGCAGAGTGGTAGAGAAGATTTCACCTGGGCGAATGCTCGCTGAGGGTTCGGCGAGGGTTCGCCGAACCCTCAGCGAAGATTCGCCGGTGTCCTTCGAGAGTTCGCAAGGGTCGTAGGCGTTTCGTCGAAAGGCCCTCTGTTTGGTCCGGCCGGAAAATAATGCAAACGTACTGTGCACCACCACGGCGGAATACCGCTCACGTGGTTCTTTCCTGCCCGCTTCGAACCGTTCTGGAGTTCCCATGCGTCGAACCACTGCCCGCGCGGAAGAAGCCGCTAGTGGCGCGGGGGCCCGTTGTCCCTTGATGAGCGCGGAGGAGCTGGCCGACTTCCTGGGCGTACCTCTGAATACGGTCTACATATGGAATCACCGACACCAGGGTCCGCGAGCCCACAAGGTCGGGCGCTATTTGCGCTACCGCTGGTCGGAGGTAGAGGCATGGCTGGAAGCTCAAGCAGTGAATCGCGCGACCTGATCGGCCAAGATTGAGCCTTTTCCATCTTGATCAGGTGGCGAGTTCGAGGGCGACGACGGCTCGGACGACGGCGGTGATCCGGGTGGTGCTGCAGCGGAGCTTCCGCAGGAGCCGCCAGCATTTGAGGGTGGCCATGGCGCGTTCGCCGAGGCTGCGGATCTTGGCGTGATCGCGGTTGTGACGCCGACGCCAGCCGCGCAGATTCTTGCCCCGGAACGGGACACGGACCGCAGGACCTGTGCCCTGATACGCCTTGCCCGCCCAGCACTTGATGTCATTGATGGCGAGAGCGTCGGGGATGCCTTGGGTCCGGGCCGCGGTCAGATCGTGCATGGCTCCGGATAGCGCGTCCGAGACCCAGATCAGACGGTCGGCGGGATCCGCGAGGACCTGCACATTCATCCCGTGGTGCTTCTTCTTCCCCGAGTAGTACGGGCGGTCGGCGGCGATGCGGTCGATCGGCAGCACGGTGCCGTCCAGGATCACATACGCCCTCTTCCGCACGGTCGGCATGGCCTGCTCCAGCGTGGGCGCGAGGGCGGCCAGGAGGTCGACGGCCTCGCGTATGTAGCGGTAGGCCGTGGCGATCCCTATGCGGAATTCTGCTGCGAGGCGGGCGTAGGTGTCACCGCAGCGAAGGTGGGCCAGGACGAGCAGGGCTTGCTGGCCACAGGTCAGGCGACGCCACCGCGAGCCGATCCGACGGCGGTGACCTGCGAGGAGACCGGAGAGGTGCTGCAGGGCGCGGCTGGACAGATCGATACCGGACGGGTGGACAAGCACGCGAAAGCGCCTGGCAGTCTGGTGATCTTGGTCGTGAACCCGTCTACCAGGAGCTTTCTTCATGCCCGCCGCCGGGGGTGCCGTGCAACCACCCGTCAGGTTGGACACTGCTTATTCAGTCCGCCTACCGCCGCTCCCTTCGGCACGGGCACGTGCTGGATCGCAACGTCCGTACGGTTGAGAGCTCCCAGTCTCCGGCGCTCCGCGCCGAAGGAGCCGAGACGTGGGTACTCCGCGTTGCTCAGCCGACCGGTCCCCTCGCCATGAGAGGCCGTACCGTCGGTTCGAGCAGCGACAGTGTCCGCTGCTGTGCATCGAGGCCGATGCGGATGCCGACCGGCATCGGCAGATTCGGGCCGGCATGTCCGAACTCGACGTTGCCCAGGACGGGGATGTCGCGGTCGCCGAGGACGTCGAGAATCAGCTCGGGTAGGGTCGGGGACGTGTCGGGCGAGTCGAGTCCGCCGGTCGCGTGCGGGACGCCCACGACCATGCCGGAGATGCGGTCGAGGATGCCGGAGTGCCGCAGTACCTGCAGATAGCTCCACACATGCGATGCCTGGCTGCCCGCCTCCTCCCAGAAGAGCACCGCGCCGTCGAACCGTTCGAGCGGCAGCGCGAAACGTGTTGCCTGCGCCAGCACGATGCGGTTGAGCAGCCCGCCGATCAGCTGGCCTTCGGTGCGACCGGCACGCCAGCACTCCCACGCCGGGGTGGCTGGCAGCGCACCGATCGCCTCGCCGCCGGTCAGCAGCGTCGAGTAGAGCTTTTCAAGTTCCGCTCTGCGTGCTGCTGGCGCGGCCTGCCAGTGCCTGCCGAGTCCGGTGGTGGCCACGTCGGCGTGGAATCCGACGAGACCTGTGCGCGCGTAGAGCACCAGATGCAGCAGTGAGATGTCGCTGTAGCCGAGGATCGGCTTGGGGTCGGCCGTGATCGCCTCGACGTCGATCAGGTCGAGGTAGCCGAGCACCGTCTGGCCGCCGTCATGCGCGATGATCGCGCGCACCTCAGGATCACGCAGTAGTCCATTGAACTCCTCGGCGATCTCCGCCGGCCGACTCGCGCTCCACCAGTGGTGCCGCCCTGCTTCGAGGAGCGGTGCCCGACGCACGCGGAATCCCATCCGCTCGAGCACGACCACCGCCTGCTCGAGGTCAGGCTCGTAAGCAGCGTGGAGCGGCCCGGACAGCGATGCGATAACGACGAGATCTCCGGGCTTCAGGGCGCGAGGGCGGAGCAGTTGAGGCAGTGCAGAACCGGTCACCGACGAAGTGTCCCAACACTCGCAACGTCACGCTAAACATTTACCGATTGGCGCCCTCCCAGGTTGGAAGGGGCTCAGTGACGGCCAGGAACGGGTGGGCGAGCATGGCGAGGGTGATGTGCCGCTGCCAGCCGACGTAGCGGCGGACTTCGTACTGGTCCAAGCCGCATTCGTTCTTCGCGCACGTGCGGAATCCGAGCTGCGGTCGCCGTCCGCCCGATCCCATGGAAGCGGTCTGCATCGGAGCCGCTGTCGGTGACGGTGGAATTGCGCGGCCGCCGACAGCGTGCACCCTCTATTGCCATTCTCGCGACTTCGCGAGCGTTGACAAACCCATCAGCTTTATCGAAGCGTTTCGAACTTTGCATGTTCGGCGCGCGCAAGATCGATCACCGTGCGCTCGATCTCGCGCAGCAGTGCCGATATCTCCTCGGTGTCGAGGTATTCGTCGTCCGCTTCGAGCGAGAGGTTGGGTCGGTCTTGGTGGCGCTCCCACAGGTGGATCATCGCCTGGACCCGAAGCGGGCCAGCGCCGACGGCGCGTGAATCGTGGTGTTCGAGGGGCGTCGGGGGTGCGTCCTCGTCGTGGCGCAGGAATGTGTTGGCGAGTTCCGGGCGCGCCGTGCGCGAGCTGGGTTTGCCGACGACCGAGCGTACGTCGTTGAAGCTGATCCAGGAGTCGGCGCCTACCTGCTCGATCAGCGCCTGCATATCGTCCGGGTCATACGAGGAACGGCGCGCGGCGGCGAAGATCGCCCGGTCCACGCCGCGGATCTCGGCCACCGCGTCCGCGGCATCGCCCGCCACTGCGATATAGATCGGCTGGGAGCGGTGGCCCACATAGGCTTTGGTCGCGGGCGTCCACCGGTCCCCGCTTTCGATCTTAAACACCGCGCGCGGCGCGTCCAGCACCCGGTGCACAGCTGTGGCCGCGGCGACGATCGTGATCGCGCCCGAGGTGAACAGGCCGAGCCTGCGCCCCAGGTAATCGTGCGCCGATTGGAAGGAGTCCGTGTTCAGATGCGCGCCCCGGACCATCGGGACCGCCGGCGCGTGGCGCGGGGTGCGTAGTGGATTGTCCGCCGCGGCCAGGATGGCCGGGCGCATCAATTCCCGCGCCCGCTCGCTGCGGGCGCGGGCGAGTGCGCCGCTTTCCTCGGCCGCCGCGGCGATCGGATCGAACGCGACCGGTTCCGGCTTGCGCCCGGACACGATCCGCCGCAGGTCCTCAACCAGTGCCAGGGCGCCTGCCCCGTCCAGGTTCACGTGCGACACGACGATCCCGAACACGTACGCGCTCGCGCCGCATACGCCGAGGATGAACCGGACCGGCATGTCTAATTCGAGGTCGAAGCGCCGGGATGCCGTGGCGTCCAGGTGCGCCGATAGTGCCTGCTCGCACCGCTCCGGATCGTCCTCGGCGACGATGTCCACACCGATCCGCCCGCCCGCGTCGACGATCTGCTCCACGACACCGCCGGATGCGTCGAGCCGGAACCGGGTGCGCAACGCGACGTGTCGTTCGATCAGAGTGCGTATGACGTCGAGCGCGTGCTGCACCGTCACCGGACCGTCCGTGCCGACCGGTATATGGCAACGGAACCGTAGGTTCCAGTCGTCCACCGGGCCGAACCGCTGAATCTCGGCTCTGATATGCCGCTGGCCCCAGGTCGCGGCGAACGTGCCGCCACGCTCCGCATGGAAGACGAGCTCACGTCGCGTGACAGCAGACCTCTGGCTCACTTACGTACCTCTCGTTCCTCGACACACGGCACCCTCACCGAAGCTCGGCCAGCAGGCGCGGGTGATCAGTGTCGCTCACATCTAGCAACTGCAGATATAAGCAGCCCACCTCGGCGGCCTCGGGTCGCTTCGGCGGTTGAAGGCGAAGCCGAACAGGGGCTCGTCCGCTATGGCCGCACGGCGGGCCGGGTTGAACCAGTCGCTCGATCCACGCCTTGGGATCCCGCCTCGGCCCGCCCCCGGTCGATCCGATCGTCGTAGGTGACGTCCTCGCCGAACTCCCGGCGGTGGTGCTCCAGGTGAGGGTGCCCAGATTCGGCTACGAACCCCTGGATCACACGCCGCAACCAGTGCCGCCATCGCACGCTGCGACGGGCGAAGCTTGCAGCGCCGATCGCCCTCACGAGCATTTTTACCCACTCCACGAGCGCACGCGGCAGGTCGAGTGCGGCAGGATAGATGACCAATGAGGCCCCCGAGCAGCGTGATTGAGAGGTCAGAAAACTCGATCAACAGCCCGGGGGCCTCGCTCGTTGCGCTCTGTGAACCGTCACCTGATCGGCGGCCATCTCGAAGAAGCTCACTGAACAGCAGCTCAAGCGGAAAATCGATGCTCCATGGCTCTTCCGCACGCGCCATGAGATCGAGCGCAGAAAGTGAACTTCTGCCCAGTTCGAAGAAAACCCTTTCCCCTGCGAGTCCTGCTCCTCCGAGTACGGCATCCCACGCCTCTTCGACCACTCCGCGAACTGCGTTGCCTTCGAACACGGAGCATCTCACTAACGGACTCGGGCCTGAGAACCCCTACTTGAAGCGCCCCTGAACCCAGACGCGGTCCGCGGGGCCTTCAACACGGTCAGCCAAGACGCCGTCCCGGTAGATCTCCTCCTGCATGACGTCCCCCGCGTCCAGCGCCTCGCTCCAGGCACGCGTGGGGCCGACACCCCAGGGAACCCACGGGGTGAGGTCGTCGACCACGACCAGGCTCCCCGGCCGGCACAGAAGTTGGCAGTTCCCGAGGTCGGGCTTCACCACGTCGTATTCGTGGCCGCCGTCAACGAAAGCCATATCGAAGAGCGACTCCCCGTGCTCCGCGAGGTACTTGGGAAGAGCCGTACGGGAGTCCTCCACAATCAGTCGGTGACGGCCGGGGAACCTCTGATCGATGAACTGCTTGGCGATAGGCGACGCCAGGTTTTTGGGATGGTCGAACGACACCACCTGGACACTGTCGGACGCACTAAGGAACGCATGACTCGAGAAACCGATGTTGAAGCCGACCTCTATTACGGACTGCACCTCGTACGTTTCGACCAAGTGCATGAGGTGCGCCAACTCAGGAACACTCGACGACAGTTCGGAAATAGATTCATCACCGTGTTGCACGTGATCCCAAATCTCCTTGGAGAAGCCACGGATCATATCGAACCAGCGCACTAGATAACGCTCTTCCATGCCGCTCCCACACATACCGGAGAATGTGAATTAATAGATGAATTTAGCTTGAGCGCTGACCATAGGGGGCGTCTCGCGAGCCTGTCAACACTTATTAGGAATACCTTCAGGGAAAATGCCGTCGAAAAATGGACATTCCCCGACGCAAGGGACGCATGCAGGCCCCAGTCCCATTGACACGGCTGGTTGTTAGCCGCAAGGATTAGGCGATCGAAGCGCTTCGACAAATCGACTCCTGTTCACGATCGATGAAGCCCCATCATCCTGATTCCTGCTGGTCAGCGATGCTGGCGTGGCGTCTCGATGGGGTTCTTATGCGAGGACGGGCGTGGAGACCGTTTTCTTAGGGCCTCCAGATCACCCACACACTCGGTGCGGGGCTCTCGCTCGGCGCGGGCGACCGGGCGCTGCGGCTCGCCGTGGAGTTCGCGCGCCAGCACCGAAGCAGCTCCTTACCTAGCTACGACTGCGGCGAGCTCTTCTCGCCGCTGACGGCACGACTTGCGGAGGCGCAGGCATGAGTATCGGCACCGAGCAGAACACGGCGGTTGGCTTCACACGGGACGGCAGCGGCATCGAGATGCTCCTCGGTTACCCTCTGGACCAGGACAACCCGCTCGGCTTCGATCCGGAGCACAAGCTCAGCGACCTCGGCATGGACTCGATCCACGCCCTGTCCCTGTGCGGCGAGGTCGAGGAGCGCTACGGACTGGAAGCGGAGTCCACGCTGGCCTGGGACCACCCCACCATCGAGGCGCTCACCCGCTACCTCGCCGCCGAGCTGGCCGCAGGCTGACCATGCGCATCGTCTTCCTCCGCCCGCTGCGAGCCGCCGGGCCCGTCCTCCTCACCGCGCTTCTCACCCTCCTGCTGCTACAGGCCCTGCTGCCGGCCGCCACCGCACTCGCCATGGGAGAACTGGTCGGACGCGTGCGCGGCGTCCCCGGCGAGGAACTGTGGCAGGCCGTGCTTTGGCCGCTGCTGGCCTTCACCGGGCTGCTGCTCGGCACCCACCTCCTGGAGTGCCTCACCGAACCGCTCGACTTCCTGGCCCGCGCGCGGGCCGACGGCGACCACCGCAGACGGCTGCTGCTGCGCGCGGCCAGCACGCCGACGCTGGAGGTACTGGAGCGGCCCGGCACCCGGCAACTGCTGCGTACCGCCGCAGCCGATCCCGAGAACTGGACAGAGCGCAAACCGTCGGACGGGGCCGTCGCCCAGCTCCGGCTGCTCTGCGCGGCCGTCGGCTTCGGTGCCTCGGCCGTCGTCCTGGCTGGCTATGCCTGGTGGGCGGTGCCGGTCCTGGTGGTTCCCGCCGTCGCCCTGAGGGTGCATTTCGGCCGCTCCATTTCCGCCTTCGTCCGCCGCTGGCTCGCCGGGACCGGGGCGTGGGACCAGATGATGGTATGGGCCTCCGCCCTGGCGTCGGGGGGGGCTGGCAAGGACGTACGCGTCTTCGGTCTCGGCGAATGGATGGTGGGCCGCATGCGCCACCATCTGCTGGAGATGTTCGAACCGGTGTGGCGGGAGCACATTCGGCATCTGTGGCGCTGCCTCGCCCATGGTGCGGTCGTCCTGGCGGTGCTGCTGTGCGTGTTCGTCCCGGCGGCCTCCTCGGCGGCCGGCGGGGAGAGCACGGTCGCGGCGGCGACGGCGGCACTCAGCGCGGGCTGGTCGCTGTTCACGCTCGCCGAGTACTGCGATCCCCGCGATGTCGTGGGAGCCCGAGCCTGTCTGGAGGCCACCGCCGAACTGGAACGTCTGCTGCCCGTGAGGCCGGCGGCCGGGGCGGCGGACCTCGCCGAAGGTCCCTTCACCGTACGGTTCGAGGACGTCTCCTTCCGCTACCCGGGCACTGACCGCACCGTGCTCGATCGCTTGGACCTCGAGATCGCACCCGGTGAACTCCTCGCGATCGTCGGAATGAACGGCGCCGGAAAGTCCACCCTCATCAAACTGCTGGCCGGCCTCTACACCCCCACCTCCGGACGGATCACGGCGGGCGGAACGGACCTGGCCGATCTCGGGCCAGAGACATGGCGGCGCCATGTCTCCATGGTCTTCCAGGACTTCGTCCGCTACGAACTCAGCGCGGCGGAGAACGTCGTCCTCGGCCGGGCCGACCGGCCTCGCGACGAGCAAGCACTGGCCAGGGCCGCGGCCGACGCCGGTCTCAGCCCTGTGTTGCAGCGGCTGCCCGCAGGCTGGGACACGCCGCTGGCGCGTAGCCGGACCGGCGGCGTCGACCTGTCCGGCGGGCAGTGGCAGCAGATCGTCCTTGCCCGCGCCCTGTACGCCGTGCACAGCGGGGCCGGCCTTCTCGTGCTGGACGAGCCGACCGCCCATCTCGACGTCCGCACCGAGTTCGACGTGTTCGCGCGACTGGCACGGCGCAGGGGAGACACAGGCGTGGTCCTGATCTCGCACCGCCTGTCCACCGTCCGCCAGGCGGACCGCATCGTGCTCCTCGACGGCGGCCGCATCACCGAGCAGGGCACCCATGACGAGCTGATGGCGCTCGGCGGAACGTACGCGGAGATGTTCCACATCCAGGCCGAACGGTTCCGGCGGGGCTACGACGACCGGCTCGACGGCCCGCCGGACGATCGTCCCGGGACGGCAACCACCCAAGGAGAATCGGCATGAAGCGCGTCGTGTCCCTCTGGGCGGAACTCTTCGCCCTGTCCTGGCGCCGCACGCCCGGCGTCGTTGCCGGGAACCTCGCCGTACTCTCGCTCGGAGTGGTGGCGACCAGCGGCACCGCCGTCGCCCTGGCGCGGGCTGTGGACGGGATGGCGGGCGGCAACCGGACGGCAGCAGTCGTCGGCGCCGCGGCAGCCGCCGTCTGTTATGCCGTCTCCCACATGAGCGGCCTCATGTCCGGCACCCTGCGGGTGGTGGCCGTCGAGCGCGTCGGTTTTACGGACGTGAACAGCGAGATTTATCGCGACATCGGCACCCTGCAAGGTCTGGAGCACTTGGAGCGCACCGACTTCCTGGACCGGGTCACCACCGTGAGCCGCTCCGCGTGGGGGATCACCAACAGTCTGTGGGGTGCCATCGGTATGCTCGCCGACACCCTGCAGCTCGTTGTGCTGCTCTGCCTTCTCGGCACGGTCAGCCCCTGGCTGCTGCTGCTCCTGCCCGCTGCCTGTCTGCCGCTGCTCGCCAACTACCGCGCCCAGCGCCTGGTCACCGCCGCGGAGACTGAAACCGCCGAGGACTTCCGACTGCAGCGCCATCTCTTCGAACTGGCTACCGACGCCGGCGCCGGCAAGGAGATCCGGGTCGCGGGCGCCACCGCCGCGCTCGCCGAACGGCAGTCCGCCGCCTGGGATCGGGCGATGCGCGCACGCTACTGGGCCCGGCTGCGGGCGTCGGCGGTCAAGGCCGCCGGCTGGGCCGTCTTCACCACGGGCTTCGGCGGCGGACTCGGACTGGTGGTGTGGCAGGCCGCACACGGGCAGGGCAGCTCAGGGGACGTGGTCCTCACCATCACGGTGGCGGCCACCCTGCGCCAGGCGGTACAGCAGACCCTGGCCCGCGCCGGGGAGACCCTCGACGGGATGCGTCTGGTCGAACCGTTCCTGTGGCTGAGGGCCTACGCCGCCCGGGACCGCGCCCGCACCAGGGGGACCGAGACCGCCCCCGGTTCACTGCGCGAGGGTATCCGCCTGGAGCAGGTCACGTACACCTATCCCGGCACCGACCGCACCGCGCTCGATGCGGTCTCGTGCACGCTGCCGGCCGGAGCAGTGGTGGCGGTCGTGGGCGAGTACGGATCCGGCAAGACGACCCTGGTCAAGCTGCTGGCCAAGTTCTACCGCCCCGACTCCGGCCGGATCACGGTGGACGGGTACGACCTGGCCACACTGGACACTGATGCGTGGCGCGCCCGCATCAGCGCCGCCTTCCAGGACTTCGGCCGGTTCCGCACGGTCTTCGCGGAGACGGTGGGCCTCGGCGACCTGCCTCACAAGGACGAGCCCAGCCGGATCGCCGAGGCGGTGGCCGCGGCGGACGCCGAGTCGGTTGTGGGCAGCCTTCCAGAGGGACTGGACACCCGCCTCGGCAGGGAACTCGGCGGCGTCGACCTCTCCGAGGGACAGTGGCAGAAGACGGCGTTGGCACGCGCTGCCATGCGTCAGAGCCCGCTCCTGTTCGTCCTCGATGAGCCGACGGCGTCGCTTGACGCCCCCAGCGAGGAGGAGATCTTCCAGCGCTACATGGACCGTGCCCGCAGTCTCGCCGCCCGCACCGGAGCCGTCACGGTGATCGTGTCCCACCGTTTCTCAACCCTCAGCGGTGCCGACCTCATCCTGGTCCTGGACCGGGGCCGCCTGGCCGAACAGGGCACTCACGAGGAACTGCTCGCTCTCGGCGGGCGCTACGCCGACCTTTATGGAATCCAGGCGACTGCCTATACGGCGAGCTGACGCGAGGGGAAGCCATCTTCGGCCATGGCTTCGTCGAAGCGTTTCGACGAAGGAGGGTTGGGAGTGGACAGTCAGAGAAACTGGACGACTTTCGACTCCTTACTGCAGGAGGTCTCGCATGGGCACAGAAACGATTGATGCACAGTTGGAAGGCATTATCAGGGAGTATTGCCCAGATATCGAACCCCATATTCCTATCCACCCGGATGACAACCTGAAGGACTTCGGCTTGAACTCGGTGGGTACGATCGGAATCCTCGTGGCAGTGGAGCAAGCCTTCAATGTCGCCCTCTCCGATGAGGATCTTTCTTTTGAGACCTTCAAGAGTATCCGTAGCCTACGGATCACGGTACTGAAGTATCTTGCGTAGCCCTACGTAGGCCGACGCGCCCCTCGAGCCGTGCAGCCTGCGCCGATTGCAGGCCGGCGCACCATATGAACGAAAGAAGGTGGAGCGGCAATGTTCGATGCCCGATTCGAAGCCATACTGCGGTCCGTCGCAGAAATTACGGAGGATCTCGTGATCACCAGCGAGCAGAACCTGCGGAATGAACTGGGCGTCGATTCGCTGAAACTCATGGATCTCATCGTGAACCTAGAGAGCGAGTACAGTATCGAGTTGAGCGATGACGTTTCGGCGAATGTGGCAACCGTCGAAGAGCTTTGGCTTGCGGTCAGCCGGGAGGCGGGCTGAATGCAAGGAACGCAGGAGATCTCCAAGGCGTGCGGCGACACCATGCTCGACGAATTGCATGCCCGGCATCTGATTTCATCGGTAGTGAATAATACCGGGCTCATCGGTTACCGTTTTCACGGTCCGCTCTTCGAAGCGTTCGAGGCGCTGGACCGCGCGCTGGTTCGCTTCTTCGAGAAGTGCTTCCCGCTTATTCCGCATTCCTGTACCACTTTGGTTCAGCGGGGAGTGCTCGAGGCGATCGACTTCTTCGACAAGCTCCCCTGTATTCCCATGAGTGCGGCGCCCCATGAGGTCGCTTCGGTTGAGATTTCGAAGCAGGACGAGTGGGTGCTCAGCCCGTCCACCTGCTACCACACGTTCGCTCACCTCTCGGACATCAACCAGCGCTGGGACCTGCGTTGCTACACGGCACGTGGGACCTGCCATCGGTTCGAACCCTCGCACGAGGCCTTCCGGCTGGCGAGCTTCACGATGCGTGAGTTCGTCCTCATCGGAGATGAAGACCTGGTGATGGGCCACGGCGAGTCGGCGTTCAACGAAGCCGTCGATCTGGTCGGCAAGCTGCACAGTCAGGTGTCCGTCAGCACGGCGAACGACGTCTTTTACGGCGACCGCGCAGAGGTGACGCGTAGGGTGCAGCTCGCGCGTGGCGTCAAGAGGGAAATATCTGTTCCCTGGGGCGATGGGAGCGAGGTCGCCATCGGCTCTCGCAACCTGCACCAAGATCTGTTCACTACGTCCTTTCGCATAGGTACCGCGGCGGAAGGCCCTGCGATGCATTCCATGTGCATCGCCTTTGGTATCGAGCGCATGCTGCTGGGCCTGCTGGCCCAAACGGAGAACCACGACCCTCAGCGTCTCATCGCTGCGCTCGACGAGATCTGAGGGTCTGCTCATGGGATCTGACATCGAGCACGTGAAGGCGGGCAAAGTCGAACAATTCCCCGTAGCGGCCCGCAACTGCTTCTCGGGGAGTCTCCAGCGGATGACGCTACTCCTTGGTCGGCAGGTCGAGGAGGCGGCCATCATGGAGGCTGGAGGCGGCTATCTACTCCAGGCTGGCCTGGATGAACGGTCACATCCGGAACTGGTGTTCGGAGTGGAGTCCGTCATCCTCTCCGGCCTGACTTCGCTCGGGTACGAGACCCAAGCCGTCGCGATCAAGCCGGACGAGTGGCGCGAGCAACTGCAGGGCCTGTTGGCCGAGCACGCCGGTGTCGCCATCTGGGTCAACTCCGCGCATCTGGACTATGCCGATGTCTACTCATCCCATCCAGGCTTCATGCACGCCGTCTTGGTCCTGGAGCAGTCGGCAGATCTGAGATGGATCAAGGTCTTCGACTCGCTCGTTGATGAGCGCAGCCGTTATTCCTGTGTTGCTTGGATGACGGACACCGCATTCGAAGGTGCAATTCTTGACCGCCTACGTTCTAAGTCCCTCGATCACATGGGGAGACTCCACACACTGGTCGCGGTGCGTGAATACGTGGCCGACAGCAGGGGCCTCGCGACGATGGGCCTTCTGAGGCAAGCGGAGGCATTCCGCACGAATTCCTGTTATTTCAACGCCATCCACGAATACAGGCTTCTGTGCCGAGAGGCCATGGCGAGCGAAGGGGATGTCTCCAGGAATGTGGCACGGCGTATCTTCGACCATGTGAATGTTCTCTACGTTCTCCCGAGTTTGAAACTGCTTGAACATTCATTGTGCCGGGCCGAAGCGCCGGAGTATGTCTCCGATCTGTGCCGGACGCTCATGGGCGACTGGCGTGTACTCGGACTGCAGTCGCTCAAGTTCGAATCTACGTCCTCGATATCGATCGCGGCTCGCATGGACGAGCGCTTCGAACGTTTGGGTACGGCCACCGCCTACCTGTGGGAAGCTCTGGCCATGGAGTTGGGGGATAGGAAATGACGACTTCGCGTGAGGCGCCGCGCGACGACGATAAACGGCTCTGCGGGCTTTCGGTACCACTCGGCGTCGGTGGCAGTTGGGAGAAAGAGGGCTGGCGGGCGGTGGTGGAAGCCGCGCGTATCGCGGAGCTCTGTGGCTTCCACTCTATATGGCTAACCCATGGTGACTGTGGCGTCGCCGCGGCCCAGCCGAATCCTGTGCTCGTAGCCGCAGCCGTATCGGTCAGCACCCAGCACATCCGGGTGCGTGTCGAAAGAGCGGAGCAACCGGAACATGACCCTCTGCGAATAGCGGAGGACTGGTCAGTCGTGGACAACCTCTCGAACGCGCGCGTAGAGCTGCTCTCGAGGGTCGGGCGCCGAAAGGAGGGGGCTCATTCCGATGGTATCGATCGTGCCCGTGCGCAGATCCTCTCGACCCGTCACCTTTGGAGCGGAAAGCACGTGCTACGAGCCGGACCCGAGGAGGAGGAGTACAGCGTTCACACATACCCTGCTCCGCAGCATGCCGATCCGGTGTTCTGGCTTGCCGAGTGTGGCGATGGGCTTGGACTCAAACTTTCCGCGGAGTTGAACACCGGCGTCTACATCACCGATGACCTTACCTTCGATCAGATCGCGGAGCGGGTCGTGCTGTCGGAAGAACAGTTCCGGGCAGTGAACGGAAGGCCGGGGAGAGTGGCTGTCGCGGCTGGCACGGCACTGAGCCCGGAAGAGATCCAGGGAATCCATGCCCTCGGCGTCGAGGAAGTCGTACACGAGCTCGACATCGAAGCGGCCCGCGGCCGTCTCACAGAGGCCATTACAGAGCTCGCGCACACCAACGACTTGATGGCGATGAGCGCGATCGCGCGGCGAGACTGATCTCATCTTCATTACGCTTCAAGGGTGAGTGGATATGGGATACGACGACGTAGGTTCGCAAAGACTCAAGCAAGCCGTAGATCGTGCACTGGTGAAACCTGAGTGGTGTAGGTCGTACAGCGTATCGCCGGCTGAGGCGCGTACGCTCTACGGCGTCAACAATGAGCTTGTCGACGCGCTGATCGGTATGGGTTTTCCCTATAAGGGCAGGGGTGAGCAGGTCACATTCGATCCGCTGGACCTTGAAAATCTGGGGCTGGATCTGGAGCTGCCATCGGCGAGTCGTACCGCCATGTCGCTCTGGGCGAGGACATTCAAGAACCCGGCTCGCCTGGCCACAGCCCGCTGTGCCATACAGATTTCATGGTCCTGTCCGGTCCCAGAGCATACAGGGGATTGTGGCTGCGACTTCACCATGAGCCCTCGAATCAAAAATCAGTCAGCAGGTCTGGCAGTGCATGACAGTTCGGGCTGGAACGCAGACCTGGACGGACAGCTGTCGAATGACGACCATATATTCCAGGACGGTTTCGCCGCTCTTGTCGAGGAGGCGGAAAAGCTCCACTTCCATAGGCTCAGTCGCGAACTCGCGCAAGATATGGATTTTCTCTGCGAGCACCGCATCGCCGACTGCAGGTCAGCAAGCATGCATCTCGCTGGCGTGGCCGCCGAAGCCGGACTGGTGGTGCGTCAGGCATCGGGATACTTCGTGGGTACCCCTTTTCTCGTACCGCACATATGGCTCGACGTCGACGTGAACGGGCAGTGGATCGCTGCGGACCCGTTTTTTCTTCAGGCTCTCGCACGCTGGGGCGTGGTCAACCCGGAGGACTGGCCACCCACGAGATCTCCGCGCAACGTTCTGTGGCGGATTCGAAGCGACCACTTCGAAGAGCCCTTGATACGACATGGGGCAGCAGATGTACCCGTGAAACTTGTAGCCCGGATGAGTTATAAGCGCTGCATTTAGAGGCTGGAGGGTGAAATCTTGTTCAAGTTCAATTTCGGCGAGGTCGACCTGGTTGCCCTTGATATTCCAGGTGACTCCTCTGATCCTTCTTCTCCACCCGAAGATCTATACGACGTCATAGGAACCGGTGGCGACCGCTATCGCGATTGGTTCACTCGCATGTGTCTCTATACGGTGGGGAGGTCCTTCGACGCGGCCCAAGATGCCGCCAACCAGGTCATTGTCATCGGCACCGAGTACGGAAATACCCCTGCTCTCCTGGGACTTCAGCGTGCGGCAGAGTCCCAAGGGCGGCGAATGTCCTCGCAGTACTTCCCGAGCGCAACCTCGAGTTCCGCTGCGGCATTTCTGAGCATGCGCATCGGAGCCACCGGCGGAAACTATACGATCAACGCTGGCTTCCTCACTCCGATCATGGCATTTTGGCAGGCGCTGTGTGGTCTGGGATACCCGGAGAGCTCCGGGAGTAGGCTGCTCGTGGGTGACGTCTACTGCCCGGAATCCCGTGCGGACGCCGGGAAAGAAACACCGGAGCTCGTATGTGAGCCCGGGCTCGTGCATACATGCCTCACGGCGGGCTCCGAATTCGAAGCAGACTTTGAGTTCGATGCGCCGGACGAAGAAGACGAGATCGGCGAGCCGCCGCTTTCTCGGATATACCTGCGCGGGCCGATCGGGGCTACCCGCGATCGCTACGGCCGTAACAGTGCCTTCGCCCTGGCAGATCTTCTCCGGGCCTCCCGCCGCATGGAAATCGGAGAGAGCGTCAGCATGGAGTACCTCAGCTTCAGAGGGCCTCGCGGGAAAGTGACGATCACCCGCCTGTCAGAGCAAGGTGCGAATATGGGACGGAGTGGCCGATGACAGCCACCGTGTCGAGGGTGTTTGTGACGGGTGTCGGAATTATCTCACCCGCAGGAGCAGGCAGGCAGGCCTACTGGGACGGCCTCTGCTCAGCAGCACCCCACTTCGACGAACTGCCGCCCCTCTACGCGGGAATGAAGCCCGGAGCGCTGGGAGCATGGGTACCGGAGTCGGCCCGCGAGGCCGCTATCGCTGCGACCAAGAGCGAGGCGGGTGCGAAGCCTCGGTTGGCGGAGGTCTACGCCATGTACGCCGCGACGGAAGCCATCGAGGACGCCGGCTTCCTCGCCGGAGACCCCTCGCTGTCCCGATCTGTGGTGTGCGTCGGAACCAGTGACGGCCAGGCCGACGCCCTTGAGGCGATCTACGCGGGCAATGGTGACGGATCCTCACGTTTCTCGAGCGCCGGCATCCCGTCCTCCGTTGCCCAGGTCGTCGGAAGTGCCGGGCCGGCCTTCGCGGTACAGGCGACCTGCGCATCGACGAACGCCGCCCTCTCATGCGCGCGGGATGCGCTCGTTTCGGGCATAGCCGAGACTGCGGTGGTGGTGGGCTGCGATGCCTATTCGCAGAAGAACATTATCGGTTTCAGCAGCCTGCAGGCCATCGGTCCGACGGGATGCCGACCCTTCTCAAGGGACCGACGCTTCGTCACCCCCGCCGAGGGTGCAGGAGCACTGGTCCTTCAGACGGAGCGCTCCTTGCGGCAGGACCAGCATCCCTACGCGGAACTAGTTGCGGCATCGATCAGCAACGACGCCAGCCACCCGACAACGCCTGATCCTGCAGGGGTCAGGAGATGCCATCGCCGTGCGCTTGAAGAGGCGGGCCTCGAAGCGTCCCACATCGATGTCATCTACGCCCACGGCACCGGCAGCCGCATCAACGACGAGATTGAGGGACGCATCTTCGTCGACGACTTTGCCCACGCCGCGGTGACGGCCGTGAAGGGAACAATCGGGCACATGATGGGCGCTGCGGGCGCAGCCGGTGCCGTGGCAGCCTGCTTGACGCTGAGGCATTGCCTGGTGCCGCCCACCGTGGTCGATCCAAGCGAGATCGAACTCGACCTGAATCTCGTCACCGGGGCCGCCCGACCGGTTCCGAATGTCTGTTACGTTCAGAACAACGCATTCGGATTCGGCGGAAACAACGCGATCAGCATCTTTCGGCGGATGTCGTGAACGATCCGGTGCCCAAATCTGATTCGGGCGGCACTGCGGTGCCTGGGGCCCTGGGCGATCCCAACGCTCCGTTGCGTCTGTCGTTCGACGGACCCCTCGCGGTGATCACGATGGACAATCCGCCGCACAACCTCTTCGACGATGGAATGTGGCAGGCGTGGTTCGCAGCCGCCGACTGGCTGGAACACAATGTGCCGCGGGCCTTGTTGATCAGGGCAGAGGGGCGTGTCGTCAGCGCGGGTGTCGATGTCCGGATCTTCCGCGACACCCCTGCTGACAAGGTTGAGGAGTGCTGGCGCCGCAATCTGAGTATCGTCCAAACCTTGGAGTGGCTGCCGTGCCCTACGGTGTTCGCAGCCCATTCACTCACTCTCACCGCCGCCTTCGAAATCGCGCTGGCCTGCGACTTCATCGTTGCCGTGGGTGGTGCGCGGTTCGGATTGGTCGAGCGAAGAGTGGCGTTCACGCCTGCGATGGGCGGGACGCAACGCCTCGCTGAACGGGCAGGGGTCTCAAGAGCCCGGGAGCTCGTGATGACGGGCAGGCTGTACCGAGCATCGACGCTTGCGGACTGGGGGGTCGTCAACGCCCTGTTCGAGCCCGCGTCGTTCGCGGATGAAGCACACGCATTCTCGTTGGATCTCGCCACCGGTCCCACTCAGGCGCACGCGGCGACGAAGCAGGTCATCAGGGAGTACCTCCGTGGCGGCGTGGTGGCGGCTGACGTCGTCCTGCCGACAGTGGCGCACAGCGTCTCGAGGACCGCAGATCACGGTCACGCGGTGGCAGGATTCCTGACTCATGGTCCCGATCACGGTACCGAGTACTTCGGCCGATAATTCTTCTCACAACATCCTCAACAATCGGCCAGGCCGGAGAAAGGAAGCCTGATCGTGGATCTTAGTCTATTCTACTTCGCGGATGATTCGAACCGGCAAGTCGCACAACGTTACGAACTGTTGCTGCAAGGTGCACGGTTCGCCGACACTCATGGCTTCACTGCTGTGTGGACGCCCGAGCGTCACTTTCATCGCTTCGGTGGAAACTATCCGAATCCTGCTGTCACCGGGGCAGCCGTTGCGGCCGTCACGGAAAGGGTTGCGGTACGTGCTGGAAGCGTTGTCGCGCCGCTTCACAACCCCGATCAGATCGCCAGGGACTGGTGGCTGATCAACGCCTCCTCGAATGGGCGGGCCGGTGTGTCGCTTGCTTCAGGATGGAATCGTGGTGATTTTGTCCTGAACCCGACCAGATTTGAAGACCGCGTTCGGTCGACAA
Source organism: Streptomyces sp. Alt3 (assembly GCF_030719215.1). Lineage (NCBI taxonomy): Bacteria > Bacillati > Actinomycetota > Actinomycetes > Kitasatosporales > Streptomycetaceae > Streptomyces > Streptomyces glycanivorans. The sequence continues at coordinate 1,709,555 of NZ_CP120983.1, read as the reverse complement.
TGGAGGCCGTGCATGCTCTGCGTAAAATGCGACAGGATGGCGACCCAGGAATTCCGCTCTGGCTTTCTTCCGGAGGCAGCCCTGAGACCTTTGCTGCAGCCGGCCGTCTCGGCGTCGGCGTGCTGACCCATCTGGCCTCCCAGTCCCCTGCGGTGTTGGCTCAACGGATCCAGGAGTACCGCAGAGCCTTTCGGGGCAGCGGAAGCCCGGGCATGGGACATGTCACGCTCATGCTCCACGCCTACGTGGGGCAGAGAAAATCCGAGGTTGAGCAGGAGATTCGCGGCCCGCTGGAGGAGTACCTCATGAGCGCGATGAACCTGATGCGGCCCGCTGATGGCTCCCGCGTGGATGCCCAGAGTCAACTTAGGCTCGCTCGCCTTGCGGTTCAGCCAGCGTATGAGAAGTACATGCACGATTGCAGTCTCATCGGCACGGTCGACCATGCCCTTTCCGTCGCCGAGGAGTTCAGCCGGATAGGCGTCGATGAAATCGCCTGCCTCATCGACTTCGGCCTTCCGGTGGAAGCCGTGTTGAGCGGTTTGAAGAATCTGGACGTCTTGCTTCGAGAAATGCAGGGAAGGACCTTGTGTTGATCTTTATTCAGACTCTTGACGTGCTGGCGGTGCGCGGTATTCCGGAGGTATGGATGCCAGGCCATTGAGCCTTTTCCAACCTCAGGCTGAGGCGTGGTGAAGGACCAGGACGGCCTTCACGATGTCGGTGATCCGGTTGGTGATGCAGCGGAGTTTCCGTAGCAGGCGCCAGCTTCAGGATGGCCATGGCCTGCTCGCCGAGGCAGCGGATCTTGGCGTGGGTGCTGTTGTAGCACCGTCTCCATCCCTTTAGGCGGCGGCCCCGGAACGGCACTCGCACGAGGCGGCCGGCGCCTTGATATGCCTTGTCCGCCCAGCATTTCAGCCCGGCGGTAGCGAGGGCTCGATGATTCCGTGGGTTCGGGCGGCGGTCAGATCGTGGGTGGCTGGGTGGCTCCGGGCAGGGCTGGCGGGGCCCACATCAGCCGCCCGAAAGGGTCGGTCAGGACCTGCACGTTCATGCCGTGCCGCTTGTGCTTACCGGAGTAGTACGGGGTATCGGCTGCGATCCGGTCGATCGTCAGCAGGGTGCCGTCCAGGATGACGAATGCCTTCGCCCGGATCACCTTCATGGCCTCGTCCAGGGTCGGCGCGAGGGCAGCCAGCGCCTCGACAGCCTCGTGTATGTAGCGGAACACGGTCGCGACTCCGATGCCGAACCCCGCGGCGAGCTGGGCATACGTATCGCCGCACCGCAGGTGGGCCAGGACCAGCAGAGCTTGGCGGCCGGCCGACAACCGACGCCATCGTGTCCCGATCTCTCGCCGCCGAGCGGCGAGTTGCCTGCTCAGGTATCTCAGGGTGCGGCTGGACAGATCGATCGAGGATGGGTAGACAAGCACGTGAAGCTCGTGGCAGACACGGGTGATCTTGGTCGAGAACCCGTCTACCAGGAGCTTCATCGTTCCGTACAGCCCTCACTCGTCAGCACCCTGACGCAGACATCAGGTTGGAAAGGGCTCACTCTCGGTCGGCACCGATTGGGCGCCGTGCGGACGGCGGCATTCGACGGCTCTCCAGGGGTGGTCGGCCTGGGGTGGTCTCCCACTGACTACCACCCGCTGGCCTGTGTCGAACAGATGGATAGGGTCGCGGTACCCGAGCTGGAGAGGTAGCCGCATGGACCACGAGATCGTGATCGCGCAGACGACGAGTGACGACGAGGATCTGGCGAAGTCCCTCGCCAGAGGCGCTGTTGAGAGCAAGTTGGCGGCGGGCGTCCACATTGATGCGCCCATCAGCGCCTTCTACTGGTGGCAGGGGAAGGTCGAGGCGGCTCAGGAGTGGCGGATCTCCTACATGACGTCGTCGGATCGCCTCCCCGCGCTTGAGGCATGGCTGCACGAGAGGCACCCGTACGACGTCCCTCAGTGGGTCACGCTGCCTGTGACCGGAGGGTCGGAGGCGTACCTGTCCTGGGTCGTCGACGAGACGCGCCCACGGTAGAGGTCTCCACTACAGCGCCTCGCTCTCACCGAGCCTGTGCGCTTCGACGCTTCACAGCGACGCGAACGTCAGCAGGTGGCTGGCCAGGTCATGCTCAGTGTCGGGGAGCCCGGCAGCGATGGCCTGGGCCCGCTGCCGGCCCATGGTGTTGGGCTTCGACTCCGCCGCCACGGCGAACTGGTGCGCGACGTAGGCCCCGCGCTCTACGTCGCCGCCGCGCAGGAGGGCGGACGCCAGGTCACCCAGGACGACCACACCGGACTCGGGTAGTCCACCGCCGAGGCGCTCGACTGCGGAGTCGGCGGTGGCCGAAAGTTCCTGACGCTTGAGTTCGCCGTAGACCGAGAGGGCCAAGGAGTCCATCCGGTACGGCGTCACGAAGCGGACCCACGCCTGCTCGCTCGTATGATCGGCGAAGTCATAGGCGAACTTGGCCTGGTCGAGAGCACGAAGGGCGCCAGCGTCATCGCCTGACTGAGCGGCCTCCTCCGCGTACCGGCCCAGGGCCCACGCTGCGGCGGTTGCATTGCCACGTCCGCGTACGTCTTGAGCTGCCTGCGAAAGCATCTCCAGCGCCTTCGCAGGGCTGGGGGCACCGTGGCTCGCGTAGCCCAGAGCGAGGGCGCGTAGCGGGGGGTGTCCAGCCTTCTTCGCGCACTCCGAGGTCACTCCGTAGTAGGAAGTGGCCTTGTCGTGCTCGCCGAGGTCCCAGGCAACCCATCCAGCAAGAGCAGCGGTCTCCCCCGCCGCGATGGTCAGGGCTCGCTCGTGGGCTCCGGCGCGGGGTAGGGCTGCGGTGATCGCGTCCAAGTGCGCCTCGACCCGAGCCTGCAGGCTGAGCGCGCTCTCGTTCAGCTCGGCCACGTGCAAGCGGGCCGCATGATCGATAAGCACCCCCGCGGACTCAGGGTCGATCTTGGAACCCTTGCTGAGTGCGTAGGCCAGCCGGCCCCACGGCTCGGCAGCCGCAGCCGCACCGATGGCCGCGCCTCCCAGCAGCGTTCGGCGTTTCACGTCGTCCAGGTCCTCCGCTTCGGCCTTGTTCTTCTCGCGCCGCCTGGCGCGGGCGGCTTTCGCCTCGCGAAGCAGCGGCTCCAGCGGGACGCCGCAGGCCAAAGCGATGTTCCCCAGGGTGTGGTCCGTCGGAACGTTGGCACCGTTCTCGTACCGATTGACCTCTCGGCGGGTCACCGTTGCCCGGCCGGAAGCGGCGTTGATCGCACCGGCCTGCTCGTCCTGCGTCCGATTCGCGTTACGCCGCAGGTGACGGAGCAGCTCGGCAAATGGATCCACTGCCATGAGTCTGACCCTATCCGTGGGAGAGAGCCAATACTCCCCTCAACTCCCCCTGTTTTTCCCCCTTGACAAAAAATTCCCCCCTCCGGTTTCCCCTGTTCCGGATCGCGCAGCCACGGTGCGATATGCGCATGACCACGCACCGGACAGCATCGCCACCCCGACCTGGGGGCGACGACGGTGGCGCCCACGTCGTCGGCGCCGCGACCGCTCGGTGTCCACTGGCCTCTCACGTCTTCGAGATGGTCATGAAGCCGGTGGATAAGCACGTCGCTCATGCACGACGAACCACGGCCACCGTCCTGAAGCAGTGGTCGTTGCCGGAGGCGTCGGCAGAAGACGCCCGGCTCGTCGTCTCGGAGTTGGTATCCAACGCGATCATCCACGGTTCCGGGGATGTCCGACTGCGACTGCGATACGACGACCACGAGCTTCGAATCCGAGTCACTGACGACAGCACCGCACCGGCGAGGCGACGACGTGCAAGTGCCGCCAGCCTCGGTGGTCGAGGGCTGCACCTCGTCGCCTGCCTGTCGCTTCGGTGGGGCGTCGCGGGCGGCGGCCGAACTACGTACGCGGTCATCCCCACTCTCACGGAGGCACCTCCATGTCGCCGCACGACGCAGTCAAGCACGGACCTGACGTGTTGAGCCTCGTTGCCTTCGACCGGGGGCGTGAGAAGCACACGGGCGGTGGGTCGCCGATTGCTGGCAATGACACCCGAGAGGGCCCTGCACCTCTCCCGGTGAAGCGCCAGTCCCGAGCTGGCCATCTCGGAGGCATCCGACAGCACTTCTACCGACAGGTCGTTGACACGCAGGACGATCAGCCGCTGCGTGTGCTGGCGTACAGCTTGGTACCGAGTCCGAGAACCCGACCCGACGAGGACTGGGGGACGCTGCAGGCTGAGGCCGACCAGCTCGGTTACGCGATCGCCGCCCGGCTCCACGATGTGGCTGTCCCGGTGACCACGACGTACTTCCCGGCGTCCAGTGCGAGCCAGGGCGTCTACATGCCGCCTTGGGATCGACCTGGTTGGCGGGAAGCCGAGCGGCAGCTCCGCGAGGGCTTGGCCGACGGCGTTATGGTCCTCGACCGGCACAACATCAGCTCCGATGACGACGAGTACCACGCCGTGATTAAACATCTGGGCGAGCACTGCCGGGCGTTTCTCCACCTCGTGATCTCCGAGGAGCCCGTCGCGCCGACTTGAAGGCGTCCACTGCTCTGGATGGACAGGAAGGGCTGGGGCTGGCGGCAGATCAGCGCCCAGATCGCCCTGATCGCCACCGCGAGCGTCGCGCTCGCCTTCACCTTCAAATACACCTGACCGAGGGCTGACCATGACTTTCGAGGGACACACCGATCGTGCGCCGCGCCTCCTGCCGCACCGCGAGCAGGGCGAAGCGCTCCTCGCCATCCGGGAGGCCGCCCCATCGGCGCCCAGCGAAGAGGGCATCGATCTCTTCGCCGTGCCCGCCGGTGAGGTTCGGGGGCGTGGCTTCAACCTCTCGTGCTTTCACTGGCTCTCGCGCCTGCCGGCCGCGCCGAACGGATCGGTCTCGCCTTCGACTGACGACCCGCAGGAAGCGGCCTGATTGGCCCGGCCCGGTATCCCGAGTTGGAACTCGAGCCGGCCTCGGCCCCCTGAGGCGCAACAGCCACCCTGACGAGAGGATGATCATGACCGTTCCCACTCACGAATCGCCACCGGCTCCGGCCGCGCCGAGCGACCACAGGTCGCGCGCTCTTCTTCTAGACCTCGACGGCGTCCTGCTCGACACGCGTCCGGTGATGCGGAAGGCGTGGCAGAGGGTCCAGGAGTTCCATGGCGTCGCGCTCCCCTTCCGCGACTACGAGCGCCACCTGGGTCGCGAGTTCGGGGACATCATGCAGCGATTGGGCCTGACTGACACCGAGGCGGTCCGCCAGACGTACGAGGCGGAGTCCGTGGCCACCGCGCATCTCGCGGAGGAGTTCGCCGGCATCGTCGAGACGCTCCACGCCTTCGTGGCCGCCGACTGGCGGCTGGGCGTCGTGACGTCCAAGCACGTCGACCGGGCGGCCCCGCTCCTCGCGCGCCTCGGGTGTCCCTTCGCGACCATCCGCACGCCCGCAGGAGCGGGCCGGACGAAGCCGGCCCCGGACCCGCTCCTCCTGGCGCTGGTCGACCTGGGAGTCGACCCTGCCTCCGCCGTCTACGTGGGTGACATGGCGGTCGACCAGGAGTCGGCCGCACGCGCCGGCGTCCCCTATGTACACGCTGCATGGGGCTACGGGCAGCCGACGGCTCCCGACCCCGAGACGGCCGCGTCGCCCAAGGAACTGCTGAGCCTCCTCCTCCCCGCCAAGCAGCTCGTCGAGGGGAGCACGGTGTGAGTCCCCGCACGACTGGCGGCCTCGGCCTGGTCCGCTCCACCAACACCGGGAAGCCGATGTGGGCTCTCGTGGGAACCGGTGCCCTGGCGCACGCGCGAACCGACCACGTCCACACCACGAACCTGGAAGCAACGACCGTCGACAAGCAGGTACTGCGCTCCGGCGTCGAAGACGTCATGGCAGCCCTCGACCACTACAGCGCCACACTGGCCTCCACCCCGGGCGGAGCCGGCTGGCTCCACGTCCAGCACGTCCCCGTGCGACGCTTCGTCGCCGAGATCGTGCGCAAGCTCCTGGCCCTGAACGGCTGGGCACCGTTCGCCTCGACCCCAGGGCCCCTGACCCTGGCCCCGTACGAAGGACTCGTGGGACTGCGTTCGAGCAGCTCGCGTGAGTACCTGGCCTACACCGTGACGTGGTCCGGCGTCGCGTACGTGCTCGGTGCTGCGGCACCGCACAACCCGACCCGCTCCGCCCAGCTCCGCAACCGCGCCCGGACGAGTACGGCGAACACGGAGCCGAGTCCGCTCCCCTCGGATCTCGGACGGCAGGACGTTCTGGCGCTGTCGTGGACCTCCCGTCACGCAGCCACGCTGACCCCGGTTCTCGCCGAACTGGCGCGCGGCGGGCAGAGGAGTCTCCTGCTCGATCTCGCCACTGATGCCGCCGAGCGGTGCAGCGCGGGATCGGTCACGGGTATCGAGCTGCGCTCGGCCCCGAGTGACCTCTTCACCCTCTCCGGCACCGCCGAGGGCCTCCACCGTCCCGACGACGAGCAAGTCGTCCAGGTGGAAGGCCACGGTGTCCAACTGGCCCGGCTCATAAGGCTTCTGTCGGTGCTCTTGGAGACCAGCGGGGGCTGCACCCAGCCATCGTGGCGGACGGTGGTGCGGGCGGAGAGCTGGCTCGACGACATGTTGTCGAGCACCCGGCCGCACACCGTCCTGCTGAGCAACGACACCAGCCCCCTGGGCGTGCTGGCCGCGCACGCCGCCGAGCGGCGCGGGGCGAACTCGGTTCACGTCCAGCACGGGGCCTGGACGGCGGAATCGGTCGCCTGGCCGGCCCTGCACAGCCGCGACATCATCGTCATGGGCGAGCGGGACCTCGCCCTGGGCCGAGGGTGGGCGCGCCACCCCGAGGCCGAGGTGCACGTCCTCGGGCAGCCCCGCTTCGACGTCCTCGCCGGCCTGAGCCGCCAGGCACAGCGCCGATACCTGGAGAAGCTGCTCGCCTCGGGGGGCCGCCGCGCGCCCGCCCGGATCGCGGTGTGGGCCTGCCAGCCCTTCAACCCCGATCACCTCAACTCCCACGCGGACCTCCTCCTGGACGGGCTCGCCGAGGCGGACGGCGACTGGGGGCTCGTCATCGCTCCACACCCGGCGCAGGGAGCCGACGCCTTCAACGCTCTGGTGAAGCGGGCCGGCGGGACGCCCCTCGCGGTGGCCGATCCCCGGGTCGGAGCACGAGGCTGCCTCGCCGGCGCTGACGCAGTAGCGAGCGCGTACTCGACGTGCGGGATCGAAGCCGCGCTGCTCGGCATCCCGGTCCTCGAAATCGGCCCGCCGGGCGAACGCACCCTGGGTCTGGCCGGTCACGGACTGGCGACCCGATGCGAGGCCACCGGTGAGGTCGCCGAAGCACTCTCCGGCGTGCGCGGGGGCCCCGCGCCGATCCCGCGGGCGGCCCTGGACGCGGTCTGCCGGTGGCGCGGAGACAGCGCCGCTCGGATCGCCCGACTCATCACCGACCGGGCCACCTCCGGCCCGAGGGCCGACGACTCCACCCACCACCACCCGGGCGCCGCTGCGTCGCCCAAGGACGAAGGAGCATCCGTCCGATGACATCCCTTACGGCCGACAGCATCGCCGAGCTGTTCTCCGGCGCCGTCACGCTGGCCAAATCCGGCGAGAAGATCAGCCCCCGGGGCATGGCCACCCACGAAGTCCGCGACGTGCACCTGCTGCTCACCCAGCCGCGTGCCCGCCTGCTCTACGCCCCGCCCGCCCGCATCGTGAATCCGGCCTTCGCCGTCGCCGAGACGGTCTGGCACCTGTCCGGATCCGACGCATCGTGGATCTTCGACTACAACAACCGGCTGCGGCAGTTCGCCGACGAAGGCGTCCTCCTGGGGGCGTACGGCCCCAGGATGCGGAACTGGGCCGGCAAGGTCGACCAGCTCGCCCGCGTCGTCGAGATCCTCCAGGCCGACCCCGACTCCCGGCGAGCCCTGATCCAGCTCTACGACCCGGCCCAGGACGCCGTCGGGCACAAGGACGTGCCCTGCACCCTCGGATTCCGGTTCCACCTGCGCGCCGGCCGCCTGCACATGGCGACCACGATGCGCGGCCAGGACGTATGGATCGGCATGCCGTACGACGTGTTCTTCTACACCGTGCTGCACGAGCTGGTGGCCGGATGGCTCGACGCGGAACTCGGCGAGTTCCACCTGCACATCGGCTCGCTGCACATCTACGACGAACACATCGAGCAGGCCGACACGCTCACCTCGCTGCCGGCGAGTGAGATCATGCCCGACCTGCGAACACCCTGGAACGGCTTCGACGGCCTGCTCGACCAGGTCGAGGCCCGTGACGTGACCGGCCACCCCGGCTGGGACGCGATGGCCGAGACCCTGCGCAGCTACCGGCTGTGGAAGGACGGCAAGCGCGAGCAGGCGTGGCGGGCGGCCGACACGGTCGACGGGCCCCTCGGCCAGGCCCTCACCGCCTGGTACGGAGAGCTGGAGCGACGCTCGACCAATCGCGCCGCGACGGCCGGGGCAAGGTGACCGCCGCCATGAAGCGCACCCCCTCCGTCGTCCTCGGCCTGTGCTCGTACACCCACGACTCGTCGGCCGCCCTTCTCGTGGACGGTGAACTCGTCGGCTTCGTCGAGGAGGAACGCCTCTCCGCGCAGAAGCACACCAAGCTCTACCCGGCCCGCGCCGTGGGGTGGCTCCTCGACCAGGCCAAGCTGAGTGCCAGCGACGTGGACGCCGTCGCCTACAACTTCCAGCCCGTCCGCTACCTCGCCGAGTCGCCCGCTGCCCTGCGCATGGCGCTGTCGCCGATGACCCGCGACCGCAGCCTTGCCCGCGCTCACGGGTTCGCCAAGGTCGCCCTGCGGACCCGGCGGCGGCTGCGCGTCCTTGGCAGCCAGTTCCCCTCGGCCCGCGTCACACCGGTCCTGCACCACCGAGCCCACCAGCTCACGGCCTTCGCTGCCTCCGGCTGGGAGGAAGCCGCCGTACTCGTGGTCGACAGCCTCGGCGAGCGGCAGACCACCACCATCGCCCACGGCCACGGCATCCAGCACCCCCGCCTCCAGCCCTTGGAAGCGATCAACGACCCGGCCTCCCTCGGGTACGTGTACGGCGCCGTCACCGAGCACCTGGGCTGGAGGCGTGGCGACGAGGAAGGGACCGTCATGGCGCTGGCCGCCCTTGGCGACCCCGCCCGCTTCCGGCACCTGTTCACCACGGCCGTCCGCACGACGGCCACGGGCTTCCGCATCCACCCCGGCTACTTCCCGACGCGCACCCTCACCTCGGGATACCCGAGGACATCCCGGTGGTTCGTCGCCGAGACCTGCCCCGAGCGGCACCCGAACGAGCCGCTCACCGACGTCCACCGAGACCTGGCGGCTGCCCTCCAGGAGCGGACCGAGCAGGTGATGGTTCACCTCGCCCGCCGCGCCCGTGTGCTCACCGACTCCCGGCGCCTGTGCGTGGGCGGCGGCGTCGCCACGAACTGCGTCAGCATCGGGAAGATCATCGAGGCTGACATCTTCGACGAGGTGTTCGTCCCGCCGGCACCCGGAGACGCCGGAACCGCCATCGGGGCCGCCCTCGCCGTACACGTCGATGGGCGCAGCCCTCGCCCGGTCGCCGGCATCGCCCGCCACTGTTACCTCGGCCCCTCATATGAGGACCAGCCCCTCGACCTGACCGCCTGGCCCGGCCTCCGCCAGAAGACCCTCGGCATCGAGACCGCCGAGTTCCTCGCCGACCAGCTCGCCCACGGCATGATCGCCGGACTCTTCCAGGGAGGGGTCGAAGCCGGACCGCGCGCCCTGGGCAACCGCTCGATCCTCGCCTCCCCGCTGGAGCCCGGCGTCGTCGAGCGGCTCAACGCCACCGTGAAGTTCCGCGAGCCGTTCCGGCCCTTCGCCCCCATGGTCCCCGCCGAGCGCGCCGCCGAATTCTTCACCCTCGGCCAGCCGGCCCCGTACATGTCCATGGCCTCCGGAGTGACAGACCTGACGCGCGAGCGGGTGCCGGCCATCGTGCACGCCAACGACACCTCCCGCCTGCAGACCGTCACCCGGTCGCAGAACCCGTTCATGCACGCGGTGCTGAGTGCCTTCGGCCGCCGGACCGGCATCCCCGTGCTGATCAACACCTCCCTCAACGTCAAGGGCAAGCCGATTTGCGGGACACCCGAGATGGCCCTGGACTGCCTGGCCAACTCCGGCCTCGACGCCCTGCTCCTCGAAGGGCGGTGGATCACCAAATGAAGATCGGATACAGCTTCTGGGGCTTCCTCGGCAACGGCGTGACCGACACCCCCGACGGAGGCCGCAGCCACCGCCGCCCCTTCATTGACGCCCTCCTTGCCCGCGGTCACGAGATCGTCTTCCTCCAGCCCGACCGCGACCGCCTCGAAGCCGGTGACGACCTCGGCGGCGCGTACGCCTTCGACGACGGCCTGCCCGGCATCGACGCCCTGTTCCTGGAGTGGCGCTGGGCGATCCCCGGCCGCAACACCACCGTGTGCGGCAGCGAGGGGCACACCTGCGACCTCCACCGGCAGGCCCAGCTCATCAACCACTACACGGCCCGGCACCGGACGCCCACCGTGATCTGGGACAAGGACCGCACCCTGCGCGCCGAGAGCGTGTGGCGCCGCACGGCCCACGCCCGCGTCTGCGAGGCCGCGCTCGCCCCGACCCTCGGCGCGCACTCGCTGCTCTTCCCCGTCGCCGAGGACCTCCTCGCCCAGGCCGATCCCCTCACCCTGGCGGCGCGGCCTCGGGATCTCGCGCTCGGCTACGTGGGCAACCAGTACGACCGCGACGAGCCCTTCGACCGCTTCTTCGCCCCGGCAGCCGCCCGCGTCGAGCACCTGGTCGCCGGCAAGTGGACGAAGACCGGCCGCTGGCCGCACGTCCGCTTCGCGGGCCGGATCCCGTTCGAGGACGCCGCCGCCGTCTACGGCCGGTCCCTCGCCACGGTGCTCATGCTGCCCGAGCGGTACGCCGCCGTCGGGCAGATGACCCAGCGCATCTTCGAGGCCGTACTCGCCGGATGCCTGCCGCTGGCCCCGGCGGATATCCGCTTCGCCGACCGGTTCGTCCCGAAGGAGCTGGTCGTGCGCTCCGGCAGCGAGGTGCTCGAACGCCTCTCCTACCTGCGCGAGATCGCCGGCACCGAGCAGCACGCCGCCCTGATCGCCGCGTGCGTGGACCGGCTGCGCCTGTTCGGCCTGTGCAAGCAGGTCAACACCCTGGAGTCCGTCCTGCACGGCCTCCCCCAGGCCACCGCGACCGAGCGGGGAGCTGCCTGATGCAGACCGCTCGATCGACCACGGCGCGCGGATCCTCCGGGCGCGTCCCGGAGGATGGGTCCGCCGGACACCCGAACCTCTCTACGCTGGAGCACCATGAAGAAGGTCGCCATCGTCGGCTGCGGAGGCAGCGGCAAATCCCACGTGGCCCGCGAACTGGGCAGGATCCTCGACGCCCCGGTGACGCACCTGGACGCCGCGTTCTACGACGACGAGTGGAACGCATTGCCCATGGACAAGTTCACCGACGTCCAGCGCGAGCTGGTAGCGCAGCCGCGGTGGGTGATCGACGGCAACTACAACTCGACGCTGCAGGTACGGCTCGAAGCCTGCGACACGGTGGTCCTGATGGACGTGTCGACCGTGGCGGCGCTGTACGGGATCTTCTCCCGGCAGATCCGGCACGGCGCGGGGCACAAGGGCAACGGGGTGCACAACCGCATCCACTGGGGCGTGATCAAGTACGTCGCCACGTACCGGCGCAAGATGCGGCCCCGCGTGATGGCGAAGATCGAGGAGTTCGGCTCCGCCGCCGATGTGGTGCTGCTGGCCAACCGGCGTCAGACTCGCCGCTGGCTGCGGAAGGTCGCCGCCGAGCAGTCCTGACCGGTCCGCGCCCCCTGCCAGGGGGTGCGGCATGAACGAGCCCAACCCGTTCCTGGACCCCGCCCGGCAGTCGGAGCTGTACGGACACGCCTCGCGGCTGGCCGGGCGGACCAGCGCCCTGATGCGGGCCAAGACCGCCGGCCAGCCCGTGCCCGAGACCATCGTCAGCCTGGTGCAGAGCCATCACGCCCGGCCGGACCGGCTCGGCGTCGTGCTCGACATCGGCTGCGGTCGCGGCACGAGCAGCCTCGTCATCGCCGAGCAGCTCCGGCCGCAGCGCATCGTGGGCCTGGACGCCGCCCCTTCCCTGCTTGCCCAGGCCCGCAAGCGCGCCAAGGACCTGCCCGACAGCACGGTGGAGTTCATCGAAGGGGACTTCCACGACCTGCCCCTGCCCGACGGGTCGAGCGACATTGTCGTCGCGGCGTTCTGCCTCTACCACTCGCCGCACCCCGAAGACATCGTCGGGGAGATCGCCAGGGTCCTCGCCCCCGGAGGTCTGGCCGTGCTCGTCACCAAGGGCCTCGACAGCTACCAGGAGATGGACGAGCTGGTCGCCTCCGCCGGCCTCGATCCGCGTGCCGCCCAGCATGAGAGCCTCTACACCGCAGCACACAGCGGCAACCTCGCCGAGGTAGCCGCCTCCTCGCTCGACGTGATCGCCGTCTTGGACGAGGAACACGTCTTCACCTTTGACGGTCACGACCACGCGGCGCAGTACCTGGCCACCAACCCCAAGTACGACCTGGCGCCGGGCCTGTACGGCAACCCCGGGGCCCTGGCGGCGACCCTGCACGAGTTCCTTCCCGACCAGCCGCTGGCCACCCGGTCCCGGATCACCTTCGTCGTCGCCCAGTCGAACGAAGGGCGGCCAGCATGACCCTCGTGCCCTTCACCAAGCCCTACGCGGAACCGGAGCGTGCAGCGGCGGCAGCGCGCCACCACCAGTGGCTCACCGAGCACGCCAAGCCGCTGCGGCAGCCGGCGCTCCTCACCGTCCGACCGAACAGCCTGACGTTTGAACGGATCGAAGGTCGCTCCGTACGCCCGGACGACCTCCCGCGCGTCGCGGCACTGCTGGGCCACGCCCACGGAGCCGCCTGGGCCAGCGACCTGCGGTCCGCGTCGCTGGACACCGCGCACCGCTTCCGGGACGGCACTACGTTCGACGACTACCTCGGCCCCCGGAAGCGCGCCCTGCGGCGCCGCCATGAGCAGGGCTACCTGCCGAACAAGACCGCCCTGCACGCGATGCTCGGCCTGCTGGAAACAACGGCCCAAGGGCCCTGCGCCTTCTACAAGGACAGCAACCTCCGGAACTTCATCGTCACCAGCAAGCAGGACATCGTCGTCGTCGACACCGACGACTTGTCCCTGGCCCCGATGGGCTACGACCTCGCCAAGCTCATCGCGACGCTTCACCTGACCTACGGACCGCTCACCGACCGAGCCGTCACCAACGCCCTGCTCGCGTACAACGCGGCCGCCCTACGACACGACGCCCGGCTGGGCACGACGGATCGAAACCAGCTTGATAGCTCCCTGGCCCTGCACGCCGTGCTCACCGCCCCGTACGTCGGCCGCAACGGTTACCGCTACAGCCTGCCCCTCCGTTTCTCCCACCGAGGAGCCTCATGATCACCACCGAACTCGTCTTCGTCCGGCACGGCCAGGCCCAGTGCAACGCCGACGGCCTCGTCGGGGGGCCGCGCACCTGCACCGGCCTGACCAACCTCGGGTACGCCCAAGCCGAACAGGCCGCACGCCGCCTTGCCACCGAGCACCTGAAGAAGCCGTTCGACGTCATCTACACCGGCCCGCGGATCCGCCTCGTCCAGACCGGCGAGATCATCGCCCAGACGCTTCAGATCCCCGTGCACCACGACGACCGGCTCGACGGCCCGGTCCACGGCGACGCCGACGGCCAGCCCTGGGAGGCGGTGAAGACGGTCGCCGACGGCGGGCCGCACGCCCACCCCGACACGCCCTGGGCCAACGGCTCCGACACCTGGAACGGGTTCCTGGAGCGCGCCAGCAGGAACCTGAGCCAGCTCATCGAGGAGAACCACGGCAAGCGCGTCGTCTTCGCCGCCCACGGGGAGACGGTGATCACCGCACACACCCTGCTGCTCGGCATCCCGATCGGCTCGCCGTCCGGGTTCACCCACAACCACGCCTCCATCACCCGCTGGCAGCACCACCGCAACCGCCTGGGCCAGACCCGCTGGATGCTCGACCGGCACAACGACACCGAGCACCTCAGTCTCCTCACGCCGGAGCCGACCCCGTGATCGCGACCTCGCGCGACCCTCGGATACAACTGGCGCACCTCCTCCTCGGCGCAGTCGACATCGCAGCGGACCCCGCGCTCCCGCCCCGCGTCGTACGCCTCGTGGCCGGCGACGGGCGTCAGTTCATCGCGAAGCAGCACGCGGAGCGAGACCGGTACGCCGGAGAACTCCACGCCTACGGGGCGTGGGTCACTCATCTGAACGGCCATGCGCCGGAGTTGGTCGGCCGGGATGACGCCACCCGCACCCTGCTGCTCACCGCGCTCGCAGGCGACCGCGCGGATGCCTTCGCTCCGGGCTCACCCGAGGAGGAACTGGCCCACCACGAGGCTGGGCACGTGCTCGGCAAGCTGCACTGGGCCACGGCCATGCCCCAAGGCGGTGCCGTCGGCGCCGCACTCGCCGAACGGTTCCAGGGGTGGATCGACCGGGCCGTCCACGCTGACCTGCTCGACGCGGCCGAGGAGAACCTGCTGAAGCACCACGCGGCGATCCTGGGCAGCAGCCACATGGAGAGCGCGATCTGCCACCTCGACTACCAGCCGCGCAACTGGCTGCTCGGCGACACCTTCGGCATCTACGACTTCGAGCACATGCGACGCGACGCCCGGGTCCGCGACTTCGCCCGGCTCGAATTCCGACGCTGGCAGGCCGCACCCCACCTCCGCACCGCCTTCTTTGACGGCTACGGGCGCCCGCCGAACGACACCGAACGACGCCTCCTGGAGTCCTTCGGCGCCATCGAGGCGGCCACAGCCCTGGCCAAGGGCCACCAGGAGAACGACGCCGCCCTCAGCGCGCACGGCAGAACCGTCCTGTCCCGGCTCACCTGACCAGCCCCCTAGACGACACCCCTCTGGAGATCCCCGTGCCACAGCACGAGCAGCCCCCGACCAACGCTTCCCCCCGACGGGCCGTGGTGACCGGCTCCGCCGGATTCATCGGCTCCCACCTCGCCCACGCCCTCGTCCAGGCCGGCGCCACCGTGATCGGCGTGGACCGCCGAGATCCATCTACCGACCCGATGGCCGCCGCCAACCTCGCCGCGCTGCGGGGTCGCCCGGGATACCACCACGTCACGGCCGACCTCCTCCACTGCGCGATCGACCCGCTCCTGATCGACGCCGACGCCGTCTTCCACCTCGCCGGCATCCCCGGCGTACGGCCCTCCTGGGGACCGCAGTTCGGTGACTACCTCGCGTCCAACGTGCTGGCCACCCACCGCGTCCTCGAAGCCTCCACCCGGATCGGCGTCCCCCGACTGGTCGTAGCCTCCTCCTCCAGCGTCTACGGCCCGACCGACGGCGACGCGAGTCGCGAGACCGACCGCCCCAACCCCGCCTCCCCGTACGCCGTGACCAAGCTGGCCGAGGAGCAGCTCTGCCTCGCCTACGCCGAGCGCCCCGGCGGCCCCAGCGTCGTCGCCCTGCGGTACTTCACCGTCTACGGCCCCCGGCAGCGCGCCGACATGTTCACCCACCGCGCCCTGTACGCCGCCCTGACCGGACAGCCCCTGCGCCTGTACGGAGACGGCCACCAGCGCCGCGACTTCACCTACATAGACGACGTGGTCACCGCCACGATCGCCGCCGGCGTCAATCCGAACGCTCACGGCCCCATCAACGTCGGCGGCGGCTCGAACGCATCACTGCTGGACGTGGTCAACATCGCCAACAGCCTCACCGGCCGCGAGATCCAGCTCCACCAGGACCACGTGCGCAACGGGGACGTCCTCGTCACGCGCGCCGACCCCAGCCGTGCGGGAGAGGTCCTCGACTGGCAGCCGCGCGTCGACCTCCACGGCGGACTGCGCGCTCACATGCAGGCTCTGGCCGCCCCAATGCCGGACTACAGCCGGGCCGCGTAGCCCTACGCCTCGGAACCCGAGAGGAGTGCCCATGGAAACCCCCGAGCGAGCACGGCTGGACGCCTTCTTCCGGAGGATCACCGCGCAGTTTCCCGCCGGGCAGGCGATCACGACGCTGGTCATCACCCACCTGCTCCCGGAACGGCCGGCGTTCTTGCACGCCATGACCGCGGTGTCCACGATCGGCGCCGTCCTCCCCAAGCCCCGGTCGATCCACCAGCCGACCCTCGACACCGTCCGCCGCACCCTGCCGGTCCACGACCTGAGCCGGGAGCGGTTCACCGACGAGACCCAGGCCCTGCACTACCTGGAGGACACGGCCGGCGGCCAGGATGTCGTCCTGGTCGACATCGGCGGGTACTTCGCGGCCAGCCTCGACACCCTCGTGAACAAGTTCTCCGGCCGCATCCTCGGCGTCGTCGAGGACACCGAGAACGGACACCAGCGGTACGCGGCTCTCGGCTCGCTGCCGTGTCCGGTCGTGTCCGTGGCCCGCTCGCCGCTCAAGGACTGCGAGGACCACCTCGTCGGCCGGTCCATCGTGTTCTCCACCGACGCCCTCGTCCGCGCCCGCGGGGACATCCTCACGAGCCGCAGCGCCTGCGTCATCGGTTTCGGCAAGATCGGCCGCTCTATTGCGCAGACCCTGCGCGCCCAGGACCTGCGCGTCACCGTGTACGACAACGACGCGGTCAAGCGGGTACAGGCGCACGCCCTCGGTTTCCGCACCAGCGCGTCCACCACCGAGGCCGTCCACGACGCGGAACTCGTCCTGTGCGCCACCGGCAATCTCGCCCTACGGCACGAGGATTTCGCCGCCCTGCGCAACGGCGCGTACCTCGGATCGGTGACCTCTTCCGAGGAAGAACTCGAACTCAGCAGCCTTGATGACCTCTACGAACGCCAGTCTGTGGGACCGCAGTTGACTCGATACGAGGTCACTGGCCACTACTTCTACGTCCTTGCCGACGGGGGCGCCGTCAACTTCGTGCACGGCGCCGCCGTCGGCACCTACATCCACCTCGTCCAGGCCGAGATACTCGCCGCCACCGCCGCACTCAGCCACGCGCGACTCCAGCCCGGACTGCACGAGATGCCGGCGGCCGACCGCGACACCATCGCCAGAACCTGGCTCCGCCACTTCGAAAGGTGACCTCGTTGCCACCCTCCACCGAACACGTCCGTGCCGTCACGGAGGCGTACCTCGCCCGCCACCCGGACGAGCGCGCCTCCCTGACGATGCTGTTCGCCGTGCTTGCCGGCGCGGACGATCCCACCAGCCGCAAGACCTTCCCCGCCCACGTGACCTGCAGCGTCATCCTCATCAACGGTGAACGGCACGTGCTCCACATTCTGCACAAGGCGTCCGGGAAATTGCTGGCGCCCGGCGGGCACAACGAACCGTCCGACCAGCTCCTGCGCGACGCAGCCCTGCGCGAACTGCACGAGGAGGCCGGCATCCCGCCCAGCGCCGTCGTCGCCCTCGCTGGCCACGAGGACATCCCCCTCGACATCGACGTGCACGCGATCGACGCGAACCCGTCGAAGAACGACCCGGCCCACCACCACGTGGACTTCCGCTGGGCCTTCCACCTCGGGGCCGATCATGCGGTGACGCTGCAGGAGGAGGAGGTCGACGGCTACCAGTGGCGGCCGTTCGCGACCACCGCCTCACCCACCATCCGCGCCAAGCTCGCCCAGCTCACCTGAAGCCCCCCGAACCCGACCACCAGGAGGACGCCGTGGCCGCCACCACAGCCCGACCGACCACCGCCGAACGGCGCCGGCACATCGCCGTCATACCCTGCCGCTGGGGTGCCTCCCGATTCCCCGGCAAACCACTGGCCCTCCTCGGCGGCATGCCGCTGCTCTGGCACGTCCACCAGCGCTGCCTGGAGGCCAAACGCCTCGACGGAGCCATCGTCGCGACGGACGACGAACGCATCGAAGCGGCGTGCCGCGAACTCGGCATCGACAGCATCCGTACCGGGGAGCACCTCACCGGCACCGACCGCGTCGCAGAGGTCGCCGAACGCCTGCCAGCCGACGGATACATCAACGTCCAGGGCGACGAGCCGTTCATCTCGCCGACCGCCATCAACGACGTCTCCGAGGCCCTGGAATTCACTCCGCCCGGCACCTGCGCCGTGAACGCCTACACCGAGCTGGTCGACGTCGGCGCCGTCCTGGACCACAACGTCGTCAAGGTCGTCGTCACGGCCCGCAGCGAGGCCCTCATGTTCTCGCGCCAGCCCATCCCATACCCCAGGGGCGACCGGCCGAAGTACCTGCGCCAACTGGGCCTCTACGGCTTCACAGGCGAGGCTCTCCAGCACTTCTGTCGGCTCCAGCAAGGACCCCTGGAGCGTGCCGAAGGAGTAGAGATGCTGCGTTTCGTCGAACACGGCCACGCCGTACAGATGGTCCCTGTCCTGGACGACGGTGTAGCGGTAGACACCCCTGAGGATCTGACGCGAGCCGAGCGCTTCCTCGATCAGCTCGACGGAGCGGTTCATAGGCGTGGGACCGTACGACCTTCTGCACGGTGGGACGGAATCACCTCATCCGCGACTCGTGTCCGATCTTCGGAAAGCCCCGCTCTCACTCCTAGCGAACAGCAGCTCCGGGGCCTGCCTACTCGCCCCCCAGAGCGGCTCACTCGCTAAGCGACCCTCCGGCTAATTAAGGACGGGAAGCGAGGTCAGACCGCGTACAAGACGGGCGTGCCGCCACTGAAGCTGGTCGGGCGGTACGGCGAGGCGGAGGCCCGGGAACCGTGTCAGTACCGCGCGCAGCGCGATTTCGGCCTCGGTCTTGGCCAGGGGAGCGCCGACGCAGCGGTGGATACCGTGCCCGAAGGCGAGGTGGCCGACAGCGTCCCGGTTCGCATCGAGCTGGTCCGGTGACGGGAACCGTTCCGGGTCGCGGTTGGCGGCTCCGAGGGCGACCAGGACCGGTGCGCCTGTCGGGATGTCGGTGCCACCGAGTGTGACGGCTTCGGTGGTGAACCGGAAGGTTGCCGTGCTGACGGGGGAGTCGAATCGAAGCAGTTCGTCCAGCACCGTAGGGATGTCGTCCGGGTTTTGGCGGAGGCGGTCGAGTTCGGCCGGGTGCTGGAGCAGGGAGAGGGTTGCGTTGCCGAGGAAGTTGGTGGTGGTCTCGTGGCCGGCTACGAGCAGGAGCACCGCGAGCGAGACCAGTTCCTCCTCATTGAGCCGGTCGTCGCCGTCGCGAGCCGAGATGAGGCGGTCGAGGAGCGAGCTGCCGGGGTGTCGGCGCTTGGCGGCGATGAGGTCTGTCATGTAGTCGGCCAGGGAGTGCGAGGCCGCGTCGATGACGCCCGGCTGTCCCGCCGCGAACAGTTCGCCGGACCAGCGCCGGATGTCGGGCCGGTCTTCCTCCGGTACTCCGAGCAGTTCGCAGATCACAATGACGGGTAGCGGGACGGCCAAGCCGGTCATGAAGTCGAAGGGCTCGCCGACAGGCCACTGGTCCAACAGGTCGTCGGTGACCCTGGCGATGAACGGGCGCAGTTCCGCGACCGCCCCGGTCGTGAACGCCTTGGTGACCAGCTTGCGCAGCCGGGTGTGCTCGGGCGGGTCGCTCGACAGCATGTTGTGCGCCACTGCGGGGTGGAGGCGCCGCTTTGATTCCTTGCCCGCGAAGAACGCGGAGGTGTCCTTCGAGAGCCGGGCGTGGGCGAGCGCTTCCCTGGCTTCGGCGTATCCGGTGACCAGGTAGCTGAGGCGACCGCCGGATCCGCTGGCTACGGCTTGTACGGGGTATGCCGAGCGCATGGCCGCGTAAGTGGGGTAGGGGTCCTGGAGGAAGCCGGGGTCCTGAGTTGGGTCGGTCATTTCTTCAGGTTCCAATCACTCATGGCCGGCCGTCGTCGCCGACACGCTCGACGTAGGCGTCGGCCACCAGGAGGAGCCACTGTGTGTCGGCACGTAGATCCTCGCGGGCGGCGGCGTCTACCGACGGAGGTGCGACTTCGTCTGCGTACCGGCCAGCCTTCGAGTCTGCCAGTGCAGCTCGTACGACAGCCGCCTCCACGGCGGCGGCGCCCTGCTCGGTAGCGGTGTGGAAGTTCGACGCCGCGCTCTCCTGCACCCTGCGCGACCGGTACGGCCGGAGGGCGAGGATGCCGTCGCTGATCTCGATGACGCGCCGCTGCAGCCCGAAGTCGGAGTCGTCGGAGATGCTGTCGACGTCCTCGGCCGACGATAGGACGATCTGCGGCATCGCGGCTGACAGGTCCTGCCAGAGGGGGCGGAGCGACTCGAAGGACCGGGTTTCCCAGCGGCGACGGCGGGCTTGGTTGATCGGGTAGAGGACAGCGGGCCACGTGAGGCCGAGGCAGATCAGCAGGACGGCGAGTGCCGGGGAGGTGACGCTGAAGGCGCACGTCGAGGTCACGAGCGATGAGCACTGCGCGTGCGTTTCGTCGCCCAGTCCCAGACCGAGGCCGACGATGCGTGTCAGCTTGTAGACGACGTAGACGAGAGCGAACACGCAGCCTGCCGCGGCCACCCGCAACCCGCCCCGGATGCTGTCGCGCCGAGTCGCCTTCGACTGGCGTACGGCCTGCATCAGGAAGTCGACCACGGAGAACCCGAGGAACGAAATGTAGGGGAGTAGATAGAGCGCGTAGACCTGTGGAGAACGAGCTGTCAGCTGCTCGTAGGCGAACAGCGCGGTCATGGTGACGACCGACGCGGTGAGCAGGGCGAGACGGACCCTGATGCGCCGCCGCGCCTCGTAGGGTTCGAGGTTGAGCTGGAAGGAAACGGCCAGAACCGCTGTGGCGGCACCCAGAGAAGCGCAGTTACTCAGCAGCCGACCGACGTGCGGCACGATCGACTCCGCGACGTTTCTGAACAGCGGCGCATAGGAGGCGAAGGCCATGGCGAAGGAGCCGAGAAGCGCGCCCATGGCCCAGGTACCGGTCGGACGGGGCGTTCCGCGTCCGAGCACCCAGTAGCCAGCTATCGACGCGAGCAGCAACGCCATCCCGAGGAAGACAGCATTCGTCATGCGCGGAAGCGGCCTCTCCTGATGGGTTGGGCGAAGAGAGCTTCCCAACTGTCCGGGCCCCTCTCGGGGCGGTGCGAAGGGGCCTCGCGTTCGCGGTAGATGCGTTGGCGGACGACCGTCGCCATCATCTCCGCCTCGCGCTCGTCAGCAGTCGAGTAACTCGTCCGCCCGGACATACGCATCACCAGCGTCGGGTTGACGCTCAGGGAGCGGGCCGTGTCCGCGTTGACCTCCAGGCTTCCCGGATGGTCGCAGTACACGTGGCACAGCTCGTGCGTGAGGATGTGCCGCTGGTGGTGGGCGGACGTGCCCTCCTCGTAGAAGAGGAGATCGGCGTCCGGGGTCTCGATTCTCATGCCGCACGGCGCATCGACCGCGCCGAGCGTGCTCAGCGGCCGCAGGACGATGGGCTTCCCGCGAAGCTCGGCTATGGCCTCGCTCAACTGGCGGGTGGTGAATCGGTGCGGCAGACGTAGGAGGTCGATCTGCTCTTCGCACGATGCGCGCAGTCGACGCGTGTCGACTTCTGGCAAGGACACGGTGCTCCCCTTCGGCCTCGGCGGTGCGTCAACTTGTGGGTGGACGGAAGCCCCGAGGATGCCAAGAGAAGGCAGGAACTCACTCTTCCTGGAAGTGGCAGTTCCGATTACGCATGGTGATTGACGGAGGGGGGTGAGCCTTCCCGGTCGCACCTCCTCACCGTTTGCCGGAAGCGCACGGGGCCGGTGATTCGGGCGCGAGGCGGTTCGTACTCTGAGTAGTTGATTACTTGATTATCCGTTATGTCTGACTACGCTGAATGACTGAACCATGATCGACTGGATGGGAGGTTGGGCGCCCTATGGTGCATGTCACCCGGCGAGCGCATCCTAGGCTCGCCCTTATGGACGTGCGGGGCGGGCGGGTCGCGGGTGGCGAAGGTGGCGGCGAGTCGCTGCCTGAGCTGCTGCGGTCGTGGCGGCGGCGGGTGAATCCCGATGAGATCCCCGGGTTGGCCTCTCCGGGCCGCAGGGCGAAGGGTCTGACGCAGCGTGACGTGGCTCGGCTGACCGGGGTGAGTGAACGCTGGTACGGGGCGCTGGAGCGGGGCATGGAAGCCAAGTACTCCGCTGACTTTCTCGATCGACTCTCGTCGGTGCTGGGGCTGAGTCGCGCTGAGCGCGATGCCCTGTACCTGATGGCGGTGGGCCATCCGCCGGTGGTCGCCGCGGTTCCGGAGGCCGATGCGGCGGCGGAGATGGACGAGCTGCTGCAGCGGTTTCTGGACGGCCAGGCCCCCGATCCCGCCTTCGTGACGGACCTCGCCTGGAACGTGATCGGCTACAACGAGCCGCTGCTGGAATGGTTTCCGTGGGCGGCTCACCAGGCGAATCAGATGCGGTGGGCGTTTCTGAGTCCGGAGGCCCGCGAGCAGCTCGTGAACTGGGAGCAGGACTGGGCTCGCTCCTACCTCGGCCAGATCCGCTACGAGCGCGCCCGCCATCCGGACCACGAAGCACTGCAACAGTTGGAGCGCGACATCCTCACGAGTTCCCCGGCCGCACGGCGGATGTGGGACCGCCGCGAGGTGGTCGAACACGCCGACGGAGACCTGCGTAGGCTTCGACTTCCCCACCATCGGGGCCGAGAAGTCGGCGTGCGGATCATGGCCCTGCGGCCCATGCGCAGCGACCGTCTCCGGGTGATCGTGCTGATGGAAGCAGACTCTGAACCTGCCGAGACGTGATCGACGGGAGCGGTGCGCGCTGCTCTGTGTGCGGCCAAGCCCTTACTTGTCGTCGAGCAGTCCCGACGCTTCCGACTCGTCGGGCATTCCTTCCAGTCTTCGGGCCTGGTCGATCACGGTGTTCACCATGTTCAGGCTCGAAGCGCTGAGGCCGTTCGCGCGCAGAGCGACCCGGCGCACCCCCTGGTCGCGCATGGCGGCGACCAACTGGATCTCGGCACGCTGGCGCTCCGCCTCCTCCTCGTCGAAGAAATAGCCCGGGTTCACGCCGAAGAAACCGGCCAGCGCACGGATGGTCTGCATCTTCGGGTTTGAGTTGGTGCCGGTGCGGAGCTGCTGGATGGCGCTCGCGGAGATGGTGACGCCGGAGGTGTCACGGATGCCCTGCGAGACCTCCGCGTAGGTGTAAGGGCCGCGTCCCTTCGGGTGCACCTCTCGGAACAGGTAGTCGAGCAACTCCGAGAAGGTGCGCTCGCGCGATTCGGTCATCTCCAGATCTCCGTCATGGCGGCCATCATATCCACCTCAGTGGTGATCAGGGTCAGCCAGGACCAGCGTCTCGCCATTGCAGTTGACGGGATGACGTAACTGCAATGTACGTTGTCCAGTGAAAGCATCCATTGCAGTGTTCCACCGCTGGTGGGGGCTGGTCTGAAAAGCTGGACTTGGCCCGAGGACCGCCCTATGGTCCTGGTGCCCACAGGCAGAGATCACTGGCCGACGGAACAGCCGGGAGGGGAAGGAGACGAGCACACGCGGGTCATGAAGACCGCAGGGTGCAGGGGTGGATGAGACCGGCGCCCGGGAGCTACCAACTCCCGAGCACCGGGCCGGCACCCCGAGGGGTGCCGATCCACATCTCGCGGGCGGCGGGGCTTTTGCACGAGAACCGCCGCACCGCGTTCCTACGAACAACGGAGTATCACATGCTCGCCACGCCGAGCGTCAACCCAGCCTGCCCGGATACCCAACGACAGCACCGCCTCGCTGCTCAGCTCGCAGAGATGATCCCGGGCGCGGCCACGATCCGAGTTAGCCTCACCGACCCGAGCCGGGCGTGGCCCCACCCGCGTGCCGCTATCCGGGACGAGGGCGGGAAGGCCCTGGAGGTGAGCCGGACGACGGCGACGGTCGCCGCCCGCTGGATCCGGCGGGTCTGGCCGGAGGCGGACTGGACGCGGCCGCAGACGTTCGACATCCAGCGCGCCGCCCTCACCTGCAGCGACCTGGTCGCCGCCGACCGGAGCTGCTGACATGGCCCGGATACGCACCATCAAGCCCGAGGCGTTCTTCTCCGAGTCGCTCGCCGAAGTGAGCGTCGAGGCCGAGCGGACCTTCTTTGGCCTCCTCACGCAGGCCGACGACCACGGACGGCACCGCGACAACGCCGCGATCATCGCTGGGCTCCTGTGGCCCCTGCGCGCCGAGCACACCTCGGTCCACGTCGAGGACGACCTCCACCAGCTCGCGACCGCCGGTCTGATCTGTCGGTACACGGGCTGCGACGACCGCCGCTACCTCCACATCGTGACCTGGTCCGAGCACCAGAAGATCGACAAACCGAGCCAGTCCCGCCTGCCATCGTGCCCGCAGCACCAGGCTGCCGGCCGGTGCGGCCTCTGCAAGGGCAACTGCACCAAGCAGACCGGGGGCTCGCCCACCACTCCCGGAGGACTCGCCGAGACCTCGCCGAACGCTCCCCGACCCCTCGATCTGCCCGCCCAGGCCACCTCGACGTCTCCCGGGCACGCGATTGTGTCCCCGGCCGACCGGCAGGCAGCCACCGATCACTTGGTCGACGTCCCTGGCGGCTCCCGATCGGAAACCCCAGGTCAGGAGGCATTCCTCGAGGACTCCTCGAACCTTCCCCGAAGCCTGCCCGAAGGCTCGGCGCCTGGATCTAGGATCTTGGATCCTGGATCTTCTCTCCCTACGGGGCGCACAGCGCCCGCAGCCGGCATCTCCGCCAAGGATCTGGTCAGGGAGTACGTTGCCGGGTGCGACCAGCGCCCCCCGAGCGACGTGATCGGGCACCTCGGGCGGATCATCAAGAAGCTCCTGGACGAGGGCATCGCACCGGCGCACATCCGAGCCGGGCTGGCGAATTTCACGGCCAACCCGAAGCACCCGAGCGTGCTGACCAGCATGGTCAACGAGGCGATGAACGCTCGCCCCGGCGGTTTGGCGCGGCCGGGAATCCGGCCTAACGCGCCCGCCCACCAGGCGTGGACCAACCCGGCCAACGCGTCTGCCGCCTACGCCGAGGAGCTGTGATGCACACCCGTCACCGCGAACCGCAGCTCCTCGGCAACGAAGCCACGCTGGAGCGCATGGCCAGGATCCTGGCCGCCCGCAACATCGAACCGGCCGACGCCGCGCTGCCGGACGACGCCGAGCCCTTCTCGCCGCTTGACGCCCTGCTCGCAGGGATGCCCCCGCGCTATCAAGCGGCTGTAGCCGACCACCCCATGGTCCTGGAGTGGGTCCGGAAGGTCACCGACGCGGCCGTCGCCCCCAGCCGAGGAGCCCGACGACAGGTCACCACCGGACCTAGCCTGCTGATGGCCGGGGTCGTCGGCGCGGGCAAGACACACCAGGCGTACGGCGCAGTCCGAGCGCTGGTCAGCAGCGGGGTCGGTGTTCGCTGGCGCGCGACCACCGCTGCCGACCTCTACGCCGATCTCCGCCCCCGGCCCGGGGTCGACAGCGAGCGGGAACTGGCGGCGGTCAGCCGCTGCCCGCTGCTGATCATCGACGACCTCGGCGCGGCCAAGGCGAGCGAGTGGGTCGAGGAAGTGACGTACCGGCTGATCAACCGGCGGTATAACTACGAACTCCCCACGCTGATCACGACCAATCTGGCGATCAAGGACCTGCGCTCCTACCTCGGGGATCGCGTCGCCAGCAGGCTCGCGCAGATGACCACCCGAGTCGAGTTCGAGGCCGTCGACCGCAGACGCCACAGCGCCGCCGCCTGACCCTCCACAGGCCACCCCGCCGGACCGCGCCCTCGCAGCGCTGCCCCCGGGCACCTACCGCCAGCGCACCTCTCCGCCGACGCCCCTGCGCGCGGAGAGCGATCGGAGCACCCCGCATGACCAGCACGATGAACGGCCCTGCCCACCACCGCCAGCTCGGCGACCAGACCTGGCAGGCCGACGCCGTCTGCCAGAGCACGGAGTACAACCCGGTGGACCCCGAAGTCTTCTTCCCCGAGCCCGACGAGACCGCCAAGATCGCCACGGCCAAGGCGCTGTGCGGCCAGTGCCCGGTCCGCCGAACCTGCCTGGACGCCGCTCTCGAAGGGGGTGACACCGACGGGATCCGTGGCGGCCTGACGGAGGAGGAGCGCGGGCCGCTGCACGACAAGCTCGCCAGCCGCCTCGACTACAGCCGCGTCAACGCCACCATCGCCGGGCGCGACGTGCACCTCACCCATGCGGAGCGCCGCGCGGTCGAGTACGCGGCCTACCGCCACGGGGTGAGCGAGCAGCGCCTGGCCTGGCTTCTGAAGGTCACCGAGGAGCACGCCAAAAAGCGATACCGCGAGATCCGCCGGGCCGAGCGCAACCGAACCCTGAACCAGCCCACCATGAACACCCCACCCCCCGAGACCAGCGGCGAGCGCCTGATCCGCGACGACTTCGGGACGGCGGCATGAACACCGCAAGCGCGCCGAAGACGGCGCACATATCCGGGTGGGACCGCGCGGCTGTCGTGGCCCTCGGGGGCGCGGGATGCGCGCTGTCGTACGACGCCCTGCAGCAGATGGCCGTCGCCATCCATATCCGAGGCTTCCTCACCTACCTGTTCCCCCTGGTGATCGACGGGTTCATCGCCTACGGCATCCGGGCCCTCCTGGTCTTGCGCAACGCACCCCTGCGCGCCCGGCTCTACGTCTGGACGCTCTTCGGCACGGCCACCGCCGCCAGCATCTGGGCCAACGCACTCCACGCGGTGCGCATCAACCAGGACACGGTCGCCGGCACCGGCCTCCGGCTCGGTGACGCGGTGGTCGCGGTGCTGTCCACCATCGCCCCGCTCGCCCTGGCTGGAGCGGTCCACCTCTACATCCTCATCGCCCGGGGCCCGGTCAAGGACACTGACCGGCAGAACCTCGGTCAGCCCGGTCGCCTCGGTCAGACCGATCGGGGCGACGCCATCGAGGTCACCCGGACCGACCGAGCCGGTCAGCAGCGGTCAGCGGCCGGTCAGGGCAAGTCCGGTCAGTCGGTCACCGCTCTGACCGACCGGTTGCCGCTGTCCCCGACCGACGAGGGCACCGCCACCCGGTCAGTGACCGGAGACTCGACGCCGGCCACCAGCAGCCAGTCGGTCACCGACCACCGCAACCGGAGCCACGGTGCCCCTGACCTGCCGGGACAGGTGGACAAGGGGCGGACGGTCGCTGACCGCCCCGACAGTGCGGCCCCGGTCGGTGATGGCCAAGGCAGCCCGGCGACGGTCAGTACCCCGCCGGTCACCTTGCCGCCGGCCACTGACCGGGCCGCTCGGCCGACTGGTGACCGGCGTCCTGACCCGGACACCGAGGAGCTGCTGAAGATCGCCCGGTCGGCGGTCAGGGCCGAGGACAAACTGACCCGCAAGGTGGTCGCCCAGGCGATCCGAGGTCAGCAGATCCCGCTGTCCAGCGACACCCTGACCGCGCTGATGGCCCAGCTGCGCGAGCAGCACCGCCAGCCGGTCACCTCCTCCCGGCCCTGACCGAACCTCCACGGAGCGGGTGACCAAGCCGGTCACCCCGGCCGGTCACCCGCTCCGCATGTCTCCGAGCACCCCGCCACAGCAGAAGCGGAGAGCACCCGATGCGCACTCACCCGGCCACGCCCGCCGAAGTCGACTCCTGGCTGACCGTCCTGCACCAGCACGGACACCTCCACCGCGCCCAGTTCGGCCCCGACACCACCTGGATCGTGCAACGCGAGCAGCACGACCGGCCCTGGACCCTGCACCACCCCATCCTGGCCATGGACTGGATCGAGGAACTCGTCCGCGAACTCCAGCAGCAGGACCCGGAGACGAGCCGGTGAACCCCAACGACCCGGTGGCCACCCCCGCTGGACAGCAGCGTGACCCCACCACGGCTCCTGGCGGAGCAAGCTATCGCGTACGACGGTCCTACGGCCCGTCGTACGCACTTGCCCCCGCCCAGGAGGGCGGGGGAAGCCCGGCTGGTCCCCGAGCGAGGGCGCACGGGGACCAGCCGGGCAACCGGCATCAGGGGGCGCCGGTCATCGGGGGAGAAGCAGATGACCCTGCCGACCGTGAGCAGCCGAGCCCGAGCACGCCCGCCTTCCCCGACCGCACCCCGCGCCGCCGTAGCCGCAACCCGAGCGAGCGCGCCCGCAAGACGACCACCCGCCTCTCCGACACCGAGAAAGCCGAGATCACCGACGCCGCCACCCAGCGCGGCGTCACCGTCGCCCGCTTCCTCGCCACCGCCGGCCTGAGCGCCGCCCGCGGACGTGCCGCCGTGCACAGCAACGACCAGCTCGACACCGCCATCGACGAACTCGCCGCTCTACGCACCGCGCTGGCCCGGATCGGCAACAACATCAACCAGATCGCCTTCGTCCTCAACAGCGGTGGCCAGCCGCGCGCCGGTGAACTCGAACACGCTCTGGGCACGCTGACCGGACTTCTCGCCCGCGTCGATGACGCGGCGAACGACCTGGTGACCCGGCGGCTGTGATGGTTCCCGACATCGGACGTGGCTCCCGCACCCACGGCCTCCTCGTCTACCTGTACGGCCCCGGACGGCGCGAGGAGCACACCGACGCGCACCTCGTCGGCTCCTGGGACGGCTTCGCCCCTGACCCCGGCCTCGACACCGGCCTCGACCCCGACCCGAAGGTCACCCTCGCCCGGCTCACCGCCGCCCTGGACCTGCGGGTCAAGCAGGCCGGCGACCGCGCGCCCGCCAAGCACGTCTGGCACTGTTCGGTCCGTACCGCCCCCGGGGACCGGCGGCTGGACGACGAGGAGTGGAACGCCGTCGCCCAGCGCATCGTCCACGCCACCGGCATCGCCCCGGCCGGAGACCCCGACGGCTGCCGGTGGACCGCCGTCCGCCACGCGGAGGACCACATCCACATCGTCGCCACCCTCGTACGCGGCGACCTGCGCAACCCGCGCCTGAACTACGACTTCAACAAGGCCCAGGCCGAATGCCGCCGCATCGAGAAGGAGATGGGCCTGCGGCGCCTGAACGCCGGCGACGGAACCGCAGCGAAGAATCCCAGCAGCGCCGAGAAGTTCAAGGCCGAGCGCACCGGCCGCCCGGAGACCTCGCGCGAGACGCTCCGTGAGGCCGTTCGTCGAGCCGTGGCGGGAGCGGATTCGGAAGAGGAGTTCTTCACGCGGCTCCGAGAGGCGGGAGTGCGGGTGAAGCTGCGGCACGCTCCGTCCGGTGACGCGCTCGGCTACAACGTGGCCCTGCCCGGCGACCGCAACCGCGACGGAGACCCGGTCTGGTACCCCGGCTCCAAACTGGCCCCCGACCTTTCCCTTCCGAAGATCCGCCTACGCCTCACTGGCGGGGCCGCCGAGCCGAGCGCGCCCGCGGTCACCGCTGACCGGACGAACTGGTCACCGCCCGCCCGGCAACGACGCAACGCAGTCGTCATCGCCGAGCGCGCGGCCACGCTCCTGGAACGCGACGAGGACGGCGAGGCCGCCGCCCAGCTCGTCGGCGTCGGAGAACTCCTCGACGCGGTGGCCCAGACCTCACCGGCCACCACCCACGCCGAGCTGGCCGCCGCAGCTCGCGCATTCGAGCGGGCGACCCGCAGTCATGTCCGCGCAGAACGCGCCGACACCAGGGCTCTCCGCTCAGCCGCCCGGGGCATTGTCCAGGCCGGCGGAGCGCTCGGCCGAGGCGAGGACGGCGGCACCACCGCCATGCTCGTCTCCACCCTCGTCCTGGTCACCCTCGCCGCCGCCCGCTGGCACTCCGCGCGCGGACACGCCCAGCAGGCCCACGCCTCCCGACAAGCAGCCGCGCACCTGCGCACCGCCTACCGGCAGGCCGCTGCCACCCCTATGCGAGTGCTGCACGACCAAGGTCGGGCCCTTCCAGAAGCCCAGCGCCGCACGCACGAAGCCAGCCTTCGCGCCGTCCTGCCGGAGAAGGTCGTGCAGGCAGAGGGCATGGAAGCGAGGACCGACGCCTTGATCGCCACCCTCGCCCAGGCCGAGCGGGCAGGCCACGACTCCGAAGCCCTTCTGCGCCAGGCCATCGACATGCGCGAACTCGACAGCGCCGATGACGTGAACGACGTCCTGGTCTGGCGCCTGCGGCGCATCGCCCAGCTCCCGGCACACCCGGGCGAAGGTGCCCGTCGGTCGCAGGCCGCCACCCGCCAGGCCACCACGCCGAGCAGCCGCACCAGCGAACGGAACGCGACGGCAGCCGCACCGCTCGGGACTGTTCAAGACCCCAACCGCCGCTCGCCACGTCGCTGACCAGGTCGAACCGGTAGTCGACCATCGACCGAGCGGACGCCGCGAAATGTATGGACAGCCGGTTCCACCGGCTGTTACGGATGAAGACAGGACCGACAACCGGGAGATGACGCTCGTGCTCAGAACCACCACCCGCACCACGGAGCCGGCACCCGCGCTGCCCGTCCTCCCCACTGGCACCGACCCCCTGCTGCAGCTCCAGGCCGAGACGCGGCCCGCCGACGGACCCGGGGCGATTCGCTGCGTCGGCCACTCACGCGAACTCGCTCTCGGGGGTATCCCTGTGATGTGCTCCGCCTGCCGTGCCCGACGCGACTGGCTGCTCATCAATCATGGGCGCAACGTCTGGGTCCGCTGCCGGTGCGGCAACCAGTGGCTCGAGCCCGAGATCGGCCGCGCCGGCTTCGACGCCCTGGTTGGCCGCCCGCACGGGACGACCTACCCGAGTGTCGAGGCGGGCTTGACCGTGCTCGGGTTCGACGGCGTATTCGCTGGCATCTACCTGGAGTAGCGAGCGCTGCTGCAGCGC
Source organism: Streptomyces sp. Alt3 (assembly GCF_030719215.1). NCBI lineage: Bacteria > Bacillati > Actinomycetota > Actinomycetes > Kitasatosporales > Streptomycetaceae > Streptomyces > Streptomyces glycanivorans. The sequence continues at coordinate 1,678,730 of NZ_CP120983.1, read as the reverse complement.
ATACAACGGCAGCATCTGCTTGCCGTCCGCGCTCTTGAGACGAGGTACGGCTACATCTTTCTGGGGCGTCCCCGCATCCACAAAGCCTAAAGAGAATGTGGCGGCTGGTGTCACGCGAGCCGGAGGCGCTGGTCGGGGGCGTCTCGACGCAGAGGGTCGGGGGATTCGTTGATGCGCATCAGCCAGTCATAGGTGCGTACCTGGATGTGGGAGCGTCGGGCCTGCAGTTCCCGGATTTCGGAGGCTGCGTCGTCAGAGGTCTCGCGGGCCATGATGATCAAACCTGGGACTTCGGCCGTGATGCCTGGCAGGCCCAGTCCGTCAGCGTCGCGTGCGGAGCGCGCGTAGTGCAGGTTGGCGGATAGCCACCTGCGCCAGTCCTCGATCTGGTCGACCGCGTGCCGCAGGGTGGTTGTCGCCCGCTTGTTGCCGGGGTTAGTCAGGCGACTGACTGGGCTCTCTAGTTCGACCAGCGTCCACCGAACTCCGAGTGAGGTCTGGCCGGCGATCATAAAGTCGGCCATGTAGTGGTTCCCGAGCTGGACCTGTGGCCGGATCCAGGTGTCGTGGGTGCCTACCACGGTACCGGCCAGCAGTGCTGGGTGCTTCTCCAAGAGCCGCTGCATCGCGGCTTCGTCGTCAGCTGTCTCCAGTGCGTCGCGCAGCGCCTCGATCGCCGCTGGGGTCGCCGGAAAGTTGATCCGCCAGCGTTCCAGCTGCGCTTCTTGGGCTCGGGTGATCCGAGCCGGGTTGCTCTGAATAGCAGCGGCGTATTCGCGGGCCAGACGGAGCTGATCGAGATACTCATCCTCACCGGGGCGGGTGAGGCGGGTGACCCTGTGCGGGGCAGTGCCGAGCCCGTGACCGCCCCGGAAGTACAGTCGGCCATTGGAGCCGACTGATGAAATCTCGCCGTGTACATCCGGCCCCTTGCGCCGGTCGCGAGCGGTGACAACGTCATCGACCGCAGGCTCCAGCCGACGTAGGGCGGCGGCGGACTCGCGGTCACGCGCGACGCGCAACCAGGCGTTGAGCACCTCTCGGCTCCCGAGTTTGTCCATGTCGGGAACTGCCAGATCGGTGCGGCGCGCGAGATCGAGGAGGACGTCGTACTCGTCGTCGCCGAAGTCCCCGGCGAGCGTCAGGTCCAGAGGCCCTCGAAGCAGGACTCGCAGCTCAGCGGCAGCGACCAGCGAGGGCGTGGCCTGACCTACGGGTAGGGCCAAGGCGCGGGCGATGTCTATTTGTTCGGCCGTCGGCGCCTTGCACTTACGTTCGAGACTCTCGGCCACGACACGCCACCGTAGCTCTGGCACTGACCCTCCTTTGGAACGACCAGCTCACCGTAGCCGCAAGCAGTGACGTGGTGTGGCGGTTTCTTCCGGCTGTGGTAATGGACTGCCAGAGAGGTCACATGTCGTATCCGTCCGCTGCATAGGCTTGAGATCGTGCTGGATGCCCTCCTCTGCGATGGCTTCACCGCTTCGGACCGACTCGATGGCGTTGCTGGCCGAGCATCGCGGTGGTGGTCGAACGGAACGGTAGGGAGAGGATCTGCGAATCGGGCGTCGCACGCGCACCCCATGGCGACTAGGGAACCGGTCAGATGGCGGGTGTGTCCTCCGGTCGGGCGGCGCGGTGCAGGTCGCTGCGAAACCCCCGGCCGACCGGCCTCCAATTATGGAATGTGGACGGCTCCCAGCGGGGACGGTCCGGCGTGCTGTCGTCGTCGGGCGAGGGCAGGCTGCCCCGGCTCTTGCGGCTGCGGGTCGCGCCGACGCTGATACCCAGGTGGGCGGCGACCTCCGGGTATTCCCAGAGCCTCTGGTCGTCGGCCATGGTGTTCTCCTTCGTCAGGTCGAGCGTACGCAACGAACGGGTGGACGCACGACGAGGCCGCCCCTGCCTGAGCGGCATGGGGCGGCCTTCGGCGGTCCTCGGTCAGACTCCGGAGAGCCGGTTGGAGAGGTCGAGTGCGTCGGTCGCGAATGAGAGGGCGGCGCATAGGCCGGTCACCTCGTACAGGGTCGGACGGACCAGGCGTGGCCAGTCGTCCGGGGCGGCGAGCCAGGAACCGAGGAGCACCTCGGTCGTGGTCAGCCCCAGGTACGCCGTGACGTCCCAGCCGCTGCGCGAAGCGGGCTCCCAGCGCAGCCGGATGCGCCCGAGGGGAAGTTGGGGGGTTTCGGCAGCGAGCCAGGTGATGTCGAGGGGGCCGTCGGGGCGGGCGGAGATGCGCTGGAGAAGCGCGCTGTGCACGCCGTACGGCATGGGGCGCGCGGCGACATCGTGCAGCGCGAGACGGGGCGCGGGGCGCGAGAGGGACGAGATGGAAGCCTCCGTGGTGGTAAGGGAGCGATCAAGCCCAGTTGAGGGCATCGCGCGCCCCCACCGGGAGGTAGTCCTCCTGACCGTCATCGGCGATGTACGCCTTGCCGTCACGGACGACGACTTTGGCTCCGACGAAGTGGGCGAAGGGGAAGTCGGGGTTGATGGCGAGACGGACAGGCAGGTTGGGGTCGAGTTCCTGGAGCTGGCGGAGCAGGTGGCCGACGGTCAGATACTGAGGCAAGGGAAACTCCGAGAGCAGTGGGGGACAGGGCCGGAACCAGCGCGGTGCAAGGGGCGGCCGTCGTTGGCCCGCCCCGTGGTCTGGCGGTCAGCGCGAGGAGTGGGTGACGAGGGCGGCGAGGAATCCGGCGACGGCCTCGGAAGGGGTATGGACACCGAACTCCTGGACCCACACCTCGCCGTCGGCGGGCAGCACCTGGACGCGCCAGACGATCTCGCGCGCCCAGGCGGAGGGGTCTTCGGGAAGCCAGCCGACGTAGACGCCCCCGTCCGGGCTGGTCATGTGAATGTTGGCCTCCGGGGTCTCGGCGATCGTCCAGCCGAGAGCGTCCAGGAGGTCGAGCATCGGAGCGGCGCAGTGGTCGGAGGCGAGCCAGAGGCGGTCTTCCACGGCGGGGCGGACGACGGCGGGCAGGAGGGTGGCAGAGACGTTCACGGTTGGACGATCCCTTCGTTGACCTGCGGTTTTCCCGACACCCGTACGTTGGCATGTGGCATGCCGAAGTGCGTAGTCGTTTCCCCGGGGATGCCGTCTGCCGCGGGCGAACTGGAGACCACCAGCGAGCGGTCGGCGGGACGGGAATGGATCGGCGACCGCGGTTGTCGTACCTGGGTTGCGGTGAGGGACCGCACGTTGGTGAAGGGGAACAGAGGATGGCCGAGGCGAGCAGACACTGGGACGGCGCCGAACTGGAACGCAAGATCCGCGCCGCCGGAAGGCCCTGGACCGTGGGCGACATCGCGATGGTCGCCGACGGCCAGTGGGGAGTCGGCGCACAGCCCGACCGGTGGCCGGACGAGGAGACGGTGGAGCGCCGGGTCGCCGAAGGCCGGCGCGTGGAGCTGACAGTGGAGGAGCTGGTCCGCGCGGTGGGCCCCCGGGCCGAAGAGGGCCCCCGCGAGGGAATCAGAGCTAAGCGTTCAACGTCGGGGCCCCGTGGTGGGCACTGACGGCCCTACGATCTCCGCCGGAGAGGACGGTTCGGGCACGGCCCCCGGGGCGTGCCGCGTCTGCCCGGAGCGGGCGACAGCGGCCTGAGCCAGCCGAACCGCCGGTGATTCAACCTCGGGTGCGGCGGCCTCCCGAGCCTCCACCACGCGCCGGATCGCCTGGAGGTACGCACGGCTCTCCGCGTGGGCGACGCGGAGCTTGACCGCCGTTTCGGTGATCCGGTCGAGTTCGTAGAAGTCAGGCACGTACCCATGCCGGGACAGGGCGTGAAGACGGTCCTCGTGAACGGTTACCGCGCTATCCGTGATGGCCAGGGCCGCGCGGGTGTACATGGCGCAGCGCAGGAGCGGGTCCTCGCTGGGGCGGCGGGCCCCTAGGACCTCAAGAGCTTCGATGGGCTGGCCCCAGGCATTCTCGATCATGGCCGTGGCCTGGTCGAGCATGGTGGTGGTGGGCATGGTGGAATTCCTGTTGGGCGGGGACGGTCGCGAGTGGAGTGCGGCCTGGGGTGGGAGTCAGCGTCCGCGCCGGGGCGCCGGCGAGCTGGCCGGCAGCGGGCAGAGGTCGCGGGCGCGGGGTGTCCCGTCCGTTTCTGCGCCGCCCCCGTGGAGCGGCTCTGCGCGGCCAACACCCGGAGGTCGGCTGCTGTGCGTGGTGCCCGCGCGGCACGGTGCACGGCCTGGGTGACCGCGGTGCGACGTACGTCCAGCGGAGTCGGAGCGCGTGAAACCTGAGCCTCGGCGATCGGCGTGGCCGAAGCGACAGGGGTCATCGTGACCAAGTGCTGCATCCGCCGGTCGACTTGGTGGCGTTCACGGACCACCGGGGTCGACTTCGCCATCACAGCGGCGGTAGCGGCGATCAAGTGGGAAGGGGTGCGGGCCGTGAATGTCGCCTCGGCACGAGTGCCCCAGCCCGGCGGGCCAGCCCACAGCTCAACGGTCGTGCGGTCGGAGCCGTAGCCGCGCCGATCGATAAAGATGCCCGCTTGGTCGTCAGGAGCGATGATCTCGACGGTGCCGAGTTCAGCAGCTCCGTCAAGGTTCCAGCCGGCATCGGTCAGCGGCCGGACGGTGTCCCTCCAGGGGACGGTTGGTCCTGTCAAGAAGCAGCCGGGGGTGTCGGAGGCGATGGCTTCGTCGTAGTCCTGGACCAGTGCGGCGGTGAGGCCGGCGACCATCTCGGCCGGGGTGACGTGGTTGAACGTCGCCGTCCAGCGAGGCGCCGAGAAGGCGTCCTCGGCTGCGCTGATCTTCCACAGTTCGAAGTCGTCGCCGAACCAGCCGATCCGAATCCGTTGGTCGGGAGAGGTCACGAGGAGCTGGCAGGGGCCCTCATCGAGGTACTGATGGGGCCAGTGGGCGACGGGCTCGAAGCCAGCCTCGCCGGTCCCGTTGGAACCAGCCAGATACATGGGGCTGACCAGTACCTCTTGGTACCGGGTCGGGTCATCAGGGGCGTACATGGTCGAGTCTCCGGAAGCGAAGGAGGAGAACGGATCCGCGTATGTAGCGGCGGGAGCCGCCGGAGCGCACGCGGATGCAGTAGCGGCGGCGAGTGGCCTTTCGTTCTCACCCCCGTCACCGGCCCCGGCCCGGTGCCGACTGAGCGGTCACGGCCGCCGGCACCCGCGGTTCCGGCTGAGGCGCGTGGCTGAACATGACGTTCGACGCGGCGGCGCTCCGTCGTAGGGCCGCCGCGGACCGGGCGCTGTCGGCTCCCGCCCCCAGCGGAATGCTGACGTGGGTGCGCGTGGCTGCCGCTGCCGGAAGCGGTGCCGCTGTTCCACCTCGCAGCGCGAAGGGCTGGCTCCAGTGCTCGACACTCGCGTAGACGGCCCCCAACGCCTGGCCGGCATCGGTGAGCACGTACGGGTCTCCGTGCCGGGAGCCCGTCCGCGTGACCAGGCCATCGGCCTGAAGCCGGACAAGTCGCTGCCGTGCGAGGCCGTTGTCCAGACCGGCCGCCTCGGCGATGTGAACGAACCGCATCTGGCCGTCAGCCGAATCGAGGGCCTGAATCACGGCAGTTGAGTGCCGAAGATGCAGGCGGCGCAGCGCGTCCTCGACACGCTCGGCTTCGGCCATCGGTTCTTGTGTCAGGTGGGTGCGGGACCAGTCCGAGACCGTGCGGAGGACGGGGGCCAGAGACGTGCCGAGCGCGCTGAGCCGGTACGGCGCGCCCCGCCGGTCGTCATCGCGGATCACCAATCCGTCAGCGTGCATCGTGGCCAGCCGTTTGCCGACGAACTGCTCACTGACGAAGGGGAGCTGCGCAGCAGCGTCCCGGACGCGCACGGGGCCGTTCACCTGGGCCAGGGTCATCGCGGACCAGGTGGTCCACTTGGGCCCGATCCGGGCGAGAGCCTCCTCGACGTGCTGGGCGTCGATGGAAGCGATGGAGAAGGTGGGAGGCAGGCCGGGGGTAGCCATGGTGGGGTCCTTATCGGGATGAGGTCAGCGTGAGCGGGGGGTCGCGAGGGAGGCCCTGGCGACGGGCACGGCGGCCGGGTCGGAGAGCGCGCCTGACGTGTTCCGCGTGGTGGTGCGGCCGAGGGCGGCGGACACCCGGGAGGTCGTCGCGCGACCATCACGCAGGGCGGCTTCCCCCTGCGCAGTGAGCGAGAGGAGCTGGCCGGGCCGGTACACGTTCTCGGTGATGTCCTGATGCAGTAGACCGTCGGCGACCAGCCGCTGCACGGTCTGCGGGAAGACCGCCGAGTCCTGCCACTGGGCCTTCTCCCGCGAGATGTACGGGTCCTCGCCGATCGCGTTGCGGCGAAAGCGAACACCTCCGGCCGCAACCGCTTCGAGGGCTACCAGCCCGCGCTCCCCGGCGACGGCCCAGCCGTCGTCCCGGTGGGGCCTCGTCTTCTGGCCCTGCCCGTGGCTCTTGTTGCTCGCGTGTTGAGCAGGCTCGGGCGAGGAAAGAAGCCGGCGGTAGGCGGACAGGGACTCGACGAGCTGGCTGTATGCCCGGTCCTGCTGGGCCAGGCCGTCTCCGAGGTCCGGGAGAGCTGTGCGCAGCAGCGCGCATGAGACCTGGGCTCGGCCGACTTCACCCCGACCAGTGCCTTCGAGCAGCCGCTGAGCGCGCTGGACCGCGTTGAGCACGCTCTCGTGTCGCTCGTCCAGCGCCGCTGCGGCTTCGATGACGCGTGTAGCGGCCTGGTGCAGCGGCTCCTCCGGACCATGTGCGAGGGCGTGCACGCTGACATCCCCGACACCGAGCACTTCGACGACGAGATAAGGCCCAGGGTTTGTGTCTGCGTCGTACGGGTTCACTCCGTCGTCTCCATCCGGGCGAGCAGGGAGCGGACCAGAGCGGGCAGGCTCCCGGGATCGTTGTCGAGCCGAGGACGGTCGCTCACTTCGCTGAGGAGATTGGCGTCATCGAGCAAGCCGCTGGAGATCTCCATGCAGGCGTCGGTGATCCGGGCGGCGGCGAGCAGCGACTGGGAGAGAACCTCGACGTAGTCGTCCGGCGCGAGGCCGGCGGCCTCGGCTGCGTTGCGGACCGCCTCCAACTCAAGTGCGTTGAAGACGAAGTCGAACTCGTCGTCCCGCTCCGTGCCACCGGGCGCGGCGACGATCGGGGCGCGTGGCTCCGTGGGTATGCCCACGCGGGTACAGATCTCATCGACCGAGGAGGTGAGCTCGGCGAACGACTCGGTGAGCCACCCCAGCGCGGAGGCGTAGGAGGCCAGAGCGAACAGGCCCGCCGAACCAGCAGGGCGTGGCTCGGTGGCCACGAAGCCCTCGAACCGGTCGTTCAGCTCGGTGATCACGCGGGGCCCAGCGGCCAGCGGACCCAAGACGGGATGCAGGTAGGAGCGGGCGGCGGCCGTCGGGTACTCGGCGGCAGGGATGCCGCCGACGTTCTGAGCGGCCTCGGTGAGGAGATCCGCCAGCTCTGAACTGGTGAGCGCAGTACGGTCGTTGGTCATCGCTGGGCAACCTTTCGAGAAGCAGTGGCCGAGGGCGGCGCTGGTGACGGGGCAGCCGCGCGGCCCGTTGTCGGCCGTTCGGTGGTGAGCGTCGAGCGAGACCGGGCGGCCTGCACGCGGGCCTCCGTGGCGGAGTCCGGGCCGACCCCTTGCTGGGGCTCGGTCCGTAGGTGGGCCGCGCGGTAGACCGCGTAGTCCTTCCGGCTGCCAGCCGCCACGAGGTAGATCTCGCGCTTGTGGGTCGAGGTCGGTGGCGCTTGGCGGAACTGGATGACCAGCCGGTAAGAGACCTCCGGGTCGACGTACACCTTGTGGAAGCCGGAGAGGCGGCCCTTCAACGGCAAGCAGTCGTCGCTTCCGTGGACCAGGTTCTGCAGCTCCAGCAAGGCCAAATCGCGCATCTCAGAGGGGAGTTCCCGCAGGTCGGCGATGGCGTCAGGGTGCGCGGCGAAGACGAAGCGGGCGCGGCTCACAGCAGCCTCCCTTGGACCGCGCGCTGGACCGGTACCGCCGCTGACGCGCGGGGCGCGTCGAGCCCGGTCTGCGGTGTCGGAGAGGTGCCGGCGGACCGGGAAAGGGCGATGCGGGCCCGGACGACAGCACCGTTGTGGTCGCTGTACTCCGGAGGCTCGGGCAGCGGTTCACTGCGCTCGTGCAGCCAGGTCTGGGCGACGCCGACGTCGGGGAATGCGCCTTCGCGCATCGTGTACGTGCCTGCACCGTGGTTCCACTCCTCGTAGAAGAGGCGAACCGATGCCTGAGTGGCCTGGGAGTCGTTGACGAGTGTCCACGCCTCGCTGGGGTTGTCGTCAGAGGTGTAGGTGTCGAGGACCTCGTAGCGGATGCCCGACTTCTGGATCTGCTGTTCCACCTGGAGGGTGAGGTCGTCGACGGGCTCGATGTAGTCGCCACCGTGCAGTGCGATCCGTTCGAGCGGGCAGCCGCGTTCTGCCAGCCAGTTCTGTGCGAAGGAAGCCGTGGCGTGGTGACTCGTCTCGAACGTGAACGTGGACTGCCGCAGATCCCGAGCGACCGCGATCGCAACGAGCTGTGGCTCGCCGGGTATCCCCCAGGTGACCGATCGGTCGTGGGCGAGGACGAAGCTGTGCGAACCGTTGGGCGTGGTGTGGTGCTGGGACAGCACCGTCAAGTCGCCAGACCAGAGGGCCTCCATCGCCTCCTCGGAGCCGTCGTTGACCGGCGAGAGATCGTCGAGGCCGAAGTCGAGAACGTCGTTCACGCCGCCACCCCCGCCTGCTCGGGCGCCGGGGTGGCCAGCACCCGGTGGTTGGGGCGAGTTGCGCTGGTCGTGCAGGCCGCGAAGGGTCCGTCGGGTGCACGCAGGTGCGCCAGGGTCTGGTCCAGGTGGTCGCGGTGCCAGGTCGAGGGGCCGGACAGGCCGGCCTCCGTGTCGGTGAACTGCTGCCAGGCGAGCCAGAGTGCGTGGAGCCGGGCGACGGCCTCGGGGTGTTCGTGCCAGTGCGCGCACCAGGGACGGCTCGTGCTGATCTCCCGGCCGTACACCGGCAGGAAGAGGTAGTTCACCCAGTCGCTGAGGGCAGCGAGTTCGACGGCATATTCCTTGCCGCCCAGGGCGAGCATGAACACCGAAGCGGGGCCGTCGGGCGTCTTCCCGTCAGCCGCCTCGGCTTCCGGAGCGCCGTCCGGCGGCTGGATGGCGCCGGATTCGGGCTCGGAGCCGAGGCGGTCGAGGATGACGCCGTGCTGCCTGACCTCGGCCATGGTCTTGGCGAGGGTGCTGGCGAGGTCGTCGAGGTCTGCGTCGGGGACGCGGTACGGCTCGGGGCCGGGGGAGGTCGGGCTGGTGTCGGCCATGGGGGTGTGCTCCATCTGTGAGACGGCGACATGCCCGAGAGGATCCGGAGAATCAGCGGTTTGGTCCGGCCGGAGGAACGCGGTAGTGGAGCGCTATCGGTCGGCGCAGCGGGGACAGCGGGGGAAGGGTGGTGCCAGCAACTGCAAGGCATGCGAAGCCTGTTGTGGGACGACGCCGTTGCCGAGCGCGGTGAGCTGCGCTGGACGGCCGAGCCCCGGAGTCGCGGTGACCCAGCCGGCGTCGAGGCCCTGCATCCACTCCACGAAGTCCGCGCGGAGCCGACCGGCCGTGTCCGTGGGGGCCGGGGCCGGGCGGGTGAGGCTCTCCCATCGGGTGATGGCGGATCCGTACGCTCCCCATCGCCGGTCCGCGCCCCCGCCTCCGGCGTCTCCTCCGCCCAGAGGGGCAGGACCACCGCCGACAAGGGAGGCCGCCATCCCTTCCCGGGGCGGCGGGCCGGGGTGCCCGTGTCGCTGGCCCTCGGGGTCGGCAACAGAGACGCAGCGGCACTGGGCAGGGTCATGTCGCCATTGCCGTGCCGCTGGTTCGGCGAGCCCTTGATTCCGTCCGACGCCTTCGGGGTCGGCAGCAGCCACTCGACCTCGTCGGCCAGGTTCGGACCGTGCCCCCCGCTCTTCCGCTTCGATGGATGCTGGCTGCCGCCGTTCTTCCCGATGTTGCTGGTCGGCGTCTTCAGCAGGGTGCCCGGCGGGCCATGCGGCGAGGAAGGTCCGCTCGCGGCGGTGCGGGGCCCCGACGTCGGAGGCGCGAAGCACGAGCCACTTCGCGTCGTACCCGAGGTCGGCCAGGGATCCGAGTACGGCACCGAGTGCCCGCAAGAGGAGGCTGACCTGCGGTGTTTCCCAGACACCACGGGCAGGGTTCCACGTCGCCAGGGGAACCGGCGGGGGAGGTGAGGAGGCCGCGCACATTCTCGATCACAACCAGGCAGGGTCGGAGGGCCGCGACCGCACGGGCGACGTGCAGCCAGAGCCCGGAGCGGGTCTGGGTGTTGAGTCCGGCCCGGCGGCCGGCGACCGAGACGTCTTTGACAGGGGAAGCCGGCCGTCAGGACGCACACCCGGGGGACGGTGGACCAGTCGACGGCGGTGATATCGCCCAGGTTCGGGACGCCGGGCCAGTGGCGGGCCAGGATGCGTGAGGCCTTCGGGTCGACCTCGGCGTGCCAGGCGAGCGTGCCGCCGAGCGCGGACTGCACGCCCAGGTCGAGGCCGCCGTACCCCGAGCAGAGAGACCCGATCAAGGGGGTGGCGAGGCTCGGGGCCGTGACGCGTAGGTCCGGCGCGGCTGCGGAGATGGGGTAGATCAAGGCGAGTTCCAGGGGCAGAAGAGGCTGTTGAGGAGGGGGTCTCACGGGTGGCCGCGCGAGGGTGGTCGGGCTATCGACAGCGTGGGGAGACGGCTGGCCGGGACTGGGGGTGACGCGCCTGGGCGTGGTGTGCTGCGGGCGCGGGCGGCCTTCACTCGGTCGGGCGGCGGCTCGGCCGTCGGCGGCGCGGATGCCGTGGCCTTCGGAGCCGGACTGCTGTTCGCGGTGGCCCAGCGGGCACGTAGCTCGTCGAGCGGACCGAGTTCGTGCAGGGCGTGGTTGATCAGCCGGCCGGGCCCCAGAACCTCGTCCTGGGCCAGAGTCCGGATGGCTCGCGCGGAGGCGGCGGCGGTGCGGGTGACGGCGGAGCGCATCACCCGCTGTCCGAACCAGTCAGCGCTTCCGGGGACCATGCCTTCGCAGACGGCGGTCAGCTGCTCGCTCGACACAGTGCCGTCGGCCAGCAGACCGCGTCGCTGGGCCTCCCAGAGCAGGGTGATCCGGTCGATGGGTTCGCCTCGGTGGTGCAGCGCGCCCAGGCACCGGTAGAGCTGCCCGTGGGTAGGGTGGGCGAAGTCTCCCGGCCGCAGCCAGGCCACCACCTCGCCCATGGCCCCCGGCTGTTCGGCGAGGACGGCCAGGAGGAACCGCTCGTCCTCGGCGACTTGGCCGCTCTGCGCCGGAGGCGGGATGTCCGTGGCGGCAGAGGGCCCAGCGGTGGGTGGGACCGGTCGAGGGTCGGTTCCCCAGCGTCGTGCAAGGTCGGTGAGTACGCCGGTCAGGACGTCCGCCGTGCGCAAGGCTCCCTCGACCTCGCCCTGGACGGCGTCGGCCCGAGCCGCTTGGTGGAGACGGATCGCGTGCTGGGCGACGGTGCGGTGAATCGCCCCCTCCAGCACCATGCGTCCGTACACCGGTGCGTGCTCGGTTCGGGGACACGCCTGGATCAGAGTGTGGGCGTACGCCGCGGTCAGCCCGCGCACGTGCTGTCCGGCCTCCTCGACTGCGTCGGTCACCCACGACAGCGGCAACGGACCATCGGCCGAGAGCGCGGGATGCCCGTCGTTGCGCAGCTTGCGGAGGGCGGCGAACAGCGCCTGGTGGACGGGCCGATAGAAGTGGTCCGCAGCGAGCCACTCCAGGTGCGTGAGCTGCTTGGGGTCGAGGAGGGCGGCACCGAGGACCGCCTGCTCGGCACTCATCAGTGGGTTCACCGCCGGCCTCCGGGATCAACGGAGGACGCCTCGTCCTGCCGGATGAGGAGGTCGGTGACTGCCTGGTCGGCAGCGGCCATCGACAGCGCGAAGTCGTCCAGGGCGGCGGTGAAGGCGGGATCGGAGGCGGGGACCGAGTCGGCCCCGCCGTCAAGCCACCACCGGCCACCGCGCAGGACGACCGGAGCGTGGGCCAACCGCCCTTGCTGTGGTGTGGGCGCGCTCATGCCGACAGTCCAAGGTCGTCCTGGTCGATGCTTTTCGCGAGGGCACGCTCGGTGATGGCCTTCGTGGCGCGAGCGGAAGCCGGGCCGACCACCTTGGCGGAGGGCTCCTTGTACCAGGGCTTGAGGTTGAGCATGGCGACCCGGATGCCGGTGGCCAGCAGCAGAACCTTGCCCTTGGGTAGGGCGCGGATGGCGTCCGGCGGAAGGATCCGCTCCGTGCGCATGCTCACCGAGGTGGACTTGCCGCCCTCGCTGGTCGACACCGAGGTGGTCTGGACGTCGTGATCGCCGACCTGACGGCTGAGCCGGTCGGTGAAGTCCGCGTCATCGATGCCAGATCCGATGATCTTGATGGTGGCGGCGGAGTACAGGGCGTCCATACCGGCCTCGCCCCAGCACCGCTGGCCCTGACGGTAGGACTGCAGGATCGTCATCGGGATGACGCCTCGGCTGCCCAGGTGGCTGTAGAGATCCGGGAGGTCCGAGATGCGGCAGACGTTCGCCGCCTCGTCGAGGACGCACAGGGCGGGCGGGTCGAGTCGCCCGCCGGAGCGCTCGGCCACGATCACGGCCGCGCGCATCACGGCGTCGGCCGCTGCCGCGATGATCGCGGACGCGCTGCCGCCGCCGTCCTTGCTCAGCAGGTACAAGGTGTCGCGGGACGTGGCGAAGGCGAACGGCCGGAACTCGGGAAGGTCGTCGTTGGGGGTGACCCAGGCGGCGACGTCCGGGTCGAGCAGGCAGCTCGCGTACTGCCTCGCGGTCTCATAGATGCCGTCGCGCGTTTCGGTCGCGCCGGAGACGGTGCCCTGGAGCTGGGCGGCGACCGCATGGTGGCCGGCGTCGGTGAGCAGGTCCACCGGGGTGCGGTCGGCCGGCATCGCGAGCCAGGCCAGGACGTCGGTGATCGGCCGCCGGTGGGACGCGGCGGCGAGGAAGAGGGCACCGAGGGTGTTGCTCGCGGCGGTGGACCAGAAGTCGGAGCCGCTGGACTCGTCCACGCTCGCGGTCACGAAGTGCCCCGCCAACCTCTTAGCCCCGGCGAGATCGCGGGCGTCAGCGAGGATGTCCCACCACATCTCGCGCGGGTGGTGGGCGATCTGCTGCGGATCGAGGGTCCAGATCGTGCCGACCTCGGCACGGGCGTCCACCGTGGTGGTGAAGGCGTCGTTCGCGGCTTTGTTACTGGTGAGCAGGACTGGGCCCGGTGCCGAGAGGATCGCGGGGATCGCCAGCCCGGACGTCTTGCCGGAACGCGGGGCCATGATCGCGACGATCACGTCCTCCCAGGACGCGCGGACCTCCGCACGACCGGGATCGAGGGTGCCGAGCAGGATGCCGCGGTCAGCGGGCAGGACCTCTTTTACTCTCCCGGCCGCCCAGGCTCGGGCGCAGGCTCTTCGCCTTGGCGACGATCTCCTTGTCCAGCAGCGGCGCCAGGTCCGCCTTGCGGGCGAGGCCGGACTTGGACCCGGCACGCCAGCGCATCCACAGCACGGCAGCGGTGACGACCAGGGCAACGGTGAACAGGGCGGGGACGACGCGGGCGCCGACCATCAGCATGCTGGTGCTCAAGGCCGGCCACATCACCTCCGGGCGCAGCAGCGCGTCCGTGACGCGGAAGGGGGCCCATGTTCCGCTCCCGACGAAGGTGTTGGTGAGATTTCCGGTCAGCCAGGCCAGGGAGCCGAAGGCCATGGCGGCGCCGAGGATGCCGAACAGGAGGTAGAGGAGCGCGTCCGACCCGGTGGTGGTCGAGGGCGCGCTGGTGCGCGGGGAAGGCACGGCGGTTCCTTGGGTGTGCGAGCGGGCAGGGGCGGGGCGCGCTCGGCTCTCGTGCAGCTCATGGGGGTCCTCCTGGACGTCTGAGGCGGAACGTTTCAGCGGGGTCGGCCGGCAGAACGAGGCGCGGGCGGAGGTGCTGCGGTGGCTGGCGGACTGCCGGTCGACGGCGATGTTCCGGCGCGCGGCGAGGAGGCGCGGGCCGCCCGCTGCCGGTCTGAATCGACGTTCCGGGCAGCGGACGGCACAGGAGCAGCCTCGGCACCGAGGACATCGTCGAGCAACTCCCGACTGCGCAAGACGTTGACCATCTGGTGGTGCCGGGGGTCCGTGCGCTCTGCGGGACAGGCAGCGAGACCGTCCTCGGCGACTTCCAACTGCTCACGGACGTCCTGGAGCATCCCGTACGCGGCTGCTAGTCGTGTCCACGTCTCGAAAGTCGGATTGTGATGCGGGTCGTCGAAGTCGAGACGGGCGCGAGTCCAATCGGCGGCAGAGGCGACGAGTTCGGTCAGCTCGGGCAGAGCCCCGGCCAGTGCGCCGTTGACCTCCTCGATGATGCCCGCCACCTCATCGGGCGAGGCGTCCTCGTGGAGGCGAGAGATCATTCCACGGACCGAGTACGGATCGGTGGAAGCGCTGGGCAGGTGCCTGACCTGCAGCGGCTTGTTGGAGCCCGGTGCCGCGCTGCGGTGGGCGAGCCGGATGTTGTGCTGCATGGCCGCACCGACGGCCTCGCCGATGCTGGAGTAGTACTCGGGCACGTTTGCCTCTTCGGGTGAGTGATCCTTGACGGGTGGGTCGAGCGGGCGCACCAGGTACGGGTGGCCGACGGCGAAGAGAGCCTCCGGGGTCACCGTCGGGGGGCTGAGGCGCGCGGCGGGTGACCCGACGCAGTGAGCGGCGCCGTCTGAGAAGTGGACGCCGAGGAGACCTTGGCCTGGTTCGCCGCAGGAGCAGTGGCCAGAGCGGCACCACGGTGATCACGCACGGTCTGTGCTGCGGCGTAACTCGTCGAAGCGGTGCCGACGCGGCGTAGCTCGGCCTCGGAATCGACAAGTTCAGACTGGGCCGAGCTGACGAACTCTGAGGCGAAGTCGAACCGGTCAGCGAGCGCATACGCGTCGTCGTCCAAGTCGTTGACCTGTTCGCCCGCCGCCTCCAGAGCCTCCCGGACACGCTCCAGCGCACCGTGCTAGGGGTGAAGGAGGTGGTCGACTGTGCGCCGAAGGCTGGCCTCGTCTTCGGCCGCACGAATCTGGTCCGTGATGCTGAGAAGCTCGGCTCCGGCGGCGTAGGGCCCCAGCGCATGCACCGGAGGGCTCATCCCAGCGGTGTCGAGAGAGGGCGGAAGGGCGACGTCATAGCGAGCGGCTCGAAGCATCTCGGCCGCATGGGTGGCGATGGCGACCTGCTCGGCGAGCGGAGTGGTGGTGGGAAGGCGATGGCGTCGGCCGTGCCAGTCGTCGATCTGCTTGAAACCGGCGTGGCGGAGGAGTTGCGCGGAGAGGTCATCGGTAGCGCCCTTGGCAACGACGCTGCCGCTGAACTCGGACGTGATGGTGATCGAGGTAGGCAAGGAAGCCTCCGGAGCTGGGGGAAACAAAGGACCAGGGGGGGCCGGGTCACCAGGAAGAGAATCCGGCGAATCCGGGATTTGGTCGGACCGGGGATCACTGGTAGAAAGTGGGTTCTCGATCGGCCGGTCGGCCCCGGGTGGCGGCCTGGAGCAGCTCGGTGAGGTTCTCCGGCTAGGAGGAGCCTGGTCGTCCACCACCCGGCGCGGGTGACCGTACGGGCGCCCTCATCGCCTCCCTTCCACTCCTCCTCGCTGGTTTCGCCTTCGGTGATCAGGGCTGTGTAGGCGGTGGTCAAGGTCTAGCGGCGACACCGCACGCCCCAGGGAACGGCCCGTTCGGTCCCCTCCAGGGGAGGCATCCGGTACTGCCTCGGGCTAGGCGTCGGTCTCCGCCTGCTCCTCGGCGCGCTTGGCCTTGAGGCAGGCGGCCACGTCCCGCTCGTCGCCCTCGTTGGAGGCACGCCAGCAGTCGGTGCTTCTCTGCACTTCACACGCATGGAGCGGGGATGGGTGCCGACGGAACTGAGAGCGGCGGGCCTGTTGGACATGGACGACGCAGCGGTCGACGGCTCGCATGTCGGAGCCCTCCAAGGAGGGCTCACACCGGGCCTTCGCCGGTCGACCGAGCACGTCCGGGCAGCTAGCACCACCTGATCACCGATCGGCACGGCACACCCTTGGCTGTCTCGCTGACCGGCGGCAACGGGCACGACGTCACGCAGCTGATGCCCCTGCTGGACGCCATACCTCGCATCCGTGGTTTGTGGCGGCCGGCCGCGCCACCGGCCGGCCCGACTGGCCGCTGCCTGGTTTGGGCACGGGGATCACAGCGAAGATCGCCCCGCCCCCCGCGGGGCCTCTCACGGGTCCGGCTTGGGCAGGGCCCGCTGAGGTGTCGAGCAAACCTTCACCGGGCTCCAGCAGTTCAAGCGATTCCGCATGCGCTACGAGATACGCGCTGACCTACGCTTGGGTCTCCTCGAACTCGCCTGCAGCATCATCTGCTTGCGGCGCCTCCGAACCTCATTCTGCAATGATCAGTTAGGGCGTGCAGATCATTAACTCGTAGCTTTCCGCTCGGTGTGTCGTTGGTGTGACATGAGCGGGTTAGAGAGACAACCGACTGTACTGGCAGCCAAGTTCGAGGCGATTCTGCCGCACCTCGACGAGCGGCAGCGTCGCTTGTTGATAGGGGCGGAGGCCCAGTCCCTCGGCCACGGCGGGATCAGAGCAGTCGCCCGTGCCGCCGGTGTCCGTGAGGCCACTGTGTCTGTCGGAGTGCGGGAACTCGACTCCGGAGAAGTGCCATTGGGACGCATTCGCCGGTCCGGCGCCGGCCGCAAACGCGTCGTCGACCGGAACCCGGCCGTTCGGGAAGCACTCCTCACGCTGGTCGAGCCGGACGTCCGCGGAGATCCCATGTCGCCGTTGCGCTGGACCACCAAATCCACCCGCAAGCTCGCCGAGCAGCTGACCCGGCAGGGCCACAAGATCTGTGCGGACACGGTGGGCGACCTGCTGCGCGAGGAGGGCTTCAGCCTGCAGAGCAACGCCAAGACGCTGGAAGGCAAGCAGCATCCCGACCGTGACGCACAGTTCCACTACCTCAACGAGCAGGCCCGTGATCACCAGGACTGCGGAGCTCCGGTGATCAGCGTGGACACGAAGAAGAAGGAACTGGTCGGCCCGTTCAAAAACAACGGCCGTGAATGGGAGCCGAGAGGCGAACCGGTGCGGGTCGACACCCACGACTTCCCCGACCGCGAGCTGGGCAGAGCGGTGCCCTACGGCATCTTCGACGTCGCCGCGAACACCGGCTGGGTCAACGTGGGCACCGACCACGACACCGCCGCGTTCGCCGTCGAATCGATCCGCCGCTGGTGGAACGGAGCCGGCCGGGCCGCCTACCCGACGGCCGACCGGCTCCTGATCACCGCCGATGCGGGCGGCTCCAACGGCTATCGCACCCGCACCTGGAAGACCGAACTCGCCCGGTTCGCCACCGAGGCCGGCCTGACGGTTACCGTCTGCCACCTGCCTCCCGGAACTTCGAAGTGGAACCGGATCGAGCACCGGCTGTTCTCCCACATCACCATGAACTGGCGTGGAAGGCCTCTGACCAGCCACGAAGTCATCGTCCAGAGCATCGCCGCGACCACCACGAAGACCGGCCTGACCGTTCACGCCGAACTCGACACCAACCTCTATCCCACCGGCGTCCAGGTCAGTGATGACGAACTTGCCGCCCTGCCGATCACCCGACACCGCTTCCACGGCGACTGGAACTACACCCTCCACCCGCAGCCCTCGCGGGAGGCGACGGCGATCAACAACACCCCCGACCAGGCCCAGGCGAACAGGCTGGATCACCTCACGCGGCGTTCGCTGCAGGACCCGGAACTGACCGGGATGACCCGCCAGCGGCTCAGCGAGCTCATCGACGAGCTGACTCCAGCGCTGGAGGCTCAACGCGAGGACGTGCTCCGCGCACGTCGTGGTCACGAGCGTCTGGTCGCACCGGGCACAGGTGCCAAAGCCAAGCTCACCCCAGCCGACCGGGTCCTGGCCACCGTGCTCCACCTGCGCAAACTCGCCACCATGGACCTCTTGGGCCAACTGTTCGGCGTCTCCGCCGTGACCATCTGCCGAGCGAACCAGGAAATTCGCCCACTCCTCGAAGCACACGGCCCTCGAGTCGATGCCTCCACCGCCCGCTTCCGCACACCAGCCGACATCACGACGTTCCTCGCTTCTGACCTGCTCTAGTGAAAGATCAAGAAGGCAAGTAAATGATCTGCACGCCCTTAGTTAGCTTCTCATGCGGCTCGGCCAGGGCCGGGCGGCTCACAGCAGGCTCCGTGCGAAGGGGCACCGGTGCTCTTCCTCCGCTGGCTGCACGGCTCCGCAGCGTTGGCACTTCTGCAGGTTGTCAAAGCTGGTTGCGCAGGCGAAGCAGAAGTCCACCGGGCGCTCCCGGTCAGCCGCCGTGGAGACTCCGCGGATGAGCAGGCCGTGTGGGCACAGCGGGCAGGTGTAGATGCCCTCTGGACCGTCGTACTCCTCGGCCTCCGAGTAGCATCCCAGGATGGCTGCGTTGTACTCGTGAGCCGCCTCGACCGCGTTAAATGACGCGCTGCAGAACAAGCACTCGACGTTGTAAGTGTCGTCAATGCGGTCGGTGTCCGGGCCGTCCTTGAATCCCGGCACGACCAGGGCCCACTGACCGCACAGCGGGCACTGGACGGTCATAGGCCGGACCGGTCCGAGCCGGGGCGCCAGATCCTTCATGCGCTCGCGTACGTACTCCTCGATGTAGTGGAGCCCGTCGCGGACGTGTTCCATCTCCAGCTCGGCCGCGCTGCGCTCGGGCTCTTTCAGCTCGGGGAGCAGGTGGTTGTCCACGAACGACACGAGGAAGTTCAGCACAGTGGCGGTGGTCGAGGCAACCACGGCCGCGCGTGCCTGGTCGCCGATCAGCCCCCAGTGTTGCAGAGCGTTGCGGCTGCTGGCGAGGTCCTTCAGCGCCTGCTCTTCATGGCTGGCGAAGGTGATCCCGACGATGTTCTTCAGCCGCTTCCGCGTCTGTTCCGGGGTGCAGCTGGACAGCGAGCCGTCCTCCAAGGCCGTACAGGTGGCCGCTCCGGGGTCGGTGAAGACCAGGCTCCAGTGCTCCATGTGCAGCCGGGACTTGAGGAGGACCTCGGCCCCGGCGGCCAAGTGCAGCACCGCGTACTTCAGATCCCGGGCGCTGGCCGCCCCTTCCTCGCGCTGCAGAAGCTCGACGACGCTGACAAGGTAGTCGAGACCGTTGGCGACGGGCGGGAAGTGCGCGTCGCCGGCGAACTCGACCTCGCGGACCCGGCGGATGAACGACCGCCGCACCACCCGCGGCATGTCGTCGGCCGACCGCTCGCTGTCGTCCGAGTCGTCGGCCTGTATAGGCGGATGCGTCATCGGGCGTCAGCCTTCGAGGGCCTGGCGGATGCTCGCCAGCTGGGGGTTCTGCCAGGCGGGGAGGTAGTCGGCGTGGTCCCGCCACTGCTCGCCGGCACCTGTCAGCAGGTGCCATACCCGCGTTACGCCCTCGGTGTCGCCCTGGGCGAGGAGGTACGAGACGGACTCGACGGTGCCCGGGAGGCCGTACTTGCTGGCGTTGGAGAGGCGGAAGTACCGGGCCTGCGCCTCTCCCTCCAGGGTCTCGTCGGCGAGGGCGGCCGTGTGCTCCTCGTCGACGCGTCGGCTGAGGAAGTCGTACAGCTCTCTGGCGTCCGCAGCGGTGGGGACAGTCGTGGTCACTTAGTGCACTCCTAGTCTGAGGGCAGGGCTGCTCAGGCAAGCAGACTCGTGTAAGGGAATGGTCTGGCGCCCTCGTCGGTGTCCGCGCGGTGCAGACACTTCGACAGCGTGATCGGCTGGACGGCGAAGTTGGCGGCGATTTGTTCGGTGGGCTGTTCGCATCGCTGGAACAGAGCCAGCCATGGGAGTGGCCGACTGGGTGGATAGGACGTTCGCCCCAGGCAGTCAAGATCAGTCGGCTACCGCCGGGGAGTATTCTGCGGTCCCGCCGTTGGTCGTGGCGATGTGGAGGGCGGACGCTCGCTTCCGTAAGCGCTGCCGCTCCCTGGATGGGAGCCAGCCTCCCCGAAGGTCGATTACTAACCCAAGGTGAAGCCGTCCTTCGACTTGTCTTCGTGCCAAGAGGGGATGCGCTCGTAGTAAGGCTCTAGGGTGGCGATTCGTCCGTCTGCGGTGAGGTGGCGTGCTCGGGAGCGTAGAAGCCGGCCGGGGTGGCCGTTGTGGAAGCTGCTGCGCAGGAGGTCTTTGCCGAGGAGCTCGAGCCAAACGATGGTCATCTCGTGATCTTCCAGCCACTTCTCCAGCCAGACCCGGTCAATGGTGAGTTCGTTCTGCCCTTCGCCGAAGACATTCCGTACGGCAGCGATTGGGCGGCCTTCCGCGTCGTGCCAGGCGGATTTGCCGTCCCAGCTCAGGTCGCCGGGCGCCGGGCCGAACAGGATCGGTGCGGGAGCGATCAATGAGATGCGGTTGACGGTTGAGTACTCATACTCGCCCAGGATGTCGACCGTGGTTGCGATCGTGGGGACGCCGAAAGGTTCATCGTGCTCATGCTTGTAAAGGTGTGTTTCGGCTCCGTAGTGCTGTCCAAAGGGAAACTCGCCGACGAACCCATCCCCGTACCTTGCTCCGCCCACTCGGCTGACGTCATGGCCCAGGTCCTTGGCCGTCAATTCCGACACAAGGGCGTCCAGGTCGTACTTCTTGACGAAGAGGGACACCAAATGGGCCCAGAGGGTTGGGGTGCTCTCGTCCCGCTCGCCCTCTTGCCGCCAGTCGTAGTTGCCCGCCAGGATTACCCGTGGGCCGGTGCCACCGGTGAACTCAACCGGCAGGTCTGGCAGCCCTGTGTCGTCGGCAATCCAGGCTTCGGGGGAGGGCGCCTGGTCGTAGGCATCCCAGGCGTATGCCGGTACGTAGGGCCGGGGTGGGACAACGGCGTCAGGCTCAGCGTCACAGACGGTGGGGTCCATCTGGCGTAGGCGGGTCGATTGCGGGCCGGGCGTGGCGGGCTTCGGTGGGGACCAGCGATCTCGGGCCGGGGAAACATGGTCGTTGATCTGGCCGAGCAGTCGGGCGAAAGCGATCCACTGGTACTTCTTGCCGATGCGCTCAATCCAGCTCGGCTTGCTGCGGCCGCTGCCGTAGGTGTTTAGGACGTGGCGGTCAAAGGGCGCGTGGTGGTTGGGATCGTAGCCGAGTTCAATGGCGTCCAACAGGATGCGGCGCGCCGCATCGTCGGGGTCGATGCCAAGCCGGTCTCTCAGCGCCGACTCGATGACGTAGGTCGAGAAGTCATCAGCGGTACAGCTGAAGTGGAGCTTGGGGTAGTCGCCCCGGTCTTCCTGATACCTTTCCACATCAACGGGCGACGGCCAGGTGATGGGCCATGCGCTTGGATAGGGCGGTTCCACTCGGGCGAGGTCTACATCGGCGGGGAGAGCACCTCGTTCGGCTGCTGCTTCGACAATGTGCCGGGCTTCATCGCGCAGAGCCGCGTTCAGGGGTGTTTCGTCGGCGAATACCACGTTCCACACGGCCCGTGCGGCTTCCTGCCAGTGTGTAGCCGTGCCGGAGCGCAGCAAGGCGGTGTAGGCGGCATAGCAGGCCCGCTCACTGACCCAGTCATCGACGACGTCCAGGAATTGCCTGAGCAACTCAGGCACCAGTTCCGGGTGAGCGATTAGCAGTCGTGCTGCCCCGAGGGTAGCGTCGTCACGAACGCGTCGGTCTGGGCAGCTGGTGCACCACAGTATGGCCGTCGTCCAAAGCCGGCATGTTTCGGAGCTGGTACGGCTGATGTCACGGTCCCGGGCCCATGCGATCAAACGATGCGCGGCTCCGCCCCTCTCCTTCGTTCCGTGCAGCCAAGGAACAAGGAAGGCGTCGAGTGCTGCCATCGAGCGGGCGGAAAACAGCGCGTCAAGATAATCGGCGTTGAGAAGATGACCAGAGCGGGGCGCGAGGCGGAACAGCATGTCCATGGCTTCGCCGAAGGTTTCGGATCGGCGGAGGGCAGCGTCAACACAGTCGATCGTGGCCTCGGTGATGCTCGACCCCGAGCGCCAGGGAAGGCCCGCGACGACCGCCGCGATGGCTTGCTCCTCGCCGACTTGGTCACGGAATTCTGTCAGTTCCATCCCTAGCTGCCCCAGGACCACGGAGAGAGCCTCCAGCAGCCCCGGATCGGGCTCTGTATCTATTCCTAGAAGCTGGCGTAGCGAGCCTCCGGAGAGCGCTTGGCGCACCTGCTTCTGGTTGCTGAGCTCGGACATCGCGGCAACGACGACGAGGTGATGTCCGAGCCGTTCGAAGGCCATAGCGACGACATTGCGTCGCGGTCTGGTGGCACTCGAGTCAATGTCCTCGGCCAGTAGTCCTTCGCCAACGAGGCATTCGAGGAGGGATCTGTCGGCGGTGCGCCCGGGCCAGATGTCCTGCAGCAGGGTGTGCGCACCCGTGCGGTCAATCCATGGCTGCGTTCCGCTGCCAAGTCGTTCGGCGATGGCGTGCATCGCTTGGTGGACGATTTGGTCCGCGACGGGGGCGTTCAACTGATTACTGATGCGGCGATTGATCTGGTCCAGCAGCAGGTCAACGAGTTCGTCCAGACCAATGGCGGCTTCTTCCAGTGAGAGGCGCCCTTGCTCTTTGAAGGCTTCGCACAGGAGGCGCAAGAAGAGAGGGCTGCTGAACTCTGCCTGAATGGGCGGCGCGGCTGGCGGTTCCAGGCGATAGAAGTCGGCGTACTCCCGGAGCGCTTCGTACTCCACGCCGTCGAAGCCGCGGTGCACGATCTCCGGGAGGACGAGCTCCTGGGGCAGTACCTGGGCCCGGTAATGAGAGCGGAAGGTGAGTACGACGCGCAGGTGCTCGAAGCGATTGATCTTGGTGATCAGTGTGTCGAGCTCGTCACGCCAGACTGTCCGTGGTCGAGACTCGTTGAGCGCGTCGATCACCAAGAGCACTGGGCACCCGGCGCTGTGGCCGGCTTGGTCTAGGAGGGCCAGTACGTCGTTGCCGTTGAGGTCGGCTGGCAGGCCGAGGAGTACCCGCAACTGCTCAAGGACGGGTCCGTCTCGGAAGTGGCGGCCATGCACAAACACGCTCGGACGCCCAGAGTGCAGGCGTTGAACGACGTAGTCCAGAGTGACGAACGTCTTGCCCATACCAGCTGGACTTGTCACTACGGCGGTGCGCTCCGTCCGAAGGTGTCCTGTGGGACCCATCACTCGATCGGACAGTTCAGCCAGGAATCTGTTCAGTTCGCGCAGCGCATCCATGGCAGCGGCGGGAAACGTCCCCATGTACTCGGCATTCCATTGTCGCCAGGAAGGAGTGTCCCAACCAGATTGATGCGCAGCATCCAGCCTTGCCCCCTCGGCTGTCTCCGCCCTTGAACTCGCCGCCTGGACTGCAGTGAGCGCTGCTTGCAGCACGGTAGTAGTCGCCTCAGATGGGTGTTCTCGCCACTGAATCAGCGCGTCAACCAGCTTTGCTCCAAGCGCCCGTACGGCTGGGAGTTCGGGCTCCGTGACTTCCTTCCGCCCGTCGAAAGCATTGCCTCGAAGCCTGTCGTTAAGCTTCTGCAAGCGAGTGATGTCGACGCTCACCCGGTGAGCCCATGCCCCGTCGCTGCACAGGGCTTCCAGGGCATGCTGGGTTGCCGGGATGCGCACGCTAAGCTCCGGCACGTACCGGGGACGCGCCGCTTGGACGGCTTCATCTAGACGGTCCTGCCACCATTGGGCAGCGAGGATTTCGGCGTCAAACCAGAAGCGGGTCCGCACACCGGTGGTGTCGATTTTCTTGAAGCGGGCGATCAGATTCGTAGCCCACTCGACCTCGAAGGTGACCGTCAAGTCCCGGTCGATGGCCATCTGTTTCCAGCTGTCGAGCCAGCCGCCGGTGTCGTACACCTTCTCGTGTAGCGACTTCCTTTCACGTCCGCGAGGCTTGGTGCTGCTGCGGAGCGGCTGGGTCCCCCGTTTGACCGTGGGCCCTGTGGGATCGACTGGGATAGCGATTACGTACTTTGTGAGCTGCGGGTGGACATCGAGCGCGGCCGACACCGACTTGTCGAGCTGCTGCTTGGCGACGGCGTCTCCGGTCACCCAGTACTTTGCCTGCCAGCCATGCTCCGCGCCGTCTGGAAGGGTCCAGAAGCATTCGACGCCGCCATCTCCGCCGGCGCCGTGCAGGCTGACGAAGCGGGCTCCTTCGGCTGGGCAGTCCTCTGCCGCGAGCTCGCAGACGAATTGCTCGAATCCGGAGCGTTGACCCTCAGCCCCCAGCGGCCGGATCTGAGAAAAATCGATCTCAGGCCACTTCACCGATGCCTCCTACGTTGCAGACGATCTCGCGCGCACCATTATCTCCCATGGGCACACTGCGGGTTGGTTGCCGAGCGCAACCAACCCGTCAGCACCACGACCTCGGTCGTCGGCTCCCACTCGATGCCGAGTAGCCACGGCAGGTCGGACCACGGCAGCATGCCGTAGCCGTACCCATAGGTACGTCAGGTCAGCGGGCTGGATTCACCACGCTCCAGGTCCGGCAGAACTGCGGTGACCGGCTCGACTCCGAGTCTGACCCTATCGAGGGTAGGGGAGTTGAGTCAGCGGTTACGGGAGAAGGCGATGCGGGGGTCAACCGGCCGGACCGCCGCTGTGGTGACGGCGGAGGCGGGGACCGGCGCACTGCCCGGGATACCGGCACGGGCCGGGCTGGCGGCGAGCGCGGCGGCGCTCAACGGAGACGCGCGAGCGGGACCATGGCCGCGCTCACGGCCGGCGGCCGGCGTGGCAGCAGGGCGGGGCCGGGCCGTCACTTCTTGAGCGAGGCGGGGCTGTACTGCGACCTGGAGCCCCGAACGGTGCAGGGCCACCGTGGCGTCGGCGACTTTCCCCAGCGCTTCGACGCGATCGGTGGTCGCGGGGAGCGTGTAGATGTCCAGGCTCGAGTTGTGCCGCCAGCCGTCCTCCACCAGCGCGAGCCTGCTGAGGCCGGAGACACGGTCGTCGAGGGCTGCGACGATGCCGAGCTGCGGGTGAGCGGCGAAGGCGACGTCTGGTTCGCCAATCGGACCGCGGTCGCGTACCTGTGCCGTGTCGGGCGCCAGTGCAGGGTCAAGTGCGGCGTCCACATCGACCTGGTAGCCGGCCTCGCGCAACAGCTCGATGGCCCGGCTCGTACGGCCGTGTCCGTCACGGTTTTGGTCGGCCAGCGCGTACAACGTCGGCTGGTCGGGGACGGGATGGAAGTCGAATCCCTTGAGCATCCAGGTGCTGGCCGCGAGGTTTTTCGGGTTCGCGGCGACGATGCCGTGGACGGGGTGGTGGCCGAAGGCCAGGTCGGGCAGCACGTCGTAGTGGCTGGGCATGGCAGATCCATCCGAGGCGGGTGCGGTTACAGGTGCGGGCGACGGGCGGATCAGGTCTGGGGGCGCGGTGCACGGAGGACTCCTGGATCGCGGTCGGTCAGAGCCTGGGGGCGGATGAGGGACGAGCCGGCGGCAGCGCGGCCCGCGCGGAAGACTCCGTCGGCGGACCGGTCGGGAGTACGTGCCGGCCGATCGACGGCGAAGAGGCGAGAGCGACACTCGCCCGGGATGGAGCGGAGTCGGACGGGAGCACGTTGGCGGCGCGCTCCTTGCCGGATCGTTCCTGTTCCTGGCGTGGCGGTACGCCAAGCTGGTCCAGGCGGGCGTCGACAGCGGAGAGGAGATCCGGCACGCTGCCGCCGTGGCGCGCATGCGGACCGTCTGGCTCGGAGTCGTAGATCACCTCGTAGACGGCAGGCTCGGCGGACCGGTGGCGGGTGACCATCCAGTCTTCCGGGGACTCGGGGTGCGCGGAGGGTGGCTCCTGCGGGGGCGAGATGATCAGCGAACTGCCGTCAGGAAGCTCGGCGTGGATGATGTAGTCGCTGAGGCCGTACTCGACGGTGCACTCCAGGCCGCGCTGCCCGAGCGCGGAACAGAGGTCGGCCTGAAGGCGGCGCGGATCGGACTCGGCGGTCGGGGGCGGGGTTTCGTGGTGCATGGAGTTCTCCGTTGCGAACGCCCCGTCGGACGGCGGGAGCCGCCGGGAGTGTGGAGCTTGAAGGAGTGCGGTGGTCCATGAGGATCCGGTGATCGGGTGGTTTGGTGCTGCCGTGACTGCGTGCTAGGGATCACCGCGAGCGATGGGGAGTCGGAGGATGCGATGCCTGGGGGAGCTGGGGTGAAGCGGGTGACACGGCAGGGGTGTTGTGAGTGGACCGGGTCAGGGCGACGCGCGCCCGTTCGGTCTGCGCCGGCCGTTCGGTGTCCGCCCGGTGAACTAGGTATTCGCCGACGCGCACCAACGCCGGTCCCTTGGAACCCAGTTCGTGTGCGTAGTGCCAGCCTTCGGTGTTGCGGTGCTCCTCGGCGCGCTCCTGGTAGAGGTGGAGCACGCTCGGCTGCGAACCGTCCATGAGCGCCATGACGCCGTCCCACTCGTGCCGCAGCTCCTCCGCCCGGAGCAGGGTGGTGTCGATCCCGCGCAGCCGACGGAGGTCGTCACTGATCGGTCCCTCGACGTAGTCGGCGCCGTTGGCGGCGGCGCGGACCCCGGCCAGCACCTCGGGTCCGTGGTCGAGGAACACCTCGGCGTGCTTCCACGCTTCGGCGTCTCGCTTGACCTTCCCGTCCCCGTAGACCTTGTCGTCCAGGGGCCAGCCGTCTGCGTCGCAGAGGGAGTCCGAGCCCGCGTCCCAGGCGGCGGACGCCTCGTTGATGCCGGCGGCGGCCGAGGCCAGTGCCGGGAGGTGACGTCGCCACGCCAAGGGGTCGGTGGCCTGCGCGGGCGGGTTATCACCGGAGTAAGGAGAAGTAGAAGAAGCAGACATGATCGATCCCTTTTGCTGAGCTGGTCGCTGAGTTAGGCCGCCATGCGGGCATCGGTGTCGAACAGCTCCCGCTCGGCCGGGTGGAGGATGTGCTGGGTGATGAAGGAGCGGCCGGCGACCTTCCACAGACCTCGGCCCTTGGTCAGGGCGGAGACCGCCTGGGTCTCGACGCCGGTCAGGCCGAGCAGAGATGCAGCGGCGGCGAGCTGGTCGGGCTCCTGGCGGTAGATGATGCGGGTGGAGCAGTCGGCCAGCAGGCCCTCGGCCAGGACTCGGCCGCGCGAGCCGGCGTCGCCCGCCGAGAGCAAATCTCTGAGGCGGTGGATCACCATCAGGTTCGCGATGCCCAGCCCTCGGGAGAGCTTCCACTGGCTCTGCATCCGCTCCAGCAGCCCGACGTGCCGCATCAGCCGCCACGCCTCGTCGTAGATCACCCAGCGCCGACCACCATCGGGATCACTGAGGGCTGACTCCATCCACGCGCTCGCGCACGTCATCGCGAGCACCAATGCCGTGTCGTCACCGGAGCCGCCGAGACGGGAGAGATCGATGGACAGCATCGGTGTGGTCGGGTCGAACGACACGGTGCTCGGCGCGTCGAACATGCCGCTCAAGTCGCCGTGCACGAGACGTCGCAAGGCATGGGCGAGGTCCTGGGCGGCTGAACCGAGGTGCCCCGCCTGGTGGCCGAGGGCCTGGTCGAGGCGCTCGGGGGAGCCGAGTACGTGGGCGATCTCGCCGAGCAGCGGCACCGTGCCCCGGGCGGCGGCGTCAGCGACGACCAGATCCAGGGCCAGGTCGAGGGCGGTGTGCTCCATCGGCAGCAGGTCGCGCTTCAGCACGGTGCGGGCGAGGCTGGCCAGCAGCAGCAGACGGCGCTTGCGAACCTCCGTGAACCAGTCCTCCTCGCGCACGGAGGCGGGGCGGGCCGGGGCGTCCAGCGGGTTCAATCGGCCGGGGAGCCCCGGGCCCAGGGCGATGCTGTATCCGCCGAGGGCTTGCGAGACAGCGGTCCACTCGCCCTTGGGATCGCAGGGGATGTAGATGCGGTAGCCGTGGGCGATCGACCGGGTGGCGATGGACTTCGCCAGCGCCGACTTGCCCATGCCGATGATCCCGGCCAGGACCGCGTTGGGGTTGGTGAAGCCCTCCACCCTGCCGCTGTTGTAGAGCGAGAAGGGGTCGAAGCAGAAAGCTGCTTCCGCGTGCACATCGCGGCCGATGAACACTCCCTCGGCGCCCAGGCCGCCCTCGGCCACGAACGGGTATGCGCCGCTGGCTGTGGCGGTGGTCATCCGGTGGGCGGGCAGGGCGAGCTTGCCGCCGCGGGCGGAGGCCGGACCGGGGCGACCGGCGAGCGGGTAGGTGGGCCGCAGATCCGGGTCGAGGGTCTGCTCGGCGCGGTGCTTGGGCGGGTTTCCGGCGAGGCGTGCCTGGCGGCTGGCTTCGGTGAAACCGGCTCGGGCGGCCCGCTGCTCGGCGCGTGTCGTCTTACGGGGCACGAACAGAGGGCAGGCGCTGGCGCGAATACGAGGCATGAGCGTTTCTCCAGGTGAGGGGTGGGTCAGCGGCGGACGAGGCCGGTGAACGGAGCGTGCAGGTCGGCCGGGGTGGTGCGCCGCCGCACGAGATGAGCGGTGCGCTGGTGGCGCTGGCAGATGGTCAGTTCCGGTGCTCCCTCGGGAAGGCCGGCCTGGCACGCCTCCGGTGCGGGGAGCTCGCCGGACTCCGGCCGGGGCGCCGCGTGGTAGGCGGCGTGGAGGTGCTCGGCGGCCTGCCAGATGCGGGTGCGGGCGGTACGGAGCTGGTCGCCCTCGACCGCAACGAGCTGCCCGGTGCGACCGGCGTGGGCGTCGAGCAGCCCGTACAGCGAGACGAGGTGGGCGTGCAGGGCGTCCAGCTCGGCCCGGGTGGTGACCAGCGGGCCGCCCGGGATGTTGAGTGCCCGGTGGAAGTCGAGCGCGGCGGTGGCGAAGGGCACGAAGTCCTGCGCGGTGGGGCTGGCGGTGCGGGACATGAGGGTGGTCTTTCGAAGGGAAGGGTCAGGCAGCAAGCGCGAGCGGCAGGGCGGCGGCGGTGAACGCCTCGGCCTGCTGCCAGGTCAGCGGCCGGAGATCGAGCTGGGCGCCGACAGCGGCGGTCTCCACGACGGCGCAGGCGGTGCGCAGCTCGTCCTCGGTGTTGGCCGAGACGGTCAGCAGACCGGTCAGGGCGACGTCGGCGTGCCCGGCGATGAGCTGGCGTTCGCGGGACTTGATGTCCTGGTACTCGATCGAGTCCGCCTCGGAGTCGACCTGGCCGCGCCGGGCCCGTTCGGCGGCGTCGGCGATCACGCTGGACTTCTTGCGCTGCACGTCGCGCAGGGCGGCGTCGAGGTTCTTCGGCTCGTAGGAGAGCGACAGCGTGCGCCGGACGCCGCCGGTGAAGAGGAGCTGGTGCAGGAAGCCGGCGCTGGTCTCGGTGCGCGGCCAGTTCTCCACCCAGTAGGTGGCGTGCACGGCGGAGTCGGTGGCGATGTGGTCCGCTTTCTCGACGACCACGACGGGGCCGGCGGCGGCGGGCTCGGCCTCGGGGCGACCGGCCGTGGACCAGCGGTCGAGTGTCGCCAGCGTCTTTGGGTCGTAGGAGGTGCGCACCACGGCGGCGATCTCGCGGGCGGTGAGCCAGCCCGTCGGGGTGAGACCGGCGGTCCGCGCCGCCTGGTCGAACGTGGAGGTGAGCTGGGCGAGGACGCTGAAGGCACCGGTGAGACCGCCGCCAGCCTGGTTGATCAGCCGGCGGGCCGCCTTGGGGTCCAGGGACACCGCGACGTACGCCTCGTGCGGGGCGGCTGCGGGGCCGGCGCTCTGGATCAGCTCGTTGTAGATCGCGCCGGCCATCGAGGTGTCGGGTCGGCCGTGCTCTTCCCAGTAGCGGCGCAGCGCGTCGCCGGAGTCGGGGATGGTGCGCTCGATCACCTGGATGCGGGCGATCTGCCCGGTACGGGCGAGGGCTGCCAGAGCGCGTCCCCAGCCGCCGACGTTGGCCTGCTGGGTGCCCGGGTCCAGCAGGGCGTAGGCGCGGGAGGAGACCTTGACCGCCGCGGTCAGCGTCCCGGTGTGCGGGTTGTGGACCGCGCCGTACTTGCCATCGGGAGCAGTGGTCACGCGCAGGCTGGCAGCGGTGCCGGGGAGGTGGAGCAGTCCCTCGCGAGTCGGCCGGCGGGAGGGCCGGGTGAGCCAGACGAGCTGGCCTCGCATTCGGCGCAGCGCGTATCGGACGACTATCGGGGCCCAGTCCGCCAGAGCACGGCCTCGGTGGCGGACGAAGACGAGCAGGGCGATCACGGCCCACAGCGGGATGAGCTGGAGGGCGCCGACCACACCGCGGGCGAGGATCACGGCGAGCAGGAGGAGGCCGGTGAGTCCGGCGACGGTCAACTGCGGGACGGTCAGGCCGAGCAGGACGCCGCGCCTGCTGCGGTGCGGGAACTTCACGGTGGGCGTGGAGGACTGGTGCTTGCCGGACATGGTGGTTCCAGACGGTGAGAGCGGGCGGAGGACGGGATGCGCGGCGCTCTTCTGGACGTCATGGCGAAACCTTCCTGCTGGTGGGGAGGCGGGGGCGGGCCGCGGAGCGCGGCCCGCCCCCGGGGATGTGGTGGGTCAGGGGCCCGACGGCGGCTGGGTGGGATACACCCAGTTCGTCGGTGTCGGAGAGCCGGTGGCCGACGGTCCGGACGCGGACGCCGGAGTACCCGATGGCGAAGGGGCGGGACCGATTGGCGGCATGGAGGTCATGTCGCCGCCCGGAGCCGATGCGGCTGCGAGGTGACCGGAGCCGCCCGCAACGCCTTGGGCAGTTGATTCGGACCCTTCCGGTTCGTCCTCGCCAGGACGTGTGATCAGCGGCGGGATCCCGGGGCGCCGGATCAGAGCCCGGCCCTTGTCGCCGCTCGCGTTCGGGTCTTCGCCGTACCGGAAGCGGGTTTGCTGCTTGGGCGGGCCGGCATCGATGCCCTCCTTGCTGAGGTTGCCGCCGGAGGGGTTGATGCCGGAGGCGACGCCATCGGTGCCCGCGCCCGGGACCTGGTTCGGACCCTGCGGAGCGGGGGCGCCGGTGCTGGCCCGCAGTGCGAGGCTGCCTGCGGTCTTCGCGGCTCCTGCGGCGACCGCCATGCCGGCGACGCCGGTGCGGTGCATGTCGTCATGGCCGCCGCCGTCGCTGGCCCAGTGGACGAACTTGTACGTCGCGTAGGGGCAGAGCAGGACCAGGACCATCACGACGATGCCGGCCATCGCATCGGACAGGGCCGCCATTCCGTCGCTGGCGTCGGTCTTGCCCATGGCGGAGACGCCGATGAGGAAGACGACGGTCATCAACAGCTTGGAGACGATCAGGGTGCCGGTGGCCTCGATCCAGCCGCGCCGCCACCGCTTGGCGACTTCCCAGCCGCCGCCCGCCCCGGCGAACACCGCGAGCGCGACCATGATCAGGACACCGACCTTGCGGGCCACCATCACGCCCCAGTAGAGGAAGGCACCGATCGCGCACCCGAAGGCGACCAGCGCGGGCACACCCCAGCCGAGGCCGTACATGGCCCCCATCTGATCGACCTTGATCACACGGCGGATCGCGTCGTCGATCGAGGTGTTGGCGGCTTTGAAGAGGCCGTCGGACAGCGCGTCAACCACGGTGATGGCGACGGTGGTGAAGGCGATGGCGGAGAAGCTGAACAGGACTCCGGTCATGGTGCCGAACGCCGCCTTGGCCAGGGCACGTTCGTCGCGGCGCCAGGCCGCGGTCATGAGCTGGATGCAGAAGATGCCGACGGTCAGAGCGAGGCCGATGGGCAGCAGCAACTCGTAGTTGTCCCGGAACCACCCGGCGTTGAGGTCGATGGCCGTCGTCTTGTTGACGGCCTTGGCGGCCAGGTCGGCCGCGCTGGACGCCAGCTCGCCCGCCGACTTCGCGATCCACGCGCCGAGACCGTCGGTGACGGTGCCGGCGGGGTTGGTGGCGAAGTCGACGGCGCCGCACACCTTTTCCATCAGCGGGAAGTCGCAGACTCCCATGGGTCGTAACTCCGTTCTGGGGCGAGGGTCAGGGCGCGACGGACGGCATGACGCCGACCAGGGCGCAGGGGTGGTCGGGCCGGCACTGGACCGCGAGGGTGGTGGAACGGCTCTCCGCGCCGCCGGCGGGTGAGCCCTTCCAGCGAATCGATTGCTTGCCGGAGACCGTGACGGCGTAGACGTACGCCTGGGTGATCGCCCCGGGGTCGTCCTGGAGGGCCTGGGTAAAGGCATGCGGGAAGTGCCCCTCGTT
Organism: Streptomyces sp. Alt3; assembly: GCF_030719215.1. Taxonomy (NCBI): domain Bacteria; kingdom Bacillati; phylum Actinomycetota; class Actinomycetes; order Kitasatosporales; family Streptomycetaceae; genus Streptomyces; species Streptomyces glycanivorans. Next base: position 1,646,537 of record NZ_CP120983.1, on the reverse strand, counting down.
GATCTTGGCGGTGGCGACCTGCTTGTTGGCGGCCATCTCCCTCCACAGCACGGCCGAGGGGACCGCCTGGTCGACGGAGGCCGGATCGGCGTACTTCGACTCCGTGGTCAGCCAGCCGCGCAGCGCCTTGCGCAGCTCGGGCTGCGAGTACGCGCGGGTGTCGTACGACCACAGCGCTGCTGCGGCGGCCTTCCCGTACGTGATCGGGTCGTGGGTTTTCGGCGGAACGGGCAGAGCGCGGGGCCGGGTGTGCGGCCCGGACGGTGCCGCGGGCGACGAGGACGCCGTGGGCGAACTCGGCGGTGGCGCCGCAGTATCGGAGGGGCTTCGGCCCTCGCGGGTGAGGTAAGCAGCCAGGCCGGCGAGGGCGACGAGCACCGCCAGGACGGCAGTGCCGAGCAGCGCCCGGCGGCGCACGCGAGCTGCGCCGCCGGGGTGGGTGGAGTGCTGAGCCATCAGTGGACCTGCGTCCCGAGCGTCGAGAAGAACGCCACCACGCCGTTGGCCGCACCGAGCAGAAGGGCCGCGCCGGCGCTGACCAGCACGCCCTTCTTCCCGTTCGCCTCGGCCTGGTGACCACCCGAGTGGTGACCCCAGGCCCACACGCCCGCACTGACGGCGAGGGCGCCGACCACGGCGATGAGCCCGAAGAGGTTGATCGAGCCCATTACCTGCTTGAGGACGTTGAGGCCCGGGAGCCCTCCCTCGTTCGGCTTGATTCCGGGGTCGTAGGCGAGCTGTATGACCTGGTCAGCGAGATACATGGGAACTCCAGTTCGGAATGAACGCACGACGAAGCCCGGCGGGGCGAACCAGCGGTGCGAGGGGGAGGTGAGGAGGGAGAGGAGCGCCGGTCAGACGACTCGGCGGGCCGCGAGAATCCGCGATTTCCAGGACGCGACGGTGGTGATCCGTACAACGTCACCGGTGTGCGGGGCGTGGACGATCAGACCCTGCCCGATCGCCATCCCGACGTGTTCCGGTACGGCGGCCGTCCCCTCGGTGAAGAGGAGGTCGCCCGGCTTGACGGCATCGACCGAGACGGCCTTGCCGTCCTTGACCTGCGTGTACGTGGTCCGCGTCAGGGTGACCCCGGCGGCCTTGTACGCGCCCTGCATCAGGGAGGAGCAGTCGCAGCGGCCCATCGGGTTCTTGCCGTGGGAGTCGGTGCACGTGCCGCCCCACTGATACGGGGTGCCGAGCTGGCCGAGCGCCCACCGGATCGCCGTCTGCACCTTCGGCGGCGCGGAGGCGGGAATCTTGTACTCGTCCGGCAGCGTGCCCGCCGGGATGGTGCCGAAGTCCGTCCCGTCGCCGTCCGCCGAACAACCCCCCGCAGAATCGGGAGAGAGGCTGCCGGTGTCGGCGGAGCCGGACGGCGACGGGCTCGGCGATGCACCGCCGGCCTTCTGCAGCAGGGGCTCGATGGCCTTCTGCAGGGCGGTGGCCAGCGGCTCCCATTTGGCGTACGCCTCCGGGAAGCCCGACTTCTGCACCGCCTGGGCGGCCTGGGTGACAGAGAGGGACTGCCAGCCGGAGACCTTCTTGAGCCCCTCGTAGAACTTTGTCGAGGCGTGCACCGAGTCGAGGATCTGGCTGGCCGTGCCCCAGCCCATCGACGGCCGCTGCTGGAAGAGACCCAGCGAATCGCGGTCGCCGTACGTCAGGTTCCGCAGGCCGCTCTCCTGCAGCGCGGTCGCCAGGGCGACGACCTGCCCTCGGGCGGGGATGCTCATCGCGACGCCCGTGGCCTGGATCGTCTTGGCGTTGGGCACCTGATCGGCAGGCGCGTCCAGGCCCGGCACGGAGACCGAGCCCTTGTCGCCGCCGTCCAGGATGACCTTCACCTGCTTGGCGACGGCGGAGGCGTCCACACCCTGTGCACCGTCGGTCGAGCACGAAGCCGAGGCGGTCCCGGCACCGATGCCAAGGATCGGCAGTGCCAGCAGGAGTGGTCCGGTGGCGCACAGACCGACGAGGGCTCCCGTCGTCTTCTTCACGGCCGCCGCCGTTCATCACGACGGCGGTGCGGACCAGGCGACGGAGGTGGGTCGGGGCGCGGGTGTGTCAGGGCATGCTGCATCGCAGCGGCTCCTCGGTGTTCGTTGGAGGCGTGGTGCCGACTTCTCGTGCAAAGCCGTCGGCACCGCGCCGATGTGCATCCGCCTCTCGGCGGGCCCGGGTCAGAGGAGTTGGTAGCTCCGGGACGCCGGTTTCAGGTCACGCGCAGCATCCAGCCGCGCTCGTAATCTCAGGCAGTGCACAGGAGCCTCCTCACGGCGCTCGCGGGCAGATGGGCAACATGCCTCCGACGCTGCTCGATTGGACGAGACGGCACGGATAAGCACAGCTCAACGGGGGTGGAGCAGTGCTCCTTCCCGGTGGCACGGCGAGACAGTAGACCGGGATTCCGGCCGCACCAAACGACTGCCATCCAGGGGCCTGAAGCAGGGAGCCACCTCGTTAGGCGCGGCCGGAATTCGCCGTTAATCTCCGCTGCAACCTCGCACCGGATGCACGCCGTTGAGCGCTGCCCGGAGCGGGTCCAGACTCCGCCGCGCCCGAAAAGAGGCCCCATGAGCTACACGCTGCACCGAGGCGACGCCCTGACTGTCCTGAAGTCCCTCCCGGACGAGAGCGTCCAGGCGGTGATCACCGATCCGCCGTACAACTCCGGAGGCCGCACCAGCTCCGATCGAACCGGCCGTACCGCCCGCGCCAAGTACGTCACGAGCAACTCGGCGCACGACCTCGCCAACTTCCCGGGTGAGAACCGCGACCAGCGCTCCTATCGCTCCTGGCTCACCGAACTTCTCACCGAGGCGTACCGGGCCTCGACCGAGCACGCGGTCGCCATGGTCTTCACCGACTGGCGACAGGAGCCGACCACCTCCGACGCCCTGCAGATGGCGGGATGGACCTGGAGCGGCACGATTCCGTGGATCAAGCCGTCCAGCCGGCCCCGCAAGGGCGGGCCGAAGCAGGACTCGGAGTTCATCATCTGGGGCGTCAAGGGCTCCCTCGACAACACCCGCGACCTCTACCTGCCGGGGCACTACATCGCCTCCCAGCCCCGCAAGGGCCGGGTTCACATCACCCAGAAGCCGGTCGAGGTCATGCAGCAGCTCGTCCAGGTCTGCCCCGAGGGTGACACCGTCCTTGACCCGTTCACCGGCAGCGGCTCCACCGGGGTCGCGGCCCTGCGCGAGGGACGCCGCTTCGTGGGCGTCGAGCTGTCCGCGCACTACGCCGACGTTGCCGAGGAGCGGCTGCGGGCCGAACTGACGAAGGACGACTTCGAGCTGGCCGGACCGGAGGCATGAGCGTGAGAGCGGAGAGGCCGGGGCCGGCGGCCCACAGACGCCAAAGGGGCGGCTGGAGCATCGACTAACCGATGCTCCAGCCGCCCCTCCTGTTACGTCAGGCCGCCTCGAATGCCCGCCGGATCAGCGGCGCCGCCTTCTCCAAGTCGGCTGCCGAGACGACGCGAACCTCCAGGTCGCCGGTCCCGAGGTGCCCGATGCCGCGCATGTTCCGGGTGAAGTCCTCCTCCAGCTCGACCGAGTCCGGGTCGAGTCTGAGGTACACCAGGATCGCCTCGTGCTTCGGACGGAAGATCACCGATGCCTCGTTCACCAACCGCCGGTAGGCGATGTAGTGCCGTAGCGGCGCCACCTCCACCTCGCCCCACGCCGTGAGCGCCTCGTCCAGATCCGCGTACAAGCCACGCAGAAACTTCGGCACCGCCCCGCCATCCGCAGCGAAGAATCCGCCGGAACCGTCAGAACGCGGTCGACCGCCGTAACCCGCTCCGGCCTCGGCGAGACGAGGCAGCACTTGGGAAGCCGGTCACGGAATCCACGAGCAACAGCCCCAGAAGGCCACCGTCGAAGATCCGGTAGCGCACCAGGTCGATCCGCTCGGGCAGCCTCTGCACGGCCATCAGGATCGGTTCATGCGAACGTCACCGCAGTTCTGAGTGCTGGTGCAGTGCCATTCGCCAGTGCATGAAGAGCGCTGAGGGCCGGGGAACTGGACGATCCAGGATGAAGAGGACCTGCGGGTAGAGCGAATGAGGCCGGACGCCTCCGTGTGCGGCTATCAGCGTGGACAGGAGCGGCTTGTCGTCTCTCGTCTCGCGGTCGGCCTCGACGAGTACGGCAACCTTGTCGTCGGGGTGGAGAGCAGCGAGGGGAGCCCCTATCTTCCGAGACAGTCCGCCCCATGTTGTCGTGCGCCCCGCGCGGGCGTTCTGCCGGAGCGCTACGCGGACGGCGACGGCGTGGCCGCGTATCTGCTTCAGGGTAAGGCGATCGCTGAGCTCAGTCAGGTGCTGCTGCCACCGCGTGATGTCGCCGTACTCGGCAGATGCAAGATCCGCGCCAACCTCTTCGGCGAGCTCCTTAGAGCTCGTAACACGATCATGATCGGGCCTTCTTGAGACGTCTCCAGCAGATGAGGCTGCAGGCGAGGGAGACGAAGGCGTCGTGGAGTTCGGTGCGGCGTTCCCAGCGGATGGCGAGGCGTTTGAAGTGGTGGAGCAGGGCGAAGGTCTGCTCGACGACGTAGCGGAGTTTGCCCAGGCCCTTGATGTTGGGTGAGCCCTTGCGGGAGATGACGGGCAGGATCCTTCGGTGACGGAGCTCGTCGCGGTTGGGGTTGGAGTCGTATCCCTTGTCGCCGAGCAGGGCGTCGGGCCGTCTGCGGGGCCGGCCGGGGCGGCCTGCGACGGGTGGGATGCCGTCGACCAGGGCGAGGGTCTGGGTGACGTCGTTGACGTTGGCCGCGGTCGTGATGACCTTGAGCGGGGTGCCGCGTCCGTCGCAGATCAGGTGGTGCTTGCTGCCTGTCTTCCGCCGGTCGACCGGCGACGGACCGGTGTCGGCGCCCCCTTTTTCGCGCGAATGTGGGAACCATCCACGCACGCCCGCGACCAGTCGAGCTCGCCGGCCGCGTTCAGCTCGGCCAGCAGGACCCGGTGCAGCCGGTCGAAAACCCCTGCCTTCTGCCACCGGTCCAGTCGCCGCCAGCACGTCTGCCCCGAACCGAACCCCAGCTCCAGCGGTAGGAGTTGCCAGGCTATGTCGTTGTAGAGCACGAACAGGATGCCCTGCAGGCAGAGCCGATCCGGCACCGGCCTCGGCCCCGGAGACCGATCCGGCCACGGCGGCAGCAACGGCTCGATCAATGCCCACAACTCATCGTCCACGATCCACGGTCGAGTACCCACACCGTCACGAACGGCGGAATCGTCACACCGGTTACGCCCCACCAGCACACTTCAGCAAGATCGTGTTACGAGCTCTTAGCGTCCCGGAGAATCCGACGCAATTCATCGGCATGGAGGTCGTCGCCGTCCCGGTTGAGAGCGTCGACTAGGGCAGACAGCCTCTCCCAGGTGTCGTACAACGCGTCAGCACGTTGATCTACCAGCCAGTCGGTGAGCGCGTTCAGGACTTCGTGCGTATCAGTCGATGGCGCTTTTTGCTCCGCAAGCCACAAGCTGCGCTCGAGGGTATCGAGGTCCGTGCTCCGCTTTGCCTCATGGGCAATGTCAAGCAGTGCGTCGAAGGCGGGGTCACCCTTGATCGGGGTGGTCTTGGTATGCGCGGGGGGTCGGTGCTCCCGCGCGAGGACGGGCGAAGGGGCAGGCAAGGAGGCCAGCATCGCCCGACGTTCCGATCCGTAGGCCGCGAGTACGCGGCGGCGCTCACGGAGCCAAATGTCGAGCAGATCGCTGCTGGAGAAGTCTCTCGTCCAGCCGATACCGTGCAGCACCTCTCGGAAGAATGGTGCAGGGCCTCCGTCGCGTCCCTTGATCAAGGCGCACAGAACGGGCTTGCCCGGTGTCCGGGGCTGCTCCACTGCCAGGAGCAACCTGACCCATTGCTCCGCTGAGAGGACACGGTCTTGGAGTGCCGCTTCCCTGCACAGAGTTGTCGTTGTCACGACCTTGCCGTTGCTTGCCGCATTCTCCATCGTGGCTCGGAAGGATGCGACGAGATTGGCTTCTGGAGGCAGCGCTTGTCGCTCGGCCGACGGGCTGGGCGGTGCGGCGGGGGAGGATGTGCTGGCTCTCGGACGGGCGTGAACAGGTGCTTGCGCCTGCTCCAAGGACTGGGCTTGGACCACCCACGTGCCGTCTCCGTCGATGGAGAGCGACACGTTCGTCGGCTGATAGGTGTGCTGTCCTTCGGGTGAAGCGGCACGTGCGGGGAGTGACAGACGGGCTGTGACGCGCAGGGTGGTGTCGAACCAGCGATGGGTGGCGGTGGTGTGTGTCGGGGTGGCTTCGGTGATGAGGAAAGAAGTGGAGGAAATTCCGAGGCGGGGCTCTGAGTTAACGGCATGTCGGGGCACTATGCCGTCCGGCATGCGGATAAGACCCGGAGTGAGAATTCCGTCAGGAGTGAGCGTGCACTCTGAGAGCGACGTCCACTCCACCGGCATCTCGGGGAACTGTGCCCCGACCTCCACCACTCGGGACGCCCCGGCTGACCGGCACTGCACGCGAAGGGCGTATCCCTGTCGTTCCATCTGCCAGTTGGCGACGAGACTGTCCGGTCCGAAAAACCAGTCGAGGTTGACGTGCCTGAGCCGCAGCTTTGCGTCCTCATCCTCCCATTCATGCTTTGACCGCCTGGCGAGTTGAACGCGTACGAGCCGGCGTCCGCCATCGTGCGACACATCGACGACATCACGGACTTGGTGTCCATGGGGCTTGTAGGCGGGACGGGAGGCCTTTCGGCCCTGTTGCTTCAGCCAGTCCGCGATGGCCTGCCCGATGTAGAGGTGATCGGCACTGCTCTCACCGACCTCCGTACGGTGGCAGTGCACAGGGGGTCGGTGAGCGAAGTGACACTTCTTGTCCATGTACCGCTTCGGGGACAACTTGGCGCCACAGCCGCCGAGCAGAACGCCGCAGTAGAAGTCATCACGTGTCCGGCCGCGCATGAACCGGTCGAAGTTGTCATGTGCGTAGGGCAGGAACACTGGCTGATCCGACTCGGCCCCGTAGGTGACCGCGGTCTGCACCTTACGGGTGTCGTCTGCTTCGGAGTACGGCATGGGCTCTCCTACGACGGGTCAGGGACTGCGCCAGCGGTTGTGGCCGTCGGAGCCGGGACCGCAAACCATGGGAGATCCCTTCTTGGTGACGCCGGTCGCACCGGCAGGGCGAACCGGTGTGGACGCTGCCGACGTCTCCTTCACTATTGGGAAATATAAGGGCTCGAGGTCCCGTGCCAGCTGATGCGGAGGGTGTCTCGGGCGCGGGTGGCGGCGACGAAGAGGAGGGAGCGGGCCTTGCGTTCCTCGCGGGCGTAGCGCTGGGGGTCGGATTCGCGGTAGCGGTCGATGACTGTGGTGCGGGGGATGACGCCGTCGCGGGCGCCGACGATGGCGAGCTTCTGGTATTCGAGGCCCTTGAAGCGGTGCATGGTGCCGACGTGGACTTCGCCGTCGCCCTTGACGCCGTCCTTGGTGAGTTCGGCTACGGTGATGCCGGCCTCGGTGGCGAGGTAGTACATGACCTGGTTGACGGAGTCGCGGTCGGCGACGCAGACAGCGATGTTGCCGCGGGGGTCGCGGCGCGGGTTGTTGCCGCCGTCGCCGGAGGTGAGTTCCTCGCGCCAGGCGTGGAGGGTGGTGGCGAGTTGGGTGAGTTCGTCGTCCCAGGTGTCGCAGGGGGCGAGTTCGGGGATAGGGCCGCGAAGGACTGAGCGGTAGCCGGCGAGGGTGTCGGTGCCGTCGTCGAGGTCGTCGTAGGCGGGGGCGTTGCCCTTGGCATCGACGACCTGCATCGCGCGGGCGAGGATCTCCTTGGTGGTCCGGTAGCTGAGGGTGAGGCGGGAGGAGCGGCCGCGGATGTTGACGCCGACGGTGCCGAGGGTGACCTGCTGGTCGTAGATGCGCTGGTAGGTGTCGCCGGCGATGAACATGTCGTCGGGGCCGGGGGCGACCATGGCGCGGAGCATCTTCCAGTGAGCGGGGCGCAGATCCTGGGCCTCGTCGACGACGACGTGCTGGTAGCGGTGGGCGATGTAGCGCATGCCGGAGCTGTCGTCGCGGTGGATGAGGTCCTTGCCGCCGACCTCGTCCTTACGGTCCTGCCTGGCCTTGATCTTGGCGGCGCGTTCCATCTCGAAGCGGGCCGCGCGTTCGGCTGCCTGGCCCCAGGTTTCGCGGTTCTCCTTGTCGAGGCGGGCGGTGAACTGCTCGAGGATCTTCCAGATCTGGGCGCGTTCGGGGCGGTTGACGGACCGGCCGCGGCCTGCGCGGCGGGCCTCGAAGTACGCCTTGCGGTTGCCGAGCGACTGGCCGAGGATCACCTGTTCCCATTCCTCGTAGAGGAACTCGGGCTCCCAGCGCTTCTCGTCGAGTTCGAACAGGAGGTGCTGGAGGATGCCGATCGCGACGCTGTCGTAGATGCGCTGCTTGCCGGTGCCGCTGAGTGAGTTCTCGTTCAGGACGCGGGCCGCGAGCTTGTCGATGTTGGTGATTTCGACGCGGGCGACGAGGTCGGGTTCGAGGAGGGAGGAGAGGCGGGCGCGGAGGTCGACGGTGAGGTTGGTGGTGAAGGTGGTGAGCAGGATGGGCTTGTTGTGGCCGGGAGGGAGCTGCTGGGCCAGGTGCTTGACCCGGTGGAGGGCGACGATCGTCTTGCCGGTTCCGGGGCCGCCGGAGACCCGGGCGGGACCGTTGTAGCGGCGGTCGACGAGCTTGGCCTGGGCAGGGTGGAGGAAGACCTTCCAGGCCCGGAAGTCGCCTTCCTCCAGTACGACGCGGAGGTCGTCGTCGATGGTGGTGACGGTGGTGCGGGCCAGTGCCGCGCCGAGGTCGTCACGTTCGGTGTCGGCGAGTTCGACCTCGACGGGGGCCGTGATCTCGCGCCGGACCTCGTCGATGGACATCCCGGCGGCCAGGCCGTAGAGGATGTCCTTGGTCAGGAGCGGGGCGCCGGAGACCAGCTGGTCGAGCTCGCCGCTCTCGGTGACGGCGAGTGCGAGGTCGATGAGCTGTGCCGCGACGCCGAGTGACCGCAGGTTCTCGCCGGTGATCCCGGAGAGGAGCGGTGCGGCGGGCTCTACGGCGATCGACTCGTGAACCTCCGGGGTCGGTGCCGGCTGCTGGAGCTCGGCCTCGGGCGTCGGGTCGACCGGGGTGAGGGTGACGCCGGCGCGCTGCAGCACGCTCTGCCCGACGACGGACAGGTCGACGAACTCGATCTCACCGGTGACGCGGTTGATCGCGACGGAGAGTTCTTCGTAGACGTGCTTGCGGTGGCGTACCGCGACGACGAGCCACCGTTCCTGGCCGTGCTCGTCCACGCCGGCCTTGGCGAGGAGGGCGCGGTAGGACTGGTCGATCTTGGCACGGAAGACCCGTCCGTCGCCCTTGAGGGGCTTGAGGTCGAGGCCGGGGTGGTCGGGGTTCTGCCGGAATCGGTGGCAGAAGTCGTAGAACTTTCCCTTGACCGAGCGGTCGAGCTTGTACAGCTCGTGTTCGGCCTTTTCGTACAGGCTGAGCCGGGCGGTCATCAGGAGTGGGAGCCTTCCGTGTCGGGGAGGAGTGTCAGGAGGGTGTCGAGGTGGTCGAGCCAGTCGGTGGCGGTACGTACGGTCCAGCCGTCGGCGGCGTAGGCCTCGTCGCGTTTGCGGCGCTCTTCTTCGGCTTGTGATCCGTGTGTGTCCGGCGCCACGACGACGGCGATCTTGATTTGGGAGTCGTCCCAGGCGAAGTCCGTCTGCCAGCCGCGTTCGCCCAGTTCGTAACCGAAGACAGGCGCCTTCTTGCCCTTGGCGGCGATCTTCTTGGCCAGCCGGGTGAGGTCGGATTCCGGTTCGTCCTCTTCCAGGAGCTCGAGGATGTCCTCGTCCCAGGTCCGGTCCCGCAGGACGCCGGCGACCATCTTCTCCAGGGAGGTCTCTTCCGTCGATTCGGCGTCGGCCGCATCGGCGAGTACCGCGGTGCGGCTGTCCGCCACAGAACTCACCTCGTCGGCAGCCGGGTTCCGCTGGACGATCAGCGATTCGAGTTCGCCGACGCCGCCGCTGATGGTGAGGACTTCCACCGGGTAGTCGGCGGCCTGGCTGCTCGCGAGCTGGATGCCATCGCCGCCGGCGAAGGCCAGGAACTGCAGCAGGTTCGACCAGTACAGCCAGGACCGCCACATCAGCTTGTGTTCGGTGGTGCCCAGGTTCTCGGTGCGGTCGTCGAGTACGGCGATGGCGCTCCAGCCCGGCTCCTGGCCGGAGGCGTCCACGGTGTAGATCAGCGGCAGCCCGTTTTCGTCCACGGCGTGCAGGACGAGGATCTCTCCGTCGCCTTCCCCGGCTTCCGGCCCCGGCTCCTGACCGCGGCCGAGGGCGGTGAGTGCGGCCCGTACGGCTTCGCGTGCCTGGCCCCCGTCGGCCTGCTGTACGAGCGGCTCCGGCATGCTCATCAGCCCGCCGACCAACGCCTTGGCCCGCCGCCCCCATGCGGTACGGGAGGGCTGGCGCAGGTAGGCGAGGAGCGTGTCGATGGGGTTGGCGAACACAGCGGCCGAGTAGTGGGCGCGGTCGCCGCCCAGCTCCTCATACCACTCCTTGGCGGTGTCCTGGCCGATGCGCCGATAAGGCGGCCACACCGGCTGCGCCTTGGCGGCGTCGCCTTTTTCGAAGAGCTCCAGGTCGTCCCAGGTGATCTGGAAGACGATGTGCCCGTCGGCCCGCAGCTGGTTGCGCTTGGTGCAGTCGGGCGCGATCCGATTGTGCTTGCGGCTCGCGTGGTACCTGTGGCCGTCGAGGTAGACGGTGACGAGTCGGCGGGGGCCGTCGGTGGATTCAAAGGTGAAGTCGGTGCGGGTGTGCTCCATGCTGCGCTGGGCGGTGAGCCGCCAGCCGGTCGAGCGTACGGAATCGGTATCGGCGGCCTCTCCCGCACTGGCCGTGGGACCGGTGAAGCGGAGGTATCCGCTGTTCGTTCCACTCTCGTCGAGTGCGGCGTCGTCCTGGTTCTCGCTCCACTTGCGCAGGGCGGCCAGGAAGCGGGCCTCTAGGTCGGACTCGACCTGCTTGTCCAGGCCGATCAGTTCGGTGGACGCCACCTTGGTGACCGCCCACCCGTCGACGGGGTTACCGTCGGCGTCGCGCAGCGGCTCGCCGTTCTCGTCGACCGGGCCGAGGAGGTCGCCGAGGATTTCCAGGGCCTCGTGGCGTGAGACGACGTCCTGGTGGCGTTCTTCGGTGTAGCGGTGCAGACAGCGGTGGCAGGCCCGCAGGCCCTCGTCCTGACAGGGGCATTCGAGGAGCGCGGCACGAGCCTTGAGGAGCATTTCCTTGAAGTCGCCGGGGTCGGTCAGCCGGTCCAGATATCCAGTGCCGCCGGGGAGCCGGTCGAAGAGCACCAGGAAGTGGCGCTTCTCGCCGGTGGCCTGGTCGGGCATCCGGGCCAGCGTGGTGTCCAGGTGCGCGGGGTCGCCGCCGAACTGGCGGTCGACGCCGAGCCGCAGTGCGGCCTTGAAGGAGTAGATCTTCTCCTCGACGAGCACGGTAGCCGCCGGCAGGAGCACCCGCAGCGCCTCGGTGTTCAACTGGTGGGCGAGGAGCACCGGCTGCTGGGGCACGGTAGCGGCCTTCTTCCCACGCCGCAGCGGGCACCACGGCTGGTGGTGCTTGACCTTCGGGTTGTGGGCGGCCGAGGAGTCCAAGGCGTCGATGGCGTGGTCGAAGACCGGCTTGCCATCGGCGCTCGCCGCCCCGCACGCGGTGCACACGTGGAACGGGGCCATGCGGACATCCTGCCCGGCGAGCTCGTCCTCGGTCTGGCTGTCGAAACGCATCGGGCCGACGTTGATGCGGCGGATTACCGCTTTGCGGCAGTAGTCGACGCCGAAGGTGTGGTGGGCGTGCCGCCAGGACGCGCCGTGCTTGATTTCCTCCCGGGGGATGTCCACCGCGTCGATGACGGTGTAGTAGCGCTGTTCCCGGTCGTCCTTATCGTCGCCGATACGGGCGTCCTCGCGCTTGTCGCGGGAGGTGACGGTCGTGGGCTCGATGACCTGGTGCAGGCAGGAACCGTCGTCCGCGATCCCGGCGCTGCCGCAGCGCGGGCATGGCGAGCGGTCGTCCTTGGCGTCCTCGGTACGGACGTAGCCGCACTCCTGGCAGAACCGCCAGGCCTTCCAGTCCGGCTGAGAGGGGCTGCCGATGTCGATGCCGGTGATCTCGTGCTTGTAGCCGTTCACGTAGAACGTGTTGCCGGGAGCGAGTTCGGACAGGGCGTAGCGCCGGGGCCGGTCGTAGGAGCGGATCTTGGAGTCGAAGCGGTCCCGGCCGGTGTTCGGATCCATACCGTCGACCCAGTACAGCGTCGCGTTGAGGGTGGTGACGGAGTCGATGAGCGCGTAGTTAGGCAGCAGTCCGAGATCACACAGGGCCTGCTGGGCGGTGATGAGCCCGAGCTTGCTCAAGCGCTTGCCGAGCGCCCGGTGTTCGGCGTCGAGTTCGGCCTTACGGTCGCGCTGTTCGTCCTCGGTGTCGTGGAGTTCGTCGCGGGCCTCCGCGATGTACCGCAGTCGCCGCCGCAGCACCTCCTCGGCGTGGAGCCACTGTCGCTCGGCCCGCTCCACCGCGCTGCGCAGCCCACGCCCGGCGAAGGCCCGCAGGTCGTCGGCGGACTGCTCGTTGACGCCGACGGGAAATAGGTCCAGGAACCCCTCGACCAGGTTCGAGGCGTCCGCGAGCGCCGCTTCGACGAGATCGGCGAGGTATCCGGACGGGCCGAAGAGGGCCGGAGCGTCCCGTACGACTGCGGGTAGCGGACGGCCGTCAGTGCGCGACAGCCGGCCCCGCGCGGCGAGGTCGAGGAGGTGTGCGAGGTACTGGCGGCGCAGGATCTCGATGGCCGACAGGTGACTGCCAGGCGGCACGATCTGCCCGGCGATCATGTCGCGCGGCTGCTCCAGGTAGTACAGGTCTCGGCGGCTGCGGTCGGGGATGGTCAGCAGGAACGCATTTCCGGTACGGCGCCCTGCCCGGCCCACCTGCTGGGCGTAGTTGGCAGCGCGCCTGGGCAGCGCGGCGAGCACGACGGCCGACAGGTCGCCGATGTCGATGCCCATTTCGAGCGTCGGCGTACAGGACAGCACGTTGGGATCCTTGAACCCGCTGCCGTCCTTGAACGCCGCCTCGACCCGCTCCCGCTCCGGCCGGGTCAGCATGCCCGTGTGCTCGGCCGTGATGACCTGGTACGTGCCCGCCTTCCGGTACAGCCTGCGGTAGTAGTCCTCGCGGTAGTTACGGTCCCGCTGGTGCTTGCCGAGCCCTTCGGGCCGGTCGCCCGCGACGAGGATGCCGGTGCGGCAGCGGTAGGACGGGCAGCGCTGCCCGTCCCACTGCGCGAGCAGGCCGGGGTGGACGGTCTGCTCCCAGAAGCAGTCCGGGCAGCGGACAAACGCCTCGTTCACCTCGGCGTCCTTCAACAGCTGTACGTCGATCGCGCCAGGCTTCAGACCGAAGACGCGCAGGCTGCTGTCGGTCGGAGTGCGCACCGAGAGCAGGCCCGCCTCGACCAGCGCGGGCAGGAGCCGCGCCCAGAACTCCGCGGCCTGCTCCCGCGGCAGCCCGAGCGTGCGCTGTGCCCACCGCTCATACCAGGAGAGACGGCCGGTCGCGAAGTCGAACTCGCTCTTCGTCTTGGGTGCGCTGAGCAGGAACACCGGGGCCGCGATGCCCTTGGGGAAGGCACGCATACCGGGAGGCCGCTTGCCCCAGATGAAGTACCGGCTGGTACCGGCCTCCGAGAGGTACCCCTCCAGCCACTTGTGACCGATCGCGCCACGGGTCCGCAGCCGCTCCAGGAAGATCCGCAGGAACCCGAGGTAGCGGGCGTCGTCCTGCTCGATGACCGGCAGCCCGCCGCCGTGCCCGTACGGCTCGGTGTGCGCGGCTTTGACCAGGGCGATCGCGGCGGCGGGGTCCTCGATGCGCACGTGGGCGGCGGCGGTGCGGGTGAGCTCCAGGGTGCGGCCGTTGCGGGAGCGGAAGCCGAACTCCATCAGCGCCTCGAACGCGAAGCGCTCGCCGATCAGCTCCCAGGTCTTCTTGTCCCCGCCTCGCCCCTGACCGGACAGGAGCCGCTTGACGCCCTTGAAGTCGTGCAGGTCGGTGGGGACGACGGCGGCAAGGGTCTCGCGGTCGGTGGTCGCCGCGACCACGTCGGCGATCAGGTCGTGCAGCGCGGTCGGCGTCTCCTCCGACAGATGCTTCTTGAACAGTGCGCGCAGGGAGAAGGTGTACGAGCGGCTGGCCACGAACCCGGCCCGGTGTGCGGCATCCTGCACCGAGTCGTTGAACATCAGGGTCTTGTCCTCACCCTGCGCCCGGTCCATCTCGCCGCCGGTGAACAGCTGGGTGACCGAGGCCGCGGCGAGGGCAGCGGCACCGGTACCGAGGAAGCGGATCGCGTTGTGCGAGCCGCAGGCCGGACACCAGTCGTCCTCTGCGGCGGTGGTCGCGGTGTCCCCGAGGTAGACGAGGACGAAGGCTGAGTCGGAGCCCGCCAACCGGGGCGCGCCGGTCTCCTGGTCGTAGTCCTCGACCGGGTCGGGCAGCCGCAGGCGGCGCTTCGGCCCGTCCAGTACACGCAACTGCCCGGCGTTGGTGGCCGCGAGGGCGGTGCTGCCCCGGCCCGCACCGCGCCCGGCCTCGTCCATCAGGGCGGCACCGGAGCCCTCCTGGGACTCCTTCTCGGTGGCCGCTATCAGGTTCCGGACACGCATCTTGTCCTGGCTGACCGAGGCACGCCGGATCTTGTGCGTGTCGACCTGTACGTCCGCGTCGTCGGTCTCCGGGGAGAACACCGCCCAGCCCGAACGGCCACAGTCACGGCAGTAGACAGCGGGCAGAAACAGGTTCGCGGCCGCGCCCGCGGTCGCCGTCGTCACCGGGGCGGTACGGGCCGGCTGCTCGCCCGAGTGGTGGGCGGAACCGGCCGAGTCCCACTGGAACTCGGCCTTGGGCCACGGCAGCACACCGCGCACGACCCGCGACACCGACCGCGCCCACTGATGCACCTCGACCTGCACGAAGGGCCGCGGCCGCTCGGGCGTGGAGGCCGGATCACGAGCCACCGAGAGCAGCGCCAAGAGCCGGGCGAGGGCGGACGCCGCCACCTCCGGCTGCCGGGTGATCGCCTGCCCCCAGGAGAACGCGCCCCGCCGCCACATCAGGTCCAGCACCTCGGGCACGGTCCGCACCTGCCCGTCCAGAGCGTGCATCACCGCCGAGGTCAGCATGTGCTTCTTCAGCAGGCCACCGAGCACGAGCGGGTCGGTCTCACGGGTGCCGGTGACGGCCTCGACGAGCGCGAGGAACTCCTCCTCGCCGAGTGAGGGGTCAGGGAGGGTGGCCAACTCGTCCGGGACCGGGATCGGCAGCATCGGATCGAAGCCGCTCGGCGGCACGAACTCGTCCACCGTCTGCCGGTGCTCCCCGACGATCGAGGACGCGTCGAACTCCGTACCGAACACCTGCGTCGCGACGTCGAGCAGCTGGCGGACCCCGTCTTGGTCCGTGCTGTCGGAGGCGAGCGTTGCCGAGGTCGCCACCGGGCAGATCCGCCCCAACGGACGGCCCTTCTCCGCCACCCCGACCGCCGAGGCGAGGCGGCGCAGAAGCATCGCGACGTCCGTGCCCTGCGCACCGTCGTAGGTGTGGAACTCGTCCACGACCACGTACCGGATGTCCGCGTCCGCCCACAGCGGGCCGTCCTGGGCCCGCTGGAGCAGAAGGTCCAGCATCTTGTAGTTCGTGATCAGGATGTCGGGCGGCGAGATCTGCATGTCCGACCGGCGCGTGTACACCCGGTCGTAGTGCGTCGCCGCCTTGTCGCCGATGTAGAGACCGGCCCTCACCTTCTTCAACGCCTCGTGTTCACACAGAAGTTCGTTGATGCGTTGGGCCTGGTCGGTGGCGAGCGCATTCATTGGGTAGAGGAGTACGGCCTTGACCCCAGCCCGGCCGACCGCCCGCTCGCGGGCGCAGTGGTCCAGTACGGGATAGAGGAACGACTCCGTCTTGCCGGAGCCGGTACCGGTCGTCACCAGCGTGGGCTTCGGCGTACGGCCGCCCGCCGAGGACAGCCGCTCGAAGGCTTTCGCCTGGTGCGCGTACGGTGTCCAGCCGTCGGTCCGACGCCAGTCCAGGTACCTGGTCCAGGACGCGTCGGCCGCGACGAACGGCGTGCGCAGGCGGTGGAACGGCCCCCGGAACATCCCGGAGTTCTCGTCCCCCAGGAACCGGTGCAGCGCCTGCCGCGCGCCCTCGTCGGTCAGCGCGTAGGTGGTGGACAGGTACTGCAGCAGGCTCTCCTTGAGTCCCTGCGCCTCGAGCGTCGGCCTCACGGCTTCGGTACCTCCTGCGTGACCGGGTCCCACTGACCGGCCTCGACGGCGGCGTCGAGACGCTTCTGGAAGTAGGCGTGGGCCTCGCGCATCTCGGTCTCGCGGTCGGCCTTGTAGAAGGGGGCGGTGTAGCCGTCGGGGACGGGGTGCTTCTCGGCCTCGGAAAGGGCGTCGTTCTTCTCGGCGGCCTGGTACTTCTCGAAGGCCTTCCAGTGGTCACTGGTCTGACCCTGACCGAAGGTGTACCGGTTCCCGGCGATCTTGCACTCGGCGGAGTCGAACCAGGTGACCGAGTCGAAGTCCTGCATGATCGGGAAGCGGGCCCGGTACATGGTGACGAGCGTGGCGGCGTCGATGCCGAGCCAGACAGCCACGAGCGCGTCGATCTCCACGAGGGCGGCCCGGCGGGCGTACTCGGTGCGGAGGGGGGTGTCGCGCTGCCAGGTAGGGGTGATGGCATGGAGATCGGTCGTCATGTTCGGCCAGGGGCGGGCCCAGGGCTCGTAGGCGGACCAGGTGGGGTCGTGGAGCTCCTGCCAGAGGTCGGCGTAGGCGGTGGTGAGGCAGTTGAGGCGGAGGGTGCGGAGGAGGAGGGCGGGGGCGAGGGGGTGGTCCCGCTGAGGGGCTGGAAGCGTCTGCGAACGAGTTTCGTGGAGATGTGAGGCATTGATCGTGCGTAGGAAGTAGTCGAGCGGAATCGATGACCACATGCCGCACGCCAATGCTGTGTCGATATTTCGAGCAGCGGCAGCGCTGCGAAGCCCACCAACATGTGCAGGGCCAGGAGACAACAGCGCGGTGTAGAGAGCTCGCTCTGTATCTGGGGCGATCTGGTTTCGCCACGCCAGCCGGTAAAAGGAGGTGTACGGCTTCGTCGCCTTGGCGACGAACGCCTTGTCTACGGAGTCATATTCGATCTCCCGCGGCAGACACTTCAGCTTCTCGGCAAGTCGTGCCCGCATCTCCTTGATCTCCTCGTCAGATCCACGCAGCCGCTCCAGCTCCGTGTGATCCAGCCAACGCTCCTGAGCCCCGCGATAAGTCGACCGGTCTGCCACCCGCCGGTACTCCGACTCAGGCACCGCGTCCAACGCCAGCTCGACATGGTTGAGCCCGAGCACCTCGCCACCGCCCTGGCTGGGCTGCTTGAAGAAGGGGTTAGCGACCCCGAGCTGGGGTCCCTTGAGGATGACATCCTCCCAAGAGTCCGCCTGGTAGTCCTCCCGGTCCTTCTGCCCCTTGTTGTAGTCGATGAGCGGCGTATCCTCGTTCGGCCCGTAGACCGACTTCTTCGCCACGCTCTCGTCGAAGCCGCGAGTGATCCGAGCGTCAAGCGCCCCGAGCCGCAGCGGATACGCGGCGAGCGCGTCGATCGCGGGGTCCTCCGCCGTACTTACCGGCGTCAGCAAGCGCGCCCGCTCGACCGGGACGTCCTGTTCGCCGGACAGCCGCTGCCACCTGCTCAAGGTGTGCGGGGTGACCCGTACGACGCGTTTCCGGTGTGCCCGCTCGTCCCAGCCGCCGTCGAACTTGACGCCTGGTGCGTCACCGCTTCCGTCGTGTGCGCCCGAGAGCCGGAACGCGTCTACGGAGAAGAGCCACGACAGGTGCTGGAAGTCGATCTCCCCGTACTCGCCGTAGATGTGCACGCCGAAGTGGCTGGACCGCCCGACCGGCGGCGGGAAGAAGCGGTTGCCCGAGTTGACGAAGTCCCCGTGCATTCGAAGTCGGCGGTACGCAGCTTCCCGCAGCGCGGCCTCCTTGTCCCCGTTGAAATGCGTGTCGGGGTGGACCATCCCAGCGCAGCCGGACCCCGCCGTATGCGCCCACACCTGGCACATGAACGCCCGGTACAGGTCCGGCTGGCTCCCTGCGATCAGCGGATATACCTGCGGCGCCGCCAAATAGTCCGCCACCGTGACCGTCGACGTCACCGCACCCAGCGCGTACGCCGCTACCTTCGGCCTCGCCAGTTCCGCCGTCCGCCGCCGATGTTTCTCCGCCGCCGGTGGCTTCTCCGTCAGCATGAACCATGGCTCGAACTCCGCGATGACGGAGTTCTCCTTCCACTCCGGCCGCACCCACGGCGGGTTCCCCACCTGAAGGTCAAACCCTCCGCCCTCGGCGAAGGCCAGCGCGAAGTCCAACTCCCAGTGCAGGAACCCTTGGTCCTCCGCGATGTCGCGTACCGCTCCCATCCAGGGGAAGCGTGCCTCCGGCTCCCACTGGTCCATGTCCATCTCTGTCTCGTCCTGGATGAGCTGCTCGTACTCGCTGAGCTCCTCCAGGGTGTTGAGGGACCCGATGAGCGATCCGGCGTCCGGGACCGGTCCACGGCCGAGCATGGCCTCCAGGAAGTCCAGCCAGTCGTCGAGGTCCTTCAGCGCGATGAGCGGCCGGCGGGCGGGTCGGGAGAGATCGGGGGAGGGCTGCTTCCTGGTCTTCACCGTCGTCTTCGACGGGCCGACCTCCTTGACCACCACGTGGACCACGCCGTCGGAGGACGCCTCGATGTCGGACATCGAGATTTGGTCGCCCTCCATAGCGAAGAGCATGGTGTTCTCCACGAAGCGGGGTGCGCTCGTAGGCATGGGCGGGGAGGGAGGCGGGGTCACCCCGATCTCAGTCTCCGATGCGGCCTCGACGGGCGGTGCCGCATCACCCAGCGGCACCACCGTCGCGGACATCGCCTCGATCAAGTCGCCGATACTCCCCGCGCCCTCACCCCCCACCACCGGCGCACCCGCATACGCGTCGTCTGTCCCGTCGAGCAGCCCTGCCTTGCCCACTGGCCAGAACCACAGCGCGCACCACGCGTCCATGACGCGCTTGAGCCGCCAGTACGGGGTTCCCGCCGCACGGAACAGGTCCGCGTACACCTTCTCCTTCGACATCCGGACGGCGGCGGCATCCGAACTATCCCCGTCGCCTTCGGACCGCCGCAGGAAGGCAAACTCCTCGTCCTTCGTATCCGCGCCCCACACGTCGATGCTGCGGGCGATCTCCCGCTCCGACAGCTCCATCCGCTTGACGACCAGCGACCACAGGAACTCCGCCCGCCGCGCCGCATCCCGCAGCCGCGTGTATTGCGAGGCCGCCTCGTCGCCGGACTTCCGGTCGAGGATCGGCTCGCCGGTCTTCTTGTTCAGCCGCCGTGCCGGCGTCTTCAGGATTCCCTTCTTCCACTCCCCGAGATCCTTCACCCCACCCTCGGCCAGCTGCACGAGCAGCTTCTTCGCGTCGCCGCTCGCACCCGTGACTGCCGCCCACCCCGGTGTCGGCAGCAGGAACTGGTGTACCGCCCCGTCCGGCAGCGGCTGCTCGGCCCCGTCCTGCAGGAACGGCAGCGGTTCCGGCGCGAGCGGCTTGGCGTTGAGCCAGGGGGCCTTGCCCTTCAGCGGGGACACGTCCCCCGCCGCGTACACGGCCCGCCGCCCGCCGATCAGCGAGTTGCCGCGCCGCAGATGCAGCCCGAACCATGGGGCCCGCATCCCGGGATGCATGGTGTTCAGCCACATCGAGACCTCGGCCAGCTCGACGCCGGTCGCGTTGAGGTCGACTCCGTAAGCGTTGTGCAGGGCGATGTACGCCTTGGCCTTCTGCTTCTCCGTCAGCGCGTCGCCCGTCGGCACGGAGACACCCAGCTCGTCCTGCCGACGCCGCAGGTACTCCTCGGCGACCTGGTTGATCGCCTCGTTGAGGAACGCCCCCGAGCCCAGCGCGGGCTCACAGATCCGGTACTTGAGGAGCTCCGAGGCGCGCGTCTTCACGACGTTTCCGTCGGCGTCCCGCTCTTGGTCGAGACGCTGCTTGAGCGCCAGCTCGACCGTGACCTTCGTCAGCGACTCGGGCGTGTAGTACGAGGCGGACGTCTCCCGGTCACGGCCCGCCAGGCGGTACACGAACCGGCCCGGCGGGTACTTCTTCGGGCCGCGCAGCCCCTTCACCGCGTCCCGGTCGCCGTACGTCACCCAGGTGTTCTCGGGATACTCCTTGAGCCGCTGCGAGGGCACCAGCCAGGAGCCCTTCGCCGGGTCGCCGCCCTTGGCGACCTCGCACAACTCCTCCTCGGCGATGATGCCGGTGTACGACATCAGCCCCTCATAGACGGCCCCGAGCTGGTTGATGCCCAGGTTGCGGTAGGAGATAAAGCCCGCTCGGCCCCCGGCCCGTTCGGCCTTCTTCAGGGTCAGCAGACGCAGCACCTCGTGCAGGGCGCTGTTGCGCGGCCGCAGGTCCAGCCAGCGCGGCTCGTTGTCCTCGTCGCTGCGCGGGTCGCGGGTCTCGTTGCCGATGAGGCGGACGGACCCACGCTCGAAGAGCTCGCTGCGCAGGGGCTCGAAGCGCAGTCCACGGTCCTCGCTCCGGTACTTCGCCTTCCGACGACGGGTGTCCTCGTCGTCGCCGGGCAGGTCGTCGTTCGGCTCGGTGCCATAGGGCCGGTAGCCGTTGTTGACCTTCTTGAAGAGGACGTCCAGCGAGGCGTGTAGATGGAATCCGTTACGAGCCGTCTCCTCGGTCAACAGCTCGTCGCGCTCAACCAGTTCACGCAGGCGCGCCATCGAGTAGCCAGCCTCGTAGGAGCCGTCGTCGGCGGGCAGGATGCCCAGTTCAGGGCGGGCCTCGGCATACAACAAGAACAAAATTCGATAGAGGTAGCGCAGCGACTCCCGGGTGAGCTGCCGGGCGAACGACAGGTCCGGGCGCTCGATGTCGCGCGGGTAGAGCCCGGAGTCCTCCAGGCGATCCAGGACCGCGTTGGCGATGATCTCGACGGACTTCTGGAGTCCTTCGCGAAGCTCCCCGGAGACGCCGACCGCGTTGTCGCGGGACGCCTTGACCAGCGCGTCGATGGCCGGCGGTTTGCCGTCCTCGGCCGGTGCTAGTACGTCGTGGCTGAACAGGCCTGCGATCGTGGCGAGTTCGCCGTGCTGGCGGCGGTCGTTGCGCTCCAGAGCGGCGTCGAGGTTTGCGGAGAGGTAGCGGCCCTCGCCCCAGGCATGCCGGTCGGCGAGGACGATGACGCCGCCGCACAGGAGCAGTACGAACCGCGGGGCCGCTCCACCCTCCTCACCTAGCTCGCTCTGAAACAACCAGGTGGCGAGCGCCTGCCCGGTCTCGTAAGTCTCACCGCTGCCCGCCCGCAGCGGGTGGAGCAGGCGGCCGTACCCGTCCGCGTCAAGTGCCGTGTCGTTGCTCGCCGACCAGCCACAGTCCAGGGCTACGATGCCGTCGCTGTGCCAGGCCACGGTCACCTCGTGCTCGCGCCCGGCGCGGTGCACAGTCAGGGTCCGTGCGGTGGGTTCCGCTGAGACGGAGGGGAAGCCGAGCGCGGCGAGTACCTGCCGGTGCCAGTCCTGAACGCGCTCGCACCACTCCTCGTCCCCGTAGGTGTTGAGGCGGGCCTCGAAGGCCGTGGCGTGCGGATACTCGTCGTCTTGCTCGTCGGCCTTGGCCTGCTCGGCGAAGAAGCCGCGGTACTTCTCCTCCAGGTACGTCGAGCGCAGTGCCCGCACCGACTCGCGCGGCGTGGGGCGCGGGTCGTGCTCGTCGCTCTCTCGGTTGGTCCAGGTGGCGAAGACCCCCTTCTTGAGGCCGTCGCCGAGCTGCTCGGCGAAGTAGAACGCGGACAGGTACTCGCCGCGGTTGGAGAAGGAGTCGAAGTCGGTACTCATCAGGCGATCGTCTCTCCGGCAACAGGCGCAGCAGATACATCGGTGACGCCAGCAGGCGTCGCGGACAGCGGTTCAAGGACACCGAGCAGGCGCAGCATCGGCGCTCCGGAGGTCCGCAGCGACCGGATCATGGACTTGCGACGGCTCGCCGTGAGGTTCACGTCCTGCTTGGCCTTCTGCGAGCGTGTGGAGGCGGCGAAGAGTGCGTCCTGCTGCCACTGGGCGACCCGCTTCTCGTACGGGGCGAGCACCGCGTCGATCGCCTCCTTGTACTCCGCCGCCCGGTCGGTGAGGAACACGGTCGCCGCGTCGACGGCCGTCGGCACCAGCGTCTGGAGCCCCTCCCGGTCGGCGGGGGTGGCGCGTCCGGGCATCTTCGGGCCGACCTTGCACGCGGTGAGGAAGGCGTCGTCGATCCGTAGAACGCGCGGGGCGGTGGGCAGGCCGACGACGGCCATCCACTCCACGACGGTAGGGCGGCCCACCGCGTTGGAGTAGATGCCCTGGACCAGATACACCGGACCGGCCAGGTCGGCCGGCAGCCGCTCGTCGAGCTTCCCTGCCGCTTCGAGATCGGGGGCGAAGGCGAGAACGAACGCCTCGTCGTGGCGCAGGGCGGCCAGGGCCTTGTCGGTCACCCAGTCCAGGACGGGATGGACGTCCGACACGTAACTGACGTTGGGCCACTGGCTCTCGGTGGTCTCCCGGGCGACCTCAAGACGCTTGGCGGCGAGCCCCTTGTCGAAGGTGAGCCGCAGCCGGCCCTCCTTCTTAGCGGTCGGCAGGATGCCCTGGTCGGTCAGGTACGACTTGGGCAGCGACTTCAGCCGGTACACCAGATCCGGCGGCGGCTCGAAGGCGATCGTGCCGTCGCCCTCACGGCGCAGCTTGAGCACGTTCTCCGGCTTGTCGGGGAAGTACGTCTGGCGCAACGCCTCGTCGAAGTAGGCCGCCGTGGAACCTGCGGCGCCGAACAGGCTCGGCACCGTGGCGACGGGCACGTCGTCGGTCGGCTTCTTGGCACCGACATTGCCCATCAGCCGGCCGAGCATCGCCTTCGCGCCGCCGCTGGACTTCTTGATGGACTCCTCGACCGTCCGTCCGGAGATCAAGTCCCGCGTCAGACGGTCCTCTTCCTCCTTTGCCCGGTAGATACCGGTGACGGCCTCCGCCGAGCCCTCGATCCGATGCGCCTCCTCCTCACGGGCCAGAAGCTTGGAGCCCACCAGGCGGTCGTCCAGATGCAGCGGTTCGCCCTTCTCATCCGTGCGCCACTCCACATCGCCGGTGAGGACCATGGCCCGGAACTGAGGGGCCTTGCTCTGTCCGTAACGGTCGATACGGCCGTTACGCTGCTCGATGCGGATCAGCGACCACGGAAGGTCGTAATGAATCAACTGGTGGCACTGCTGGTGCAGGTTGACGCCTTCGGAGGCGACATCGCCGGTGAACAGGATGCGGACCGGGTCGGTCTTCAGCCCGAACTTGGAGACGATGTCCTTCTGCTCGTCCTCGTTGCTGGCCTCGCCGTGCATGACCTGGACCGCGCCGCCGTAGGCCAGCCAAGGCTTCGACTCCGCCACGGACTCCTCAAGCTTGGTACCGGCCCGGAAACCGAGCCTGGCCGGGACAACCTCAGCGAGCCACTTCAAGGTGGGGATGCGCTCTGAGAAGACCACGACCCGCATGTCCGACCCCGGACCCACCCCGATCTCCTTCAGCTCGCGCACCAGGGCGTCGAGCTTCGCGGAGTCGTCGTCGCCGATGTCGGCGGCAAGGCGCTCCAGCTCCACGATGGCCTCGCGCTCGATCCGGCGCTCGGCCTCGCGGGCCGCCGGATCCTGCCCCCTCCTGGCCTTGAGGGGAGCCTCCAGGACCTTCCGCCGTGCCACGACCGAGTCCTGGAAAGCCCGGTGCGAGGACAGGAACGACTTCAGCAGGTTGTAGGCCACCATCGTGTCCGCGCACACCGAAGAAGCGGCCGGATCGCGCGGTGTCCACCGTGCGGCGAGCTCCTCCAGGACCGCCCGCTCCTTCGGCCCGGCCTCACAGATCACCGGCCGGGACGGGCCGCGGTCGGCCCACTTGCCTTTGAGGGAGTCACGGACCTCGCGGTCGGTCTTGGTCCGCCGGATGTACAGGTGGCCGAGGTCCTTCACGTCGTACTCCGACGTGTTCGCGATCGCCGTCTTGTCCAGCATCCGGATCAGCTCGGCGAAGGACTCCGTCGCACCGTTGTGCGGAGTCGCGGAGGCGAGGATCAGCGCGTCGGTGTGCTCGGCCAAGGCGCGGGCGAGGTCGTTGTTCTTGGTGCCGCGGTTGACCAGGTTGTGCGACTCGTCGATGACCACCGCGTCCCAGTGGGAGTTCTCCAGGTGGTGGGCGTAGACGTCACTCTTCAAGGTGTCCACGGAGATGATCGCGCGCTTGAAATACGCGAACGGGTTGCGGCCGGCCGGGATGTCGCGCTGGATGCGCTGGATACCGGTGGAGTCCAGGCGGACCAACGGGATGGAGAAGCGGGTCCACAGCTCGCGCTGGAACTGCTCCAGGACATGCGCCGGAGTGACCACCAGAATGCGCTCGCCGCGCCCGCGGCGGATGAGCTCGGCGAGCAGGATGCCAATCTCCAGGGTCTTGCCCAGCCCCACCACGTCGGCGATCAGAACCCGCGGCTGCGGATTCTCCTTGGACAAGGCCAGCTCGGCGGGGCGCAGTTGGTGGGTCTGCTGGTCCATGAGGAAGTTGTCGGCCAGCGCGAGACCGTGCTCGGTCTGCGGGAGCGCGGTCTTGCGGATGACCGCCTCCAGGTAGAGGCGGGCCTTGCGGTGGTTCGGGGAGTCGTCCGGGACCAGGAGGGTTTTCTTCGGGTCGAGGGCCTCGATGTAGTCGAGCTTGTCGTAGAAGACGGCGTCGGTCCCGCGGACGAAGGAGGAGACTCCGGTCGCCTCGACCATCCAGTCCTCGTCACCCACCGGCGTGACGGTTTTGACCAGCCATTGCTCGTCCCGGACCCGGACCTGCGCGCCTGGCGCGTACTTGGCCTGACGGGTCAGGGAGGCGGCCCCCGTGGGGCCGGGAACGCCGGAGTCCATTGCTTCATCCGCAGCGTCCTCCGTGTCGAACGCGCCCTGACCGTCACCGGTCTCCGTCACGCTGGTCACGTACCGCTCCATTCCTTCATACTGCTGTTTCGCATGCGCTCCGGAGAATCCCGGAGGTGAGTCGCCGTTGTTTTACCGCGGTGCACTGACATTGCCTCCGGCGGACGATGCGCCTGATAGGCGAGCTACAGCGCGGACTGCATCGCGTACCGCTTTCGCAAGTCCTCGGAAACCGTCAGAGAGGCCGGCTTCCGACCTCGCCTAGACTTCTGGGCCGGTAGCCCCGGATCGGTGGGTTTCTCGGCTTCCCGCACGATGTCTTTCGTGAGACCGGCAGGCGCCTCAGCGCCGGAGTCCTCTGAGGCCGGGAGAGGACGGTCGAGCGGGCTGTCGTGGTCGTCCTCGTCCGCAGTGCTGGTTTCGCCGACAGGGGCCGCGAATTGTTCGATGCGTTCCCACACCGAGGAGGACGGGCTTTTGGTCTGCGCCGCGCGAGCACTGTCCTCGGAGGAAGCCGTCGCATTCACCAGTGCATGGCGGGCTTGTGCCGCAGACAACCCCGCATCCTCAACGAGTGCCACACACTGCCGGGTCACCTCGGCCAGCATGGGACGGTCGGCCGGCGCGTACGCGAGCATCGCCGTGATCAGCGGGAGAAGGGCATCTGGCAGCCCGGCCAGATTCGGGAACTGCTCCTCGTCCGCCACCTGAGTGGCGATCCCGAGCCAGTCCGCGCCCTCGTACGGGTAGTGGCCGGTCGCCGCATAGAGCAGCACTGTGCCGAGCCCGTACACATCGGCAGGTTCTTTCGGCTTGGTGCGAGCGAGCGCTTGCTCGGGAGGTATGCACCGAATGGTGCCGATGATCATCCCGGCCTGCGTCAGGTTGTCCTTGTCAGCGTCAACGAAGGCCCCGAGACCGAAATCGATCAGTATCGGACCGTACTCGCTGAGCATGACGTTCTGCGGTTTGAGGTCGCGGTGGAGCAAACCCACCTTATGAACTGCTTCGAGCCCTTCGGCGAGCAGCGCGCCGAGGCTGGCGACGAGGGGAGCAGGGAGCGTGCCCCGGCCCTGTACTTGCTCGTGAACCGTATGTCCTGGGACGTACTCGACAGCCATCCAGGGCTGCTCGGCGTACGGATCGGCATCGAGGAAGCGTGCCACTCGGTTCGTACCCACGACCGTTCGCGCGATGAGCGCTTCCTTCTCGAATCGGGCGCGCGTGGCCTGGTCGAGGCGATCCCGTCGAATCACCTTCACCGCGACCGGGTCCCCGCCGGGCGAATAGGCCAGATAGACCTCTCCCATGCCCCCCGAGCCCAGCTCGCGCTCGACCACGTAGCGGCCGATCTGCGCGGGCACCTCTGCCATGTTCTCTGCGTCACCCTCTCGCGACCGCGTCACCGTGTTGCACCATCACCGAAGGTCACCCTATCTCTGCGGCTACGGGAACAGGGCGGGTTTCTGGCCCTTGACGTGCGCAGACCTCAAGGGCGGACGAGTTGGCCCGACGGGAGTCAGCCAACGTACTCACGAAGCAGGTCGGTGAACGCCGTCCGCTCGCGCAGGCCGCTGCGGCCGTTGAAGGCCAGGCGCTGCTCGGCGTCCCAGCGAAGGCGGTACGCGTCTGACAGAACTAGCCCCGCAGTGCAGCGTGCTGCCAGTAACGTCGTCCATATCGTCAGCGGCGGCCCGCGTGCGGCCGAAGTGTAGAGGGGGCGCTGAGCCATGGGGAAATCAGCACGGGTGTTGGGCGAGGAGTTTGGCCGAACTGCTCGAGAAATGAATGCGCTCCTCAAGGAGTACGGCTATCTGGACGGAAATCCTGGCGCTTATGGGCTCACCGAGAAGGGGCAGCAGTACGCGAAGGAGCAATACCATTCACGCGGTACGGGCGGCTACGCCCAGTACAACCGGAACTGGGAAACTCGTACCTGGAGCGAGGAGACGGTAGCGGCACTTAGGGCCGATATAGAAGCGAATCCCGGTGGCTTCGACGACGGAGGGTCTCCCGCTGAAGAAGAGGCAATTTTCGAGCCCGATCCCATCGTGGACGACAGCGGTAGTGGTGGCGACGATGACCCTCAGCTCAGTTGGAAAGAGTTGGCCATCGGCGGGGTCGTAGTAGGCGCTATTCTCGTCGCTCCTCATGTCAAGCCCTTCTGGGACAACAAGGTGAAACCTGTTGCGAAGAAGCTGCGGGACAGATTGGTGAAACAGGAGACCATCGAGCCCACCGAGTCCTGACGCTCATTCGTGCTGGGCTGCCGAGGGAGGCGACGACCCATGTCACAGGCTGTGGCCGTGCTAGGGCAGGGTGGTGGCCCGAGTGCCAGTTGGTCAACGCGAATATCGGCATCCAGGCCGGGAGGTTGCGTGTGATCTGCGCGATCTCGAGCCGGATACGGTTGCGCGCGGTGTGCTCCAGGGCAGTTTCCGTAGGTCGGCGGAGCGGGCGGGCCACTGGTTGCAGGGCTGACGCTAGTCCCTGAATCGGCCGAGAGGACCTCA
Source organism: Streptomyces sp. Alt3 (assembly GCF_030719215.1). Classification (NCBI taxonomy): domain Bacteria; kingdom Bacillati; phylum Actinomycetota; class Actinomycetes; order Kitasatosporales; family Streptomycetaceae; genus Streptomyces; species Streptomyces glycanivorans. The sequence goes on along the minus strand of NZ_CP120983.1, from coordinate 1,618,858 downwards.
ACGGTAGGCACTCGGCCCGTGTGAACAGCCCCTATTGGAGGACAGTGTGGAAGCGAAATCGATGACCCTGCGCGATCTGTTCGGGCCGGACCGGCGACTCGTCGTGCCGGTCTTCCAGAGGCCGTACGTCTGGACGGAGGACCGGAACTGGCGCCCCCTGTGGGAGGACGTCACCGCTCTGGTCCACCAAAGAATGGCGGATGAGGAGGTTCATCCGCACTTTCTTGGTGCGGTCGTGCTGGATCAGCTACTGACACTCACGGGGTCGATGCCCGCCAGACAGGTCATCGACGGACAGCAGAGGCTGACAACACTTCAGGTTCTCCTTGCCGCGGTCCGCGATGTCGCACGCGAGCTTGATGTACAGGACAGGTACGTACGTGCGCTCGTCAAACTGACCGCCAACGACGACGACATGACCGACGACCCGCATGCCGCCTACAAGGTGTGGCCTACCAACATTGACCGTGACTCGTTCCGCATGGTCATGGACGGTCGGCTCCGGCGGCCCGTCGACGTCGCATTCCCCGTCGCTCCAGACGCCTCGGCGATCGTCCAGGCGTACTGGTTCTTTCGCAACCGCACGGTCGAGTGGGCACAAGAGCTGAACTACGAAGGCAGGCTGGACAAGGGCTTTGATGCCTTGGTGCGCGTGCTTCGTGACAAGTTTGAGTTGGTCGTTATCGATCTCAAGCCCGAGGATAACGCCCAGGTCATCTTCGAGGCTCTGAACGACCGAGGCACCCCGTTGCAGGCATCCGACCTGGTCAAGAACCTGGTCTTCCAGCAGGCGGAGGAGCAAGGGCTCCCGGTGGAGGAGCTGTACAGGGATCTGTGGGCGCAGCTAGAGACGCCTGACTGGCGCAAGGAGGTGCGGCAGGGAAGGCTGAAGCGGCCTCGCCTGGACGTCTTCCTCATGCAGTACCTCACGGGTGAACTCGCCGAGGAGGTGATGGCTCCAGAGCTCTTGCTGACCTTTCGCAGGTACGTCAAGGCCGCTGATATGGGCCTGGTCAATCTGATGAGGCGCCTGGTGGAGCGGGCAGGTGCCTACCGAAGGCTGACGGCCGAGGAACAGCCGCTGACACCGGAAGGCCGCTTTTTGCGCACTGTTGGTGTTCTGGACGCCAACACCGTGATGCCCGTACTCCTGTGGATGGTGAGCCGTTTCGACGAGGACGACCGGGCCGGCGCGGTGGGCACCCTGGACTCCTACCTGGTGCGACGCACCGTCTGCCGCCTGACGACGAAGAACTACAACCGGCTCTTCCTGGAACTGCTCAAGGAACTGAAGGCGAAGGACGACCCGTCGGTCGTGGCGGACTTTCTGCTCCGACAGGAGGCCGACTCCGGGTTCTGGCCCCGCGATCGCGATATCCGAGATGTCTTTCGGTCCCAGCCGTTGTACAAGCAACTCACACGGACCCGGATGCGGCTGCTGCTGGCCGAGTTGGAGGACTCGCTGTATTCGGGTAAGACCGAGCGACATGTCCACAACGGGGAGTTGACGATCGAGCACCTACTGCCCCAGGCCTGGGAGGAACACTGGCCGCTTCCCGACGGCGGAGGCCTCGGGAGCGTCGAGGCTCATGAGCGCAGGCAGTCTCTCCTCCACACCGTGGGAAACCTGACTCTGCTCACCGGCAGACTGAACACATCGGTTTCCAATGGTCCCTGGGAGCGCAAGAGGAACGACATCCTCGTGCACAGTGCACTTTCGTTGAACCGTTCCCTGCCTGCTCAGTGGGACGAGGAGAGCATCCTGGCCCGGGCTGACCATCTGTCCGAGGCGTTCTCCAGGCGCTGGCAACGCCCGGATGGAGGCGCGCCCACCTCCTCGGTCGCAGGCTTCCCGGCACCCCGGCTGGGGGCGCGGGAGGCTACCCCCGTCGGTAGGCCGGCGACGGTTCAGATGCCCCGGTCCCGGCGCGATGTCGCACGTCACATGCGAGAGGCCTTCTCCGGGCTGCCGGTCGGAAGCATTCTGACGGTGTCGCAGATAACGGCGGTCCCCACGAGCCAGTACGAGGGCGGGGAGATCAGTCCCGGCGCTGTGGCCGCCAGACTACGCGCCGACAACGTTCCTGGTATCCGGGCCGTACCTGGTTCCAGCCCACTTTCCGCCCGCAAGATCAGCTGAACGGTCCCGCACTCGTGCGGGGGTGCACTTCCTCGGGACAGAACCCGTCACGAACTGGTGATGCCTGCTGTCGCGGCGAGCTGGTGGAACCAAAGGAGAGAGTTCGGATGGGATGGCGAGAGGGCGCCGGGGAACTGGACGCGCGGATGCTCGAGCGTCCGCTTCCTTCGGATGCAGTGCAAAAGCTGGGAGCCTGGCTGGCCGAAGACGGGGCGCCGTACGCGGACGGGACAGGCGCGCACGCAGTTCGCTACATCCCGGGGTCCTGGGCCGGCATCCGGCCGTGGCCCTCGGGGTTGGCTGAGCAGGTCGGACGTAAGCCAACTTTGCTGAGCCGGGCCCAGGTGTTGGCGGTGGCCCGGACTGGGGTAGCAACGGCTAGCTGGACCGAGACACTCGTCGCCAGCTACGTCTGGGGACAAGGTGACAACGGGTACGGGGCCTACCGGCTGGGTGAGATCCTGCGCCCAGGCCGGGTCGAGGCGGTGCTGGCACAGGCTATTGCGCTGCTGGCCACCGATGGCGCCGTGGCGGGCTACCGCAGGCTGAGCGGCGCGATCGCAGGCCTTGGACCTGCGTTCTTTACCAAGTTCCTCTACTTCGCCGGCGGCGCCGTAGTGGATGCGCCGGGGCCGCGCCCGCTCATCCTCGACCAGCGCATAGCTCGTGTCCTGCGCGCTTACACGACACGACTGGGGGAGGGGATCGGGCTTGAGGAACCCGTGAAGCTCGCTGCCTGGCTGTGGAGCGACGGCGGGTGGACCCCGCACCGCTACGACGTGTACCTGAGATGGGCACACGGCGCCACCGACCAGCTGGCCGGGTCCACGCACTGGCCGCTCGCTCCCGACCTACTGGAACTGGCACTGTTCAGTGGCGCATGGAACCCATATAAAAGCTCCCTCGGGCCGTCCGTGTCGGATACGCCATCACCGAGCCGGTCCGCCGCGCTGTCCGGGCCATGCCCGGGCGCCTCTGGCATCCCGCCCTGGACCAGGACGGGACCATGCGGGACGGCGCCGAGCTGACCGGCATGGTCGACCTAAACGGCTACCCGCGCGGCACCCGCATCGTGTGCCGCGAGCGGCCCCACCCCAGAGCCCAACTGTCCCTGTTCGTCCAGGACGAGGGCCTACGGCATCAGGTGTTCCTCACCGACACCCCCCACTCCGGCGGCGGCTCCGCCCAGTTCCTCGAGGTCCGTCACCGTGGGCATGCCACCGTCGAGGACCACAGCCGGTGAGGCAATACCACCGGATTCGGCCGCTTCCCCTCTCGAGACTTCGGCATCAATGCCGTCTGGCTCGAACTCAGTCTCACAGCGATCGATCTGCTGGCCTGGACCCGCGTCTTGCTCCGGGACGGCGAACTCGCGGCTGCCGAGCCGAAGAAGATCCGCTACCGGCTGCTGCACGTCGCCACCCGCCTCACCCGCGGGGGCCGCCGCCTGCGCTTGTGGATATCGGCGGCCCGTCTACCACGCGCCGCCGCAAGTGATTCATTTGCCGTTCGCCTCTACTTCCAAGGTGGCTGATCGATGCCGTCGGCCCACCGGCGTAGAACGTTGGAGTCAACGATTTGGATGCCGATGACGCTTGCGTAGGCAGCTGCCGGCCCGGTGACGAACCCGGTCGTGACCATCAGCGCGATGTCGGCCTGGTGGACGCTGAAGACCGTGCCGGCGAACTTCTGCATCTCCGGACTGCTGACCTTGCCGCGGTACTGCTTGCACTGGATGACGACCTTACGGCCCTCAGGGGTGTATGCGATGACGTCCGCGCCGAGGTCACCCGCGCCGCCGGGCGTCTCGACCCGGTAACAGCCGCCTTCACGGCACAGGTCGGCGATGGCCTGCTCGAACTCGGAGGGCGTCAGGTCGAACCAGTCCTTTACCGCGCGGAACTTCGGCTTGGCAGGAGAGGCGGCTGCCTTTTTCTCCAGGAGCCTGGTCTGCTCTGCCAGGAACGCGGCGAGCTGCCGAAGGTCCCGATAGCTCGCGTCATGCTGCTCGGCGTTCACCGTCCGATACTTCGCAACGAGGTCGTGGCAGGATGCCTCGACCTCGCCTAGGAGCCGCACATACGCGCCGAAGCTGTACGCGGCATCCCCGGGGGCGGCAGTAGTTTTCTGCTGCGGCAGGGAAGCGTGGATGCGGGACCTCTCGCCTGTGGCTACGACCTCGCCGACAGTTACCTGGTGGCGGATGCTCGCGCCGCTCAGGTAGGAGACGACCTGGTAGATCGTCTCGAACCCTGCTATGCGGCGCTGCGCGAGCCGCACTGTCGCCACGCCGTCCTCGACGGCGCTAATCCCGATGCCGAGCTCAACCGGCATCTTCCACGACTGCCACTTCGGGTCGTAGGTGCCGCGGTGCTCCTCACGGGTCAGCTCGACGTGTCATGGAGGATGTCATTTTCGGCGGCCTCGATCGCGGCCTCCCACTCTTCCCGGCGGGACTTCGGTAACTTGGCGAGGTCTTGTTCTGCCTCGGGGCGCAGCTGGATGAAGCCACTGACGTACCCAGGGTGCCGGAAAAGCATGCTGACCTGCCTTTCGGTGGTGACCATTCTGCGCAATGGGACAACCTTATGAGCTCGTAAAACGATCATGGTGAGACGCGGTCTACCCTTGTTGGGGTGTCGTCCCTCGCTGTTACTGCTTCTTCACACTCATCGGCGTCTGCCGCCATCGTCTACGCGGCACTCCTGAATGCAGAATCCTGGCCGTTGTGGTCCGCCTACGCCGACGTCGAGTGGGATGTGCCTGCCGGAGTCGACCGACCGGCACGAGTAGATGACCTGCGCACCATCCGTTCCCGCATTGGACGTATGTGCTGCCGCGAGCGGGTCGTCGAGATGGTTCCCGGCCGGCGGTTCAGCTATGAACAGGCCGCAGGGCTGTTCACATCTCATCGAGGGTCTGTGGACCTGACCCGAGCCCCCCATGGCGGCACCGACATCACTTGGTCAGCGACCTACCGGCACACCCTCTCTCTCTTGGACATGCTCAGGAGTCGGCGTCTACAGGTTTGGGTCCACGATCTCGCGTCATACGCCAACTCAACCGTGAGCCGTAAATCCTAGAGTTGCAGCACAAGTTCGCGATTCAATCTTCTTGAGGCGCCTCCAGCAGATGAGTTTGCAGCCCAATGAGACGAAGGTGTCGTGGAGTTCGAGGCGTCGTTCCCATCGGACAGCGAGACGTTTGCACTGGTGGAGCAGGGCGAAAGTCTGCTCGACGACGTAGCGGAGCTGCCCCAGGCCCTGATGTTCGGGGCGCCCTTGAGGGAGGGAGACAGATTCGTCCCGCGTGCCTCCCGGGGCAGGCTGGACCGCACGGTCCGCGTGGGACCGGCGCGCAGCGCGGCGGACGGCGGTCAGGACGCGATTGATGGACCCGGGGGCGAGCGGGCGGCCGGTCCGCGGCGACGGGGTTACGGTCAAGTGCGCCAGCGTACTCAGCCTCCGGGGTAGCAGGCAGCGTCCGCCGACCGACGCTCGCGCACCAGGCAATGAAGGCGGCCATGTCGGAGGAGTACATCAGGCGGGTGGCGTCGGTCAGCTGGCGGTTGGTGTCGGCCGTCCCCACGGCTATGTGCTGAAGGCGAGCCTGGGGCGCGGAGACTTGTCACGCTGCTCATCGTAGGGCGGCCCTACACCCCGCCGGCCCGGACGTCGCGGCGGGTGCTCCCACGAGGTGGGCGCAGGCTCAGCCCGTGACACGGCGCCCGTCTACGACAGAGGACCCGCGCCCACGTGGTGCGGGTCCTCTGCTGCGTGGCGAAGTGGTCAGCCGGAGGACTCGGATGCGCGGTCTACCCAGGCTGCGTCGTGAGGCCGGAGACGTCGAGCGGATGGCGGTTCGCCTCGTCGCCCAGACGCGGTCGGCGCGACGCGACCGACATCGGATGTTGCGAGGCCGCTTCGGCGGTAACCCTCCGTAAAGGCTGACGGTTACTCGGTCTTTTCTGACGTGCCGTCAATCATTCAAGATCATCTTGCACATGCGTTGCACAAGGTGCTGAAAAATGACAGAGATCAGCGAAAGACCGTGAAGGTAGGTATCCGCAGGTCAGATGGCCTATTGAGGTGTCGTGCCCCTTGCCCCCAAGGGGCACGACACCGCGTCCAGTCAGATGTCCCGGAAGATCTCGATCTGGGCCCCCACCGAGTTCAGCCGCTCCGCCAGCTCCTCGTAGCCCCGGTTGATGACGTACACGTTGCGCAGGACCGAGGTCCCCTCGGCCGCCATCATCGCCAGCAGGACCACCACCGCGGGCCGCAGGGCCGGCGGGCACATCATCTCGGCGGCGCGCCAGCGGGTCGGGCCCTCGACCAGGACGCGGTGCGGGTCCAGCAGTTGGAGCCTGCCGCCGAGGCGGTTGAGGTCGGTGAGGTAGATCGCGCGGTTGTCGTAGACCCAGTCGTGGATCAGGGTCTGGCCGTGGGCGGAGGCCGCGATGGCCGCGAAGAACGGCACGTTGTCGATGTTCAGGCCGGGGAACGGCATCGGGTGGATCTTGTCGATGGGGGCCTCCAGCTTGGAGGGCCTGACCGTCAGGTCGACCAGCCGGGTGCGGCCGTTGTCGGCGGCGTACTCCGCCGTGCGGTCGCAGTCGACGCCCATCTCCTCCAGGACCGCGAGCTCGATCTCCAGGAACTCGATCGGGACCCGGCGGATCGTCAGCTCGGACTCCGTCACCACGGCGGCGGCGAGCAGGCTCATCGCCTCGACCGGGTCCTCGGAGGGGGAGTAGTCGACGTCCGCGTCGATCTCCGGCACACCGTGCACGGTGAGGGTCGTCGTCCCGACGCCCTCGACCCGCACGCCGAGCGCTTCCAGGAAGAAGCACAGGTCCTGGACCATGTAGTTGGAGGAGGCGTTGCGGATGACCGTCGTGCCGTCGTGCCGGGCGGCGGCCAGCAGGGCGTTCTCGGTCACCGTGTCGCCGCGCTCGGTCAGGACGATGGGGCGGTCCGGCCGGACCTCGTGGTCGACCTGTGCGTGGTAGAGCCCGTCGGTCGCGGCGATCTCCAGGCCGAAGCGGCGCAGCGCGATCATGTGCGGCTCGATCGTGCGCGTGCCGAGGTCACAGCCTCCGGCGTACGGCAGGGTGAAGCGGTCCGTGCGGTGCAGCAGCGGGCCGAGGAACATGATGATCGAGCGGGTCCGGCGCGCGGCGTCCGCGTCGATGGCCTCCAGATCGAGCTCGGCCGGCGGCAGGATCTCGAGGTCCACGCCGTCGTTGATCCAACGGGTGCGTACGCCGATGGAGTTGAGGACCTCCAGCAGCCGGAAGACCTCCTCGATGCGCGCCACCCGGCGCAGGACGGTGCGGCCCTTGTTGAGCAGGGATCCGCAGAGCAGGGCGACGCACGCGTTCTTGCTCGTCTTGACGTCGATGGAGCCGGAGAGCCGGCGGCCGCCGACCACACGCAGATGCATGGGTCCGGCGTAGCCGAGCGACACGATCTCGCTGTCGAGGGCTTCGCCGATGCGGGCGATCATCTCAAGGCTGATGTTCTGGTTGCCGCGCTCGATGCGGTTGACAGCGCTCTGGCTCGTGGCGAGCGCCTCGGCGAGCTGACTCTGTGTCCAGCCACGATGCTGACGGGCGTCACGGATGAGCTTGCCGATACGTGCGAGGTAGTCATCTTCCATGACTGCACGCTATCTCAGATATGAGATGAAGATCGCGTCGGGGTGCGCGGTTCGGGTGACGACCGGGCGCCGGGCCGTGCGTAGGTGCCTGTGTGAAGCATCAGGCCTCCGCGCACGACCCGGCGTGCGGTGTTGCGCCGACCGGGTGAATCAGCCGCGGCGGCTGCGCCTGGTCGTCCTGCGCCAGCCGAAGGGGCCGGGCAGGTCCATCGAGGTGGTGCGGCGGCCGGTGCTGCTGTGCGTGCGCTTCGGGCCGTGTCGTCCGCCCGTCGTCACGGACCACGAGCGGCGGTTGATGTTCAGCCGGACGCCCGGAAGGATCTGGAAGCTCTTGCGGAATGTGAGCGGCATCTGCGCCTCCTCTGTCAGGAGTACGCGTATCCCGAAGCGGCCGGGTCATGCGCGCGGCACGGGTGCGGGCCCGTTCGTGCCCACGCCCCGTGGATCCCGCTGCCGGTGGACCGCCGGTGCGGTGGCAGCCCTGACGGCGTGTCGGCCGGCCGGGTCCGGCCCCCGCCGGGCGTTGGCCAGGGGTGCCGCCACCAGCCACCCCGTCGCCTCGTAGAGGGCGCGGCCCTCGGCCGACGACGCCAGCAGGCCCACCGTGGCGCCCTGTTCGGCGGCCGTGGCCGTGAGAGTGGCCATGATCACCCGGCCGAGCCCGCGGCGCCGGTGCGCGGTGTGGGTCTCGACCTTGTCGACGACCGCCGTGGTGCCGTCGACGGCGGTCTGGCCGCGCGCGGCGGTGGTGCCGTCCGGTGCGTGCACCCTGGCGTGGACGACCCCGGCGTCGGTCCAGCTGCGGAGCCGGTAGCCGTCGGGCGCCGCGCTCGGGACGCCTGCGGGATCGGAGCCCAGCGAGGTCGACATCAGGAAGCCGGGCGCGCCGGGGATCGACCACCCCGGTGCGATCCAGGACGCGAGCGAATCGGCCGGAACGAACGCCTTCAGCCAGACTCCCGGGCGGGCGGGGCTCCTGGTCAGCTCCCGCACGGTCGTCTCGTCGGCGGTCGGCAGGACATGGTTCGTGGAGTTCCCGGGGGGTCCGGTGACCACGGTGAAGCCCCACGGTGTGGGGCTCGGTTCGCCGGCCCCGCGCGAGAGGGCCCAGCCGTGGACCCATGCCCGCACGGCCTCGGAGGTGTCGGTGAAGTGCACTGCGCTCTCTCCGGGCAGGGGTGGGTGGTCGTAGGTGTACGGCTTTCGCGGCGCGCGCCCTGGAGTGCTGCGCACGGTGAGCTCTCGTCACGCCGAGGTGCACGCGTCCCGCCGTACCGCCGAGAACGCGGCCCGGCGGATTCGGACGGGATCCGTCCGGCCCCTGGTCGTGGCCGTGGGTCATCGCGGAGTGGCGCCGGACACGGACTCCCGGGCATGACCGCGCGGCGGCGATGTACTAGAGTTATCTCGACATCGAGATATCTGCCGAGGCGCACCGCAGCCGCCGCTCAGTAAGGGTTACCTAACTAACCCTTACCTTAGCGGATGGTGGGGGCCGCAGGCGGCGCCGGCCGCACATGAGGCGCGGCGCGGTTGAACGCGCACATTGAAGAAGGAGACTGTCGTGTCGGCGAACAGCTTCGACGCCCGCAGCACGCTGCGCGTGGGCGACGAGTCGTACGAGATCTTCAAGCTGGACAAGGTCGAGGGCTCCGCGCGCCTCCCTTACAGCCTGAAGGTGCTGCTGGAGAACCTGCTCCGCACGGAGGACGGCGCGAACATCACCGCCGACCACATCCGGGCGCTCGGCGGATGGGACTCGCAGGCCCAGCCCAGCCAGGAGATCCAGTTCACGCCGGCCCGCGTGATCATGCAGGACTTCACGGGCGTCCCCTGTGTCGTGGACCTCGCCACCATGCGTGAGGCCGTCAAGGAGCTCGGCGGTGACCCGGCGAAGATCAACCCGCTGGCCCCGGCCGAGCTGGTCATCGACCACTCCGTCATCGCCGACAAGTTCGGCACCAACGACGCGTTCTCCCAGAACGTCGAGCTGGAGTACGGCCGCAACAAGGAGCGCTACCAGTTCCTGCGCTGGGGCCAGACCGCCTTCGACGAGTTCAAGGTCGTCCCCCCGGGCACCGGCATCGTCCACCAGGTCAACATCGAGCACCTGGCCCGCACGGTCATGGTCCGTGGCGGCCAGGCGTACCCCGACACCCTCGTCGGCACCGACTCGCACACCACCATGGTCAACGGCCTGGGTGTGCTGGGCTGGGGCGTCGGCGGCATCGAGGCCGAGGCCGCGATGCTCGGCCAGCCGGTCTCCATGCTCATCCCGCGCGTCGTCGGCTTCAAGCTGACCGGCGAGCTCCCGGCCGGCACCACCGCCACCGACCTCGTGCTGACCATCACCGAGATGCTCCGCAAGCACGGCGTCGTCGGCAAGTTCGTCGAGTTCTACGGTGAGGGCGTCGCCGCCACCTCCCTCGCGAACCGCGCCACCATCGGCAACATGTCCCCGGAGTTCGGCTCCACCGCCGCGATCTTCCCGATCGACGACGAGACGCTGAACTACCTGCGCCTGACCGGCCGCGACGCGCAGCAGGTCGCGCTCGTCGAGGCGTACGCCAAGGAGCAGGGCCTCTGGCTCGACCCGGCCGCCGAGCCCGACTTCTCCGAGAAGCTCGAGCTCGACCTCTCCACGGTCGTCCCCTCCATCGCCGGCCCGAAGCGCCCGCAGGACCGCATCGTCCTCGCGAACGCCAAGGCGCAGTTCGCCCAGGACGTACGCAACTACGTCTCGGACGACGAGGAGGCGGGCAAGGAGTCCTTCCCGGCCTCCGACGCCCCGGCCGCCTCCAACGGTGTCCCGACGAACCCGGTCACGGTCACCGCGCCCGACGGCACGACGTACGAGATCGACCACGGCGCCGTCACCGTCGCCGCGATCACCTCCTGCACCAACACCTCGAACCCCTACGTCATGGTCGCCGCGGCGCTCGTGGCGAAGAAGGCGGTCGAGAAGGGCCTGACCCGCAAGCCGTGGGTCAAGACCACCCTCGCCCCGGGCTCGAAGGTCGTCACCGACTACTTCGACAAGGCGGGCCTGACCCCGTACCTCGACAAGGTCGGCTTCAACCTCGTCGGCTACGGCTGCACCACCTGCATCGGCAACTCCGGCCCGCTGCCGGAAGAGGTCTCCAAGGCGGTCAACGACCACGACCTGGCCGTCACCTCGGTGCTCTCCGGCAACCGCAACTTCGAGGGCCGGATCAACCCCGACGTCAAGATGAACTACCTGGCGTCCCCGCCGCTGGTCGTCGCGTACGCCATCGCCGGCTCGATGAAGGTCGACATCACCAAGGACGCCCTCGGCGTCGACCAGGACGGCAAGCCCGTCTTCCTCGAGGACATCTGGCCCTCCGAGGCCGAGGTCAACGACGTCGTCGCCAACTCCATCGGCGAGGACATGTTCAACAAGTCCTACCAGGACGTCTTCGCGGGCGACGCCCAGTGGCAGGCGCTGCCGATCCCGACCGGCAACACCTTCGAGTGGGACTCCGAGTCCACCTACGTGCGCAAGCCCCCGTACTTCGAGGGCATGACGATGGAGACGACCCCGGTCGAGGACATCACCGGCGCCCGTGTGCTCGCCAAGCTGGGCGACTCGGTCACCACCGACCACATCTCCCCGGCCGGTGCGATCAAGGCCGACACCCCGGCCGGCAAGTACCTCACGGAGCACGGCATCGAGCGCCGTGACTTCAACTCCTACGGCTCGCGCCGTGGTAACCACGAGGTCATGATCCGCGGCACGTTCGCCAACATCCGCCTGCGCAACCAGATCGCGCCGGGCACCGAGGGCGGCTTCACCCGCGACTTCACACAGGCCGACGCCCCCGTGTCGTTCATCTACGACGCCTCGCAGAACTACCAGGCCGCGGGCACCCCGCTCGTGATCCTGGCGGGCAAGGAGTACGGCTCCGGCTCGTCCCGCGACTGGGCCGCCAAGGGCACCGCGCTCCTGGGCGTCAAGGCCGTCATCGCCGAGTCCTACGAGCGCATCCACCGCTCGAACCTCATCGGCATGGGCGTCCTCCCGCTCCAGTTCCCCGAGGGCCACACCGCCGAGTCCCTCGGCCTGACCGGCGAGGAGACCTTCTCCTTCACCGGCGTGACCGAGCTGAACGACGGCACCACGCCGCGCACGGTCAAGGTCACCACCGACACCGGTGTGGAGTTCGACGGCGTCGTCCGCATCGACACCCCCGGTGAGGCGGACTACTACCGCAACGGCGGCATCCTGCAGTACGTCCTGCGCAGCCTGATCCGCAAGTAAGGGATCGGGAAGTGAGCGAAGGGCCGCACCCCCGGGGTGCGGCCCTTCGCCCGTTAGGCTCGAAGGTCTGATGAAGAACAACCTCACCTCGCCGGCGGCCAAGGCCGGACACGAGTCCGTGCGGCGCCACAACCTGAGCCTGGTCCTGCGGACCGTCCGTGACGAGGGCGAGGTCACCCGGGCACGCGTGGCGAGCCTCGTGGGGCTCACCAGGGCCGCCGTCTCCTCGCTCGTCGAGGAACTCCTCGCGCTGGACTGCCTCAGCGAGTCCGGCAAGACCTCCAGCGGGTCGGCCGGACGGCCCGGCACCGTCCTGAAGCTCTCCCGCACCGGCCCGGCCGGGCTCGGGGTGGAGATCAACATCGACTACGTCTCCGTGTGCGCCGTCGACCTCACCGGCACCGACCGGGTCCGGGTCACCGAGCACACCGACCACCGGGACGTCCCGCCCGCCGAGGTCCTGGCCCACGCCGCCCGGCTCACCAACCGCGTCATCGCCTCCACCAGGGAACAGGAACTGCGGGTGGTCGGCGTGGAACTGGCACTGCCGGGCCTCGTCTCCGGCGGCGTCGTCCGGCAGGCACCCAACCTCGGCTGGAGCAGGGTCGCGGCCGAGGGCATCTTCGGGCAGGCGCTCAGCACGCTGCGCCCGGCCGGGCGGGCGCTCGCCGTGGGCTCGGGCAACGAGGCGAATCTGGCGGCACTCGCCGAGCTCTGGTTCGGGGGCCTCGGCGGCGTGCGCACCTTCCTCTATCTCACCGGTGAGATCGGCGTGGGCGGCGCGCTCGTGGTCAACGGCGAGATACTCCGGGGCGCCCACGGGTTCGCCGGCGAGATCGGCCACGTCGTCGTCGACCCCGGAGGCCCGCTCTGCCGGTGCGGAGCCCACGGCTGCCTGGAGCAGTACGCGGGCCGGGCGGCTCTGCTGCGCGCGGCGGGCATCGACCCGGACACGGGTGTACGCGGGATCGCCGAACTGGAACAGCGGGCCACGGCCGGGGAGAAGAGGGCTGTCGGGGCGCTGCGCGAGGCGGGGGACCGGCTGGGCGTGGTACTGGCCGGCGCGGTCAACCTCTTCGACCCCGAGGCGGTCGTGCTGGGAGGGATCTACCGCAGCCTGATGCCGTGGCTGGAGGGCCCGGCGGACGCCCAGCTCACCGCCCGGGTGGTCTCCGGCCGCTGGCACGAGAACGGCAGCCGGCTGCGGGCCTCGTCCCTCTCCGGCGACGCGGCGCGGGGCGCGGCGGCCCGGGTGGTCCATGACGTCCTGGACAACCCGGCGGCGTTCGCGGTGCGTTGAGCGTGGCAGCCGCACAGCTCAAGGCCCCCGGCGGAACGCGAAGCGGGGGCGTACGCGTCCTGGTGCACGCGTACGCCCCCGCCGCCGAGGGACCGATCAGGCCTTGTGCGCCGCGATCAGCTGCTGGTACCAGCTGTAGCTGTCCTTCGGGGTGCGCTCCAGGGTGTCGTAGTCGACCCGGATGATCCCGAACCGCTTCGCGTAGCCCAGCGCCCACTCGAAGTTGTCCAGCAGCGACCACACGTAGTACCCGCGTACGTCGACACCGGCGTCCATCGCCGCCCGCAGCGCCGTCAGATGGGTACGCAGGTACTCCACCCGGTCGGCGTCGTGGATGGAGCCGTCCGCCTCGACCTCGTCGAACTCCGCCGAGCCGTTCTCCGTGATGTGCACGGGCGGCAGGGCGTCACCGTACGTCTGCTTGAGCACGGTCAGCAGGTCGGTGAAGGACTCCGGCACGACCGGCCAGCCCATGGCCGTCTTGCGGACATCCGGGTAGTTCCCCTCCGAATACCGGTTGTCCGTGGCCACACGCAGCGCCGGGTCCGCCTCGCGGTGCGGGGCGGCGCCGACGACGATCGGCCGGTAGTAGTTGATGCCCAGGAAGTCCATCGGCTGCGAGATCAGCTCCAGGTCGCCCTCGCGGCGGAAGTCCTGGCCGGTGATCAGCTCGCCCCAGGTCTCCTCCTCGGTGGCCGGGTAGCGGCCCGCGAGGAGCGGCTCGGTCCACACCAGGTTGTGCTGGGTGTCCGCCCGGACGACGGCCGCGAGGTCCGCGTCCGACTCGGTGGCCGGGACGTTGCGGTCCAGGTTGAGCGTGATGCCCGCCTCGCGGACGCCCGCCGCGCGCAGCGCGTTCATCGCGTGCCCGTGGCCGACCAGCAGGTGGTGGGCGGCGGCCAGCGCCCCACGGCCCTCCTTGGCGCCCGGCGCGTGCCGGCCCACCGAGTAGCCGAGGAACGCGCTGCACCAGGGCTCGTTCAGGGTGATCCAGCGCGGCACCCGGTCACCGAGGTGCTCGGCGACGATCGCCGTGTACTCGCCGAAGCGCTCCGCCGTCTCCCGTACCCGCCAGCCGCCCTTGTCCTCCAGGGCCTGCGGCAGGTCCCAGTGGTACAGGGTGGCGGCCGGCTCGATGCCCGCCTCGAGCAGCTCGTCGACGAGCCGGGAGTAGAAGTCCAGCCCCTTCGGGTTGACCGCGCCGCTGCCCGTGGCCTGGATACGGGACCAGGCGATCGAGAAGCGGTACGACTCCACGCCCAGGTCGCGCAGCAGCGCCACGTCCTGCGGATAGCGGTGGTAGTGGTCGCAGGCCACGTCACCCGTGTCGCCGCCGTCCGTCCGGCCGGGCGTGTGGCTGTAGGTGTCCCAGATGGACGGGCCGCGGCCGTCTTCCTCCACGGCGCCCTCGATCTGGTACGAGGCCGTGGCCGCGCCGAAGACGAATCCGGGCGGGAAGACCGGGAAGTCACTCATGGGGGAACCCTTACTTGACCGAGCCACCGGTGATACCGGCGGCGATGTACTTCTGTGACAGGACGAGGAGGACGGCGGCCGGCACCGCCGAGAGCACCGAGGCGGCCATGACCGAACCCCAGTCGCCGACGTGCGCGCCGATGTACTGGTAGATCCCCAGCGTGATCGGCTTGACGTCGTCCGTGGTGTTCAGCGTGAGCGCGAACATGAAGTCGCTCCACGCGTACAGGAACGAGAACAGCCCGGCGGTGATCAGCGAGTTCCGGCTCATCGGCAGGACGACCTGGACGAACGTACGGAAGCGGCCCGCACCGTCCACCTCGGCGGCCTCGATGACCTCACGCGGGATCGACACCATGAACGAACGCATCAGCACGATCGCGAAGGGGATGCCCAGCGAGGCGTCCGCGAGCATCAGGCCGAAGTAGGAGTTGACCAGGCCGAGGTCCACGTACGCGCTGTACAGGGCGTTCGCGATGACGATGCCCGGCACCATCTGGGTGATGAGCGTGCCGAAGACGATCGTCTTGCTGCCCCGCAGCTTGAACTGCGCCAGCCCGTACGCCGCCGGGGCGGAGATCGCCAGGCAGATGGCCACGGCGCCCAGCGCCACGGCCAGCGAGGTCAGCAGGTTGGTGCCCTGCTCTGTGATGGCCGACGTGAAGCCGGAGAAGTCCACACCCGTCGGGACCGGGCCCACGTCGACCAGGCTCGCGTCGGGCTGCAGCGCGGTGTTGATCATCCAGTACAGCGGGAACAGCATCACCGCGAGTACGACGACGCCGAAGACGGTCGCACCCCAGCGGCGCCTGGGCCGGTGGACGGCGGGAGCCGGGGCGGCGGGGATCTGGGTGGTGGTCGCCATGCCGGTCACTTCCCCTCGTTGCGGTTGACCCGCAGGTAGAACACCGCGAAGACGGCGGAGATCAGGATCAGGATGTTGCCGACCACGGCACCGGCCCCGAAGTCCATCTGGACGAAGGAGTTCTGGTAGGTGAGCGTGCCGAGCGTCTGGGTGGAGTCGGCGGGCCCGCCGTCCGTGAGCGCGAGGACCAGGTCGAGGATCTTGACCGTCGACATGAAGCCGAGCACCAGCACCACGGTGATCACGGGCTTGAGCATGGGCAGGGTGACCGAGCGGAACGTGCGCCAGGCGGAGGCGCCGTCGAGCGCGGCCGCCTCGTTCAGCTCCTTGGGGACCTCCTGGAGGCCGCCGTAGAGGATCACCATGTTGAACGGGATGCCGATCCAGATGTTCACCAGGATCACCGAGATCAGCGCCATGCTGGTGCTCGTCAGCCAGGGCGTGTCACCGGGGAGGCCGATGGTGCCCAGGAAGCTGTTGAGGACACCGGTGTCCTGGTCGAAGATGCGCCGCCACACGATGCCGGAGACCACCATCGGGACCAGCCACGGCAGCAGGATCAGCGAGCGCAGGATCCCGTTCAGCGGGAAGCGGCGGGTGAAGAAGACGGCGAGGGCCAGACCGATGCAGAACTGGCCGACCAGCGATCCGACGGTGAAGAGGATCGTCTGCCACAGGGCCTTGCCGAACAGCCCGTCGTTGAAGACGTTGCTCCAGTTGTCCGTGCCGTTGAACGGCGCCTCGCCGGTGAAGAAGGTGGACGGCGAGTAGTCCTGGAAGCTCATCACGATGTTGCGGACGAGCGGGTAGCCGAAGAACAGCGCCATGAAGATCACGGCCGGGGCGATGAATCCCCACTGGGCGAGCGACTTGCGCCGCTTGGCGCTCCGCGGGTTCACGGGCTTCTTGACCGTGTCGGCCGCGGGGGCCTTCGGGTCGGCCGGCAGCGCGGCGGCCGAGGCTGTGGTGGATGACATGGTTCGTTACCTCAGTTCCCGCTCGTGACCTGCTGCTGGGCACGCTTCAGAGCGGCCTCGCTGGACGCGCCGGTGAGCGCGGACTGGAAGGCGCTCTGCAGGGCGAGCGACACGGACGACCACTGGGCGCCGACCTTCGCGGTGCGGGAACGGGCCGTGGCGACCTGGTCGGCGAGCGCCGCCAGCTCGGGGGTCTTCTTCCGCCAGATGTCGGCCGCCTTGGTGTTGGCCGGGACCATCCAGCTGTTGATGGCGTAGGAGATCTCCTCCTGCTCACCCGACATACAGCCGATGATCTTCGCAGCCGTCTTCTCGCGCTCGGTGTCGCCGGTGTTGGGCACGGTGAGCACACCGCCGCCCAGCGGACCGACCGAGTCGTCACCCGCCTCGGGCACCGGGATCTCGGCGATGCCCCAGTTGAGGCCCTTCTTGGCGTTCAGGGTCTCGACCTGCCACGGGCCGTTGATCATCATGGCCGCGTTGCCCGCCATGAACTGGTCGTTCACGTCGGCCTGGGTCCAGTTGACCGTGGACTTGGAGAGCGAGCCGTCCTTCAGGAGGGCCTTCCAGTAGTCCAGTGCCTCGGCGACCTCGGGGGTGTCGAGCTTCGACTCGTCACCGCCGTTGGACCACATGAACGGGGTGAACTGGAAGACGCCGTCCTCCGCGCCGCCCGCGCTCAGTGCCAGGCCGTACCGCTTGCCCTGGGTCAGCTTCTTCGCGGTCGACTGCATCTCGGCCCAGGTCGTGGGCACCTCCAGCCCGGCCTTGTCGAGGGTGTCCTTGTTGTAGAACAGCGCCAGGGTGTTCACCGTGCGCGCGGCCCCGTAGTACTTCCCGTCGAACGAGCCGAAGTCGACGATCCCCTCGGGGATGTCCGTCGTGGTCAGCCCGAGGTCCTTCAGCGGGATCAGTCCGCCGGCCTCGGCGAAGGTCGGCATCTCGGACGCGTCCAGCTGGAGGACGTCCGGCAGCGACTTGGAGGACGCCATGCGCAGCGCCTTCGTCATCAGCTGCGAGGCCGGCACGCTCTGCTGCTCGATGGTGATCCCGAGCTGCTTGCTGCAGCGCTTGAGGGTGTCACCGTCCCAGCGGTGGTACGACTCGTCGGTCGAGGAGTTCATGACGGTGTAGACGTCCTCGTCCCGCTGCTGGCCGCAGCCCGACAGAACGGTGCCGGCGACGATCGCGGAGACGACGGTGAGGGGGACGACGATCCGCCTGGTGCGGCGGCTGCGGCGTCGGATCCGCCCGTCCGGGGAAGGTTCTGTCACGGTGGTGCCCTTGCGCTAAGAGGGTGGCCGGGGCCCATGGGAACGCTCCCACGGGGTTGTAGTCAAGCCCTTGCACGGATCCGGCGGTGTCACGGCAGGGAGGGGCGGGGTGCCCGGTGGTGGTGTGCGGGCACCCCGTGTGTGGTGGGTCAGCGGACGCCGAGGAGGTGTTCCATGGCGAGCTGGTCGAGGGCTTCGAAGGCCATGGAGCGTTCGGCTGCGGCGGTGGCGTCGAAGTTCTCGTAGGCGGAGGTGTCGGCGAGGAGGGCCTTGAGGCCGTCCTCGGCGGTGGGGCGGGCGAGCTCGTGCAGGCGGGAGGCGGTCAGGGCCTCCTGGACGGCCGGGTCGGCGCGGAAGGCCGCGGCGCGCTCCTTGAGGATGAGGTAGTTGCGCATGCAGTTCTTCGCGGACTCCCAGACCCCGTCGATGCCGTCGGTGCGCACGGGCTTGAAGTCGAAGTGCAGCGATCCGTCGTAGCCCGCGGTCTCCAGCAGGTCGACGAGCCAGAACGCCTGGCGCAGGTCCCCGGCGCCGAAACGGAAGTCCTGGTCGTACTTGATACCGGACTGGCCGTTGAGGTCGATGTGGAAGAGCTTGCCCGCCCACAGGGCCTGCGCGATGCCGTGGGGGAAGTTCAGCCCGGCCATCTGCTCGTGGCCGGTCTCCGGGTTCACACCGACCATCTCCGGGCGCTCCAGGCGCTCGATGAAGGCCAGGGCGTGACCGATCGTGGGCAGCAGGATGTCACCACGGGGCTCGTTCGGCTTGGGCTCGATCGCGAACCGCAGGTCGTAGCCCTGCTCGGTGACGTAGTCGCCCAGCAGGTCGAAGGCCTCCTTCATCCGGTCCAGCGCCAGACGCACGTCCTTGGCACCCCCGGACTCCGCACCCTCACGCCCGCCCCAGGCCACATACGTGCTCGCACCGAGCTCGGCGGCCAGATCGATGTTCCGGATCACCTTGCGCAGCGCGAAACGCCGCACGTCACGGTCGTTCGAGGTGAACCCGCCGTCCTTGAACACCGGGTGCGTGAACAGGTTCGTCGTCGCCATCGGGACCTTCATCCCGGTCCGCTCCAACGCGTCCTTGAACCGCCCGACCAGCCGGGCCCGCTCCTTCTCGTCCGACCCGAACGGGATCAGGTCGTCGTCATGGAACGTCACACCGTGCGCACCCAGCTCCGCGAGCCGCTCCACCGACTCCACCGGATCCAGCGCCGGACGCGTCGCGTCACCGAACGGGTCATTGCCACGCCAGCCCACCGTCCACAGACCGAACGTGAACCTGTCCGCGGAAGTGGGAGTGAAGCGGTCCGTCATTGCACAGCCTCTTGTCGACGTCGGGCCCGGACGGCATTCCCTGCCGGGCAGATCAATTTGTTTGCTTGCAGTACTAATACGCCATCCGGTCGATGGTTTCTAGACCGTTTCCGTCACGTGTCGATCACGTGGCGCAAACATGGCAGATCCGGGGCTCCGCCCGGCGTTTCGGTTTCTCGGGCAATCCGGGAGCTGCTGCCCTGTTCCGGCCTTCTCGGGCGCATTTGTTTTGTGTACGATCAAAATCGAGAGGACCCGCAGCCGCGCTCGCCGCAGGCGCCCTGACGTCCCGCCCAGCACCCCCCTGATCGGCTAAGGACCACCCCCATGAAGTTCACCGACGGCTTCTGGCAGATGCGCAGTGGTGTGCACGCCTCGTACGCCACGGAAGTCCGCGATGTCCGCCTCGACGACGACCGCCTCGCCGCCTACGCCGCCGTCAAGCGCGTCGAGCGCCGCGGCGACACGCTGAACGCCCCACTGATCACCGTGGAGGCCCACGCGCCGGCCGAAGGCGTCATCGCGGTGCGGCTCACCCACCACGCCGGCAAGCGCCGCAAGGGGCCCGACTTCGAACTGCCGGGCGCCGCCCCGCGGTCCGCCGCCACGACCCGCACCCGGGGCACGACCGCCGAGCTGACCAGCGGCCCGCTCACCCTGCGGCTCCCCACCGAGGGCACCTTCGGTCTGGAGTTCCTGGACGGGGACGGCCGGGTCCTGACCTCGGCCGGCCGCAAGGGCAGCGCGTTCGCCACCGTCGACGACGGCAGCCATCACATGTTCGCCCAACTCGCCCTCGGCGTCGGGGAGACCGTCCACGGCCTCGGCGAGCGTTTCACGCCGTACGTGAAGAACGGCCAGACCGTCGACATGTGGCAGGCCGACGGCGGCACCAGCAGCGAGCAGGCCTACAAGAACATCCCGTTCTACCTCTCCTCCCGCGGCTACGGCGTCTTCGTCAACCACCCCGGAAAGGTCTCCTTCGAGGTCGGCTCCGAGGCCGTCGGCCAGGTGCAGTTCAGCGTCGAGGACCAGACGCTGGAGTACTTCGTCGTCGCCGGTCCCACACCGAAGGACGTCCTGTCCCGGTACGCCGCCCTGACCGGCCTCCCCGCGCTTCCCCCGGCCTGGTCGTTCGGCCTCTGGCTCACGACCTCCTTCACCACCTCGTACGACGAGGCCACCGTCACCTCCTTCGTCGACGGCATGGCCGAGCGCGGCATCCCGCTCAGCGTCTTCCACTTCGACTGCTTCTGGATGCGCGAGTACCAGTGGTGCGACTTCGAGTGGGACCCGGCCGTGTTCCCCGACCCCGAGGGCATGATCGCCCGGCTCAAGGACAAGGGCCTGAAGATCTGCGTCTGGATCAACCCGTACATCGGGCAGAAGAGCGCCCTGTACGAAGAAGGCGCGGAGAAGGGCTACTTCGTCCTGACGCCGGACGGCGACATCTGGCAGTGGGACAAGTGGCAGGCCGGCATGGCACTGGTCGACTTCACCAACCCCGACGCCACCGCCTGGTTCCAGGCCAAGCTGAAGGTCCTCCTCGACCAGGGCGTCGACGGCTTCAAGACCGACTTCGGCGAGCGCATCCCGACGGACGTCGTCTGGCACGACGGCTCCGACGCGGAGCGCATGCACAACTACTACACGCACCTCTACAACAAGGCCGTCTTCGAGCTCCTGGAGAAGGAGCGCGGCCAGGGCGAGGCCGTGCTCTTCGCCCGCTCGGCCGCCGCCGGCGGCCAGCAGTACCCGGTCCACTGGGGCGGCGACTGCTGGTCCTCCTTCGAGGCCATGGCGGAGTCCCTGCGTGGCGGCCTCTCGCTGTCCCTGTCCGGCTTCGGTTTCTGGAGCCACGACATCGGCGGCTTCGAGGGGACCCCCGACCCCGCGGTCTTCAAGCGCTGGCTGGCCTTCGGCCTGCTGTCCTCCCACAGCCGGCTGCACGGCTCGTCGTCGTACCGCGTGCCGTGGGAGTTCGGCGACGAAGCCGTCGACGTGGCCCGGCAGTTCACCCGCCTCAAGCACCGCCTCATGCCGTACCTGTACGGCGTGGCCGTCGAGGCGCACCGCACCGGTGTCCCCACGATGCGCCCGCTGCTGCTGGAGTTCCCGGAGGACCCGACGGCCCGCACGGCAGACCGGCAGTACCTCCTGGGCCCGGACGTCCTCGTCGCGCCCGTCTTCACCGACGACGGCGAGGTCGAGTACTACGTGCCCGAGGGCACCTGGACCCACCTGCTGACCGGTGACACGGTCACCGGACCGGCGTGGCGCCGGGAGACCCACGGCTTCGACAGCCTGCCGCTGCTGGTCCGCCAGGGCGCGGTCCTGGCACTCGGCGCGGACGAGTCCCGCCCGGACGGCGAATGGCTCGACGACCTCGAACTCCGCGTGTTCGCCCCCGCCGGAACCGGTGACTTCACCCGCACGGTGACCGTTCCCGACCGCACCGGCGCGGTGGCGGCGACGTACGAGGTGGTCCTCGAAGGCGGCGAGGTCCGTGTGACGACGGACACGGACCGGCCGTACACGGTCACCGTCGTGGGGGAGAGGGCCTGACGGCCACCGGCCCCTGATCCCCGTCCCGGCGGGCACCGGAACGATCCGGTGCCCGCCGGCAAGGCCGACGGGCAGGGCCCCCGGGCACGTCCGTACGCGCCTCGGCCGGGGCGGCACATGCCGTACGGAGGCACCCCGCCGGGGCGAGCCGCTCCGTGCGGGGCCGGGCGGAATGCGATCGTGGGCCGGCAGGTTGCCACCATTGGCACATACGTACGGCGCACAGAGCGGAAGCACCCATGGGCGAGTTGATCCTGATCCGGCACGGCGAGACCGAGTGGTCCCGGTCCGGGCAGCACACGAGCTGGACCGACCTGCCCCTGACCGACCTGGGCGAGCGGCAGGCACGCGCCCTCGTCCCGCTCCTCGCAGAACGGGAGATCGGGCTCACCCTGGTCAGTCCTCTGCTCAGGGCCCGCCGCACCGCGGAACTGGCCGGCCTGAAGGCCCCTCGCGACACACCGGACCTCCGGGAGTGGGACTACGGGGCGTACGAGGGCATCACCACGGTCGAGATCCGGCGCACCCGCCCCGACTGGAACCTCTGGACGGACGGCGTCGCCCCCGGCCCCGACGAGCACCCCGGGGAGAGCCCGAAGGAGGTGGGCGACCGGGCGGACCGGATTCTGGCGGAGGTCCGGGCGGCGGCGTCCCGCCTGGGCGACGCGGACATCGCACTGGTGGCCCACTCGCACTTCCTGCGGGTCCTCACCGCGCGCTACCTGCGGCTGACACCCGCGAGCGGTGAACTGTTCCAGCTCGCCACGGGCGCGGTCTCCCGCCTCGGCACGGAACACGGCAAGCCGGTCGTCACCGCGCTGAACGTGTCCCTTCCCGAACGGCTGTTCAACGCCATCGGCTGACGCGGAGCGGCGCAGGTCTGAGCCGGTCCCCGCTCAGGCCTGCCGCAGCGTTTACAGCGAACCGCTCCTGAGGGCGTCGACGAACCGCGCCCACCCCGCGGCGCCGAAGGCGAGAGCGGGACCGCCGGGATTCTTGCTGTCGCGGACGGGGACGAGGCCGGGGAAGCCGTCGGCGACCTCGACGCAGTTCCCGCCGTCCCCGTTGCTGTAGGACGACGTGCGCCACATTGCCGAGCACAGGTCACGGGAGGTGAGCATCTGTTGCGTAGCCCTTCGCAGCCGACTTGATCAGGGACAGGGACGCTTCCGGAGAGAGCGCGGAAGCCCTGGCCAGATCGTATGCGGAAGAGATTTGACCCACCAGCCCGGAATCCTCGACGAGTTGGCCGCTGTAGGCGGCCTCCGTGTAGGCGGCGGGAGGTGCGTCGGCGAAGTGCATCAAGGTCACGGCCGTGTTCAGCAGAGGGTTCGCACCGGCGGAGAAGGGCAGGACCTGCACGACGACACGTGGGCGTGTGACGCCTTGTCCGTGAAGGTGATGGAGTTGCTCCGCGATGACTGCGGCCCCGCCCACCGGAGAGCGGAGAGCCGCCTCATGGACGATGACCCAGAGGACGGGAGCAGTGGGCGAGTCGAGCAGCGTTCCCCGGTCCATCCGGGTGCGCACATGGGTCTCGACGACATCGTCCGAAGCGTAGGGGTGGGCAGCACGCGTGAGAGCTCGGGCGTACGACTCGGTCTGCAGCAGACCGGGGATGATCAGGGACGAGAACTCGGCGATGGAGACCGCCCGCTGCTGGAGCTCCGCCGCGTCGGCGAAGTACCCCGCCACCTTCGAGGTCCGCGCCAGCCGGCACAGCCGCTGAAGGTGCTCGCCGCTCCCCAGCAGCGCGTCGAGCGCGCGGGAGATCTCGGCCTGCGGCCGCCGCTCGGCCGCTTCGAACAGGCCGATGTAGGTGCCGGAGCAGAAGGCCCGCTCGCCCAGTTCGTTCTGTGACAGTCCTGCGGCTTCACGCAGGCGACGCAACTCCGCGCCGTAGAAGGCGCGGGGGTTCGCATACGGGTCCAGGTCCTTCGGCAGCGGCATGCCCGGTACGGTACCGAGTACCCCGCCCCCGTATGCCCGTCGTCGGTCGCGGTCACCCGGACGAGTGGCAGAAGCCTTTCTGCGCAAGGCGTTTACATGATTTGGGGTCGGCGCTAGCCTCCGATAATGGGAGCGCTCCCAAGCTCGCACAGCATCCCGGCCCCACCCGGCGCCGCAGCGAAGGGACGTACATCGTGATCCAACTGTCCAGACACCGATTACTGGCCGGCACCCGCCGGAGAGCGGTTCTCCTCACCCTGCTCGCCCTGCTGACGACCGTCCCCGCCCTCGGGCTCGTCCTCACCACGGGGGAGAAGGCCGAGGCGCACGGCACGCCCATGAAGCCCGCCAGCCGCACCTTCCTCTGCTGGCAGGACGGACTGACCGACACGGGTGAGATCAAGCCCGTGAACCCCGCCTGCAAGTCCGCCGCGCAGCAGAGCGGGACCACCCCGTTCTACAACTGGTTCTCCGTGCTGCGATCCGACGGCGCCGGCCGTACCCGTGGCTTCGTGCCCGACGGCGAGCTGTGCAGCGGAGGTAACACCAACTTCACCGGGTTCAACAAGCCGAGCGCCGACTGGCCGGTGACGCACCTGACCGAGGGTGCGACCATCGACTTCTCGTACAATGCCTGGGCCGCGCACCCGGGTTGGTTCTACGTCTACATCACCAAGGACGGCTACGACCCCACTCAGGCGTTGACCTGGGACGACATGGAGGATTCGCCCTTCCTGTCCATCGATCACCCGCCGCTGAACGGCAGCCCGGGCACCGTCGAGGCCGACTACAAGTGGACGGGCGCGCTTCCCGATGGCAAGGACGGCCGTCACGTCATCTACGTGGTCTGGCAGCGCTCCGACAGCCAGGAGACCTTCTACTCCTGCTCGGACGTGGTCTTCGACGGGGGCAACGGTGAGGTGACCGGGGTCAAGGACGGCACCAGCACCACCCCGACCGAGCCCCCGCCCGGCGCATGCACCGCGACCCGGACCACCACCGGCAGCTGGAACGGCGGCTACCAGTCGGAGGTGAAGGTCACCAACTCCGGCACGGTGCCGATGCTCGGCTGGATGGTGGAGTGGACGCAGCCCACCGGGCAGAGCGTCGCCAGCCTGTGGAGCGGTGACATGACGACGCAGGGGCAGGAGGTGATGGTCCACAACGCGGGCTGGAACGGCTCGTTGGACCCCGGTCAATCCACGACCTTCGGTTACGTCACCCAGGGTGGCACCCCGGATCCGGCGCTGAGACTCGGCTGCCGGGTCGGCTAGGCCCTTCCCTCCGGATCATCCGATCGTTGGTCGACGCGTGTCGTCGACCAACGCCCGGTGGGCACGCGCCGAGCCGTTGCTGCAGGACCGGACCTCGGCCGGTTCGGCGCGGTCGACCCCACCGGTGCCCGTGCCCACCGGCACGCCGCCGGGGCCCGTCGAAAGGCCCCGGCGGCGAGTCGGCCGATCAGGCCACGAGAGTGTGGTCGCAGGCCTCGCCGGCGGGCCCAGGCCCTGCGCACGCCTACGTGTCCGCGTCGGTCCGCGGCTCTTCCAGAAGTGCCCTCAGGGCCAGGCGGAGCAGGGGGGCCAGTTCCCGGGGTCCTGCGTCACCGAGGGGCTGGACGGCGACCGTGGAGCGGAGCACGGCCATCCCCACGCCCAGTGCGACGACGAGCTGGGAGCGCAGTTCCCGCTCCGTCGTGCCGACATCGGGAAGCGGGTCGACGGAGGCGAGGACGTGGCGGGCGAAGTCCTGAAGTGCGGCGCGCCGCAAGTCGCCCAGGTCGCCTTCGTCCGGGGTGCGCAGCAGCATCAGCACCGGATGTTCGCCGAACTCGGGCCATGCGTCTGCGGAGAACTGGCTCGCGAGCGCGTCGGCCAGCCCCGCGACACCGCTCGGAACGTGCCCGTCCGGGTCCAGGAATCGTGGATTTGCGGCGAGCGCAGCCTTGAACAGCCCTTCCTTGGAGCCGAAGTACCGCTTGACGAGAGCGATGTTGACTCCCGCGTCACCGGCCACATCGCGCAGAGTGGTCCGTTCGTAGCCGCGCCGGATGAAGCGACCGTGTGCGGCACGCAGCAGCGCTGCGCGCGTGGCGGCGGAGTTCCTGCGCTGTCCCGCGCCTTCGGCACTCACCGTTTCCTCGTCCATGACCCCAACCTACTGCGTGGCCACGGCTGCGCAGGAGGTGCGTACCGACCTATGTAATCACTTGTTGACATGTGGTGGACGGCGTTCTACCGTCCCATGTAATCACTTGTTGACATCATGGTCGGCAGGTGCTGTCGCGACAGAAGGTACGCAATGCCGCAGAGCGCCCTCTTGGTCATGGATGTGCAGAACATCATCGTCGAGCGGTATGCCGACCAGGCGTACGTGAGCCGGCTCCGCGGGGCTGTCGAGGCCGCGAGAGCGGCCGATCACCCGGTGGTTCACGTGACCGTCGGCTTCCGGCCGGGCCGCGCCGAGATCCACCCGCGCAACAAGATGTTCGGTGCTCTCGCCGGGAGAGCGTCCTCGCCGCAGGAGGAGTGGGCCAACGCGATCCACCCCGACGTGACGCCGCTGCCGCTGGAGCCCGTCGTCGTCAAGCGCCGCGTGAGTGCTTTCGCGGGCAGCGACCTGGACATGGTGCTGCGCTCGCAGGGCATCGGTCATCTGGTGCTCGCGGGAATCGCCACCAGTGGGGTCGTGCTGTCCACGGTGCGGCAGGCGGCCGACCTCGACTACGGCCTGACCGTCCTCTCCGACGCGTGCGCGGATGCCGATCCCGAGGTGCATCGCGTGCTGACGGAAAGGGTCTTCCCGCAGCAGGCCGCGGTCACCACGGCGCACGAGTGGGTGGCCGGGTTGCAGCGATGACGCGCGCGGGGGACGCGTAGGCCCTGTCCACCGGGGCCGTCCGGTGCGGAGGTGGGGTGCCCTCGCGCGGGTCCGGCCCCGGTGAACGCGGGTCGTGTCACCTGCCGGTCCCGGCGTGGTGACGGAGGCAGGCGGGCGGTCTCGGCGGCGAGTCGTCACGTGCGCCAGCGGTGAAGGCTTCTCGCAGGTCCGGTCGGCAACCCGCTTGCGCGGACGGTCGTGGGCGCCTTCCCCCGCCCCTCCGTGCTCCGGCGGGTCCGTCCACGCGAACGGCCGGCACCTCGCCCCCGAGGTGCCGGCCGGTTCCGTGCGGCGCCCAGGCCGGAGGCACCTGCTTCGTGCGGCGAGCCCTGCTCAGGCCGCCTGTTTCTTGAGTGACGTGAGGTGGGCGAAGACGACGACGTTGGCCGAGTAGCCGTTCTTCTTGTCGAAGCGCCCGCCGCACGTCATGAGTCTGAGCTCCGGACGGCCGGTGGCGCCGTACACCTTCTCGTCGGGGAACTTGTCCTTCGTGTAGGTCTTCACCTCGTCGACGGTGAAGACCGCGATCCGCCGGTCGGCCCGGGTGACCTTCACGGTGTCACCCCGGCGCAGGACGTTGAGATTGAGGAAGATCGCCGGTCCCGTCGCGGTGTCCCGGTGGCCGACGAGCAGGGAGGTACCCGCCTCCCCGGGGGAAGGGCCCTTGCTGTACCAGCCCACCAGCTTGGGCTTGTTCAGCGGCGGTGCGCCGAGCCGGCCCTTCTTGTCCAGGCTGAGGCCCGTGACCGGTGCCTCGATGTAGATCGCCGGGACGGCCACCTTCACCGGGCGGGAGTGCACCAGCGGTGCGTGCGAGGCGGGCACCTTCTTCGGCGGCGTGTGAGGTGCCCGCTCGAAGGGCGGTGCCCCGCCGCCCGCGGCATCGCTGCCGCGGGCGGCGGTGACCGACGAGGCGTCCTCGGGCGAGTCCGAACTCGCCCACACGATGCCGGTCACCAGCGAGAAGGTCACGCACAGGGTCATCGTGAGCCGGCATGCACGGCTCGGACCCCGCCGTCGACGTCGGCCGCGCGTGTCATGCCTCGTTGCGGGCACGACGGCGTGCGGATCGACGGACCATGATCAGCCCCGCGATGCCCGCGGCACCGGCGACCAGGGCGGCCGAGGCACCGACGTTCGACTCGCTCTCCGAGCTGACGCCCTCCATGTCGGGGACACCGCCGCCACCCGCGGGGACCGCACCGGACGGCTTGTCGTAGATCTCGCCGGCGGCCTTGTCGCTCTTGTTCGC
The DNA here is from genome assembly GCF_030719215.1 of Streptomyces sp. Alt3. Classification (NCBI taxonomy): domain Bacteria; kingdom Bacillati; phylum Actinomycetota; class Actinomycetes; order Kitasatosporales; family Streptomycetaceae; genus Streptomyces; species Streptomyces glycanivorans. Next base: position 1,590,920 of record NZ_CP120983.1, on the reverse strand, counting down.
CGCGGCACCGGACTCGGACGAACCCCGGCCCTCGCCCTCCCCGCGGCTGCCGCCCTGGCCGCCCTCCCGCTCGGGCCGGGAGCAGTCGACCTCGAAGCTCTTCTGCTTCAGGGGGCCGGCGGTCCAGGACAGCGTGTACGTGCCCTCCGGGAGCAGGTACTCCTGGCTGCGGGCCTTGCCGTCCACGAGCGGAAGGGTGTTGGTCAGCGTGTTGCCCGGCGGGCGCTCGGTGATCGTCCACACCAGCTGGGGGAGCTCGCCGAAGTTGTTGGCCACGAGGACGAACTGGCAGACCTCCACGCCGTTGCGGTCGCCTCGGGAGTGCCAGCTGACCGAGCGGATGTCGATGTCGCCGCTCTCGCCGAGGGCGAACGCTGCGGGGGCACCGGCGGACAGGGCGGCGCCGGTCATGGCGACTGCGGCAGCCACCTTGGTGCCCGCGCGGACGCTGCGGGACCGGACGGAAGAGGAGATGCGCATGCTGGGCTCCTTCAAGCCGAGATGATTGTCGTACTGATCACCTGATCGCCTAAGGGATGACATGGATCACCGGAAAACTGTGTCGGGACACCGTAAAAGTGCAGAAAAATACCCTGACTAGCCCATACCGATACGCGATGTCCCAGGTGAAGCCGCCCGGAAGCGGGACGATGCGCGGGGCAGGCGCGTGGCGCGCCGTCACGGCACGCGAAACCGTTCGGATCGGGCCGTCAGCCGGCTCGTCGGCGCCGGCGCCGCACGGCCACCAGCCCCACCGCCGCAACCACGCCCACGGCGACGGCCGCCCACACCGCGGGCCGCAGGACGGACCGGTAGGCCGGCGCGGGTGAGGCCTCCAGCGGGACGGCCGCCGTGTCGTTGCCGGGAGTGCGGTCGTAGGGGCTGAACGTCCGGATGGAGCCCCGGGCCCCCGCGACCTGCCGGTCGATGCGGACGTGGAACACGATGGTGGTCGTCCCGTCGTCCTCCCGGGCCCAGGCGAAGGCGTCGTCGTCGAGGTCGCAGACGAAGGCCCCGCCGGGCTTCTCCGGCCGCTCGCACCCCCACCTCGGGTTCAGGTCCTCGAAGTCGTACGGCACGGACGTGACCGTGGTGCCCTCCGGCGGGACCACCTCGAAGCGCCCCTTCGCCTCGTCGTTCGTCAGCTCGCCCGGGCCCAGGTCCCGTACACCGAGCCGCACCTCCACCGTGTCACCGACTCGCCCCCGGACCGTTCCGGTGACCGGCCGGTAGTCGGCCTGCACCGTGGTGTCCACCTCGACGTGACCACTGACGCCGTCGAAGTCTCCGTCCTTCGTGCCGGTCAGCGTGATCGGGGCGCCCGTGCCGCGTACGGTGTGGCCGGCAGGCTTCTCCGGGTCCGATGACCAGCTGTAGGACAGGGTGCCGTGCAGCGCCTTCTCGGCGGCGACGTAGGAGAGCGGCGCGCTGGTGCGGTACGTGGCCCGCGGCGCGGCCCCGGCGGGGAACAGGCACCACGCCGACGTGGGCGGGGCTCCCGCGTAGGAGCAGTTGCTGTGCCGGGTCCTGAGGGTGAGGCCGCCGCCGGTCTCGACGCGCAGGGAGACGCCCCGGTCCGCCCGGAAGCGCGTATGGTTCGCGAACTCCGGTGTCAGCGGGGCGGGTTCACCCGGCGTGACCCCGTCGACCTTCAGCTTCTTCCCCGGTGTGCCGAGTGTCGGCCCGCCGACGACCATGCGGGTGGTGCCGGTGACCGGTGCGGCGTTGTCCGCACTCGCCGTGTAGGTGACCGTGCCGCTGTCGCCCGGCCTCACGCCGTCCAGCCCGAGGATGTCGAAAGGCGCGTTGCTCTCGCCGTCGTTCTGCAGGGTGCCGTACACACAGGTGTACACCCAGCCGCTGCCGGTGCAGTTACCGTGACCGCCCTTGGTCACGCGGGCGATGCCCTCGATGCCGGAGGCGTCGACCACGACCTCGATGTTGCGGGCGGGCTCGCTGTTGCCGGGGACTATGTGGACGGGCACCTCGAAGCGCCGGTCGGTCGCCTTCGCGCCCTCGTCCGCGTTGTAGACGACCACGGTGCGCGGCACGTCCTCCAGGCTCAGCGCGACGGCGTCCGACGCTGTCGCCGAGGCCGGTGCGAAGGCCGTCGCGAGAAGCGCGGCGAGAGCCGCGCGTCCGGTGATCCGAGCCCGTATCCGTGGAGCCATGCGGAGCACTATGCCACCGGGGGCCGGCCATCCGCTCGTGCGGACGGCCGGCCCCCGGCTCCGTAACTCCCCTCAGGCGTTCAGGAGATCAGCTCGATCTCCGCCAGCGTCGCAGCGGCTGTGCTGACCAGCCGGTACTTCGCGTACGCCTTCGGCGCCTGCACCGAGAACACCCGGGTCTGCTTGTCCCAGGCGAACGTCTGGCCGGACCGCTTGTCGAGGTCCTTCCACGAGGTGCCGTCCGACGAGCCCTGCAGCACCCAGCCCGTCGGGGCCTTCGCCGCCGTCGCCGAGGTCAGCGTGTACTGGACGGCCTTCGTGCCCGCGGCGGCCGGCAGCTCCACCGACTCGACCTGCGCCGAGGTCGCGGAGGTGTTGTCGAACAGCGCGCCGTCGCCCTTGAGCACGTCGCCCTTCGGCGCGGGCACCTTGTCGTCCTTGGCGATGGACACCGGGGCCGCGTCCTTGCCCGTGCCCCACGACGAGGGCTCGGCGCCCATGTCGAACTCCAGCACGCCGCCCTTGGCCAGCAGGTCGTGCGGCAGCGAGGTGGAGTTCCACTTCTTGCCGTTGACCTTCAGGCCCTGGACGTAGATGTTCCTGGAGCTGTTCTTCGGGGCCTTGACGACCAGGTCGCGGCCGTTCTCCAGGTGCACGGTCGTCTTCGTGAAGAGCGGCGAGCCGATCGCGTACTCACCACTGCCCATGACCAGCGGGTAGAAGCCGAGCGAGGAGAAGAGGTACCAGGCCGACTGCTCGCCGTTGTCCTCGTCGCCGTGGTAGCCCTGGCCGATCTCGCTGCCGGTGTACAGCCGGCCGAGGACCTCGCGGACCTTCTCCTGGGTCTTCCAGGGCTGCGAGGCCGCGTCGTACATGTACGTGGCGTGGTGGGCGACCTGGTTGCTGTGGCCGTACTGGCCCATCCGCACGTCGCGCGCCTCGGTCATCTCGTGGATCACGCCGCCGTAGGAACCGACGAACTCGGGCCCGGCGGTCTCCGGGGTGGAGAAGTACGTGTCCAGCTTCTTCGCCAGGCCGTCACGCCCGCCGTAGAGGTTGGCCAGGCCGCGGCTGTCCTGCGGGGCGGTGAAGGCGTAACCCCAGCCGTTGGTCTCCGTGTAGTCGTAGCCCCAGACGCGGGGGTCGTACTGGTCGGAGGGCAGACGCCAGTCGCCGTTCGCCTTCTTGCCCTGGAAGAAGCCCGCCTTCTCGTCGAAGAGCTTGACGTAGTTCTGCGCACGGTTGAGGAAGTACTCCGACTCCTCCTTGTAGCGCTGCTTCTTCGTCTTCTCGTAGAGGGCCTGGCCCATCTGCGCGATGCCGTAGTCGTTGAGGTAGCCCTCCAGCGACCAGGACAGGCCCTCGTGCGTCGAGGTGTTGGCGTACCCGGTGAACACCGAGGTGTCCATGCCCTTGCGGCCGACACCCGAGGACGGCGGGGTCACCGTGGCGTTCTTGACCGCCGCGTCGTACGCCGCCTCCGCGTCGAAGTCGACACCCTTGACGTACGCGTCCGCGAAGGCCACGTCGGAGCTGGTGCCGGTCATCAGGTCGGAGTATCCCGGGGAGGACCAGCGGGAGATCCAGCCGCCGTCCTTGTACTGCTGGACGAAACCGTCGACCATCTTCCCGGCCTGCTTCGGGGAGAAGAAGGAGTACGCCGGCCAGGTCGTGCGGTAGGTGTCCCAGAAACCGTTGTTGACGTAGACCTCACCCTTGACGATCTTCGCGCCGGTGTGGGTCGGGGTGTCCGTGCCCGTCCGCGGCGAGAACGGACTCGCGTAGGTGCTCTTGCCGTCGACCTGCTCGAAGCCCGAGTTCGGGTAGAGGTAGAGACGGTAGAGGCTGGAGTAGAGCGTGGTCAGCTGGTCGGCGTTCGCACCCTCGACCTCGATCTTGCCGAGGATCTTGTCCCAGGCCTTCTGCGCGTTCTTCCTGACCTTGTCGAACGAGGTCTTCGCCGGCAGCTCCATGGCGAGGTTCTTCTTCGCCTGGTCGACGCTGATCAGCGAAGTGGCCAGACGCAGACCGACCTTGCGGTCCTTGCCGGCGTCGAAGCGGAAGAACCCGGTGACGTCGTCCCCGCCGCCGCCCTTCAGCTTGCCGCTGTCCGTGACCGGCGCGTCGAAGGTTCCGTATACGAAGAGGCGGGTCGCCCCGGTGGAGCCGCCGCTCTTCACGTCGGAGTAGCCGGTGAAGCTGCCGGTCTTCGCGTCGAGGGTGAGCCCGCCGTCGTTGGAGACGTTGTCGAAGACCAGGCTCGCGTCGTCACCGGGGAAGGTGAACTGCATCCGCGCCGCGTGGTCGGTGGGCGTCATCTCGGCCTTGAGACCGTTCTCGAACGTCACCCCGTAGTAGTGCGGGGTAGCGGTCTCGTTCTCGTGCCGGAAGGGCAGCGCGCGGGCCGTGCGGGAGGCGTCGGGCGTGCCCGAGGCCGCCGACGGCATCACCTGGAACGTCTGGCGGTCGCCCATCCAGGGGCTCGGCTCATGGCTGGCGGCGAACGCCTGGAGCGTGGGCAGGTTGTCGTCGTTGTTGCCGCGCGCGTAGTCGTAGATCCAGCTCGTGGAGCCGGCGTTGGTGACCGGTGTCCAGAAGTTGAAGCCGTGCGGGACCGCGGTCGCGGGGAAGTTGTTGCCGCGCGAGAAGCCGCCGCTGGAGTTCGTGCCGCGCACCGTGGACGCGTAGTCCGAGAGGTGCGCCTTGCGCTTCTCCGGGGCCTTCGGCGCGATCGAGATGTCGTCGATCCAGCCCTGGAACTTCGACGGGCCCTTGGGGGCGTCGTAGGCCACCAGGATCCGGTCGACGGTCTTGCCCGCGGCCACCGTGCCGATGCGCGAGGCCACCTTGTTCCACTGGTTCACGTACAGCCGCTTGGCGTCCGCCTGGCCCTGCGGGGTGAGCAGCCCGCCGTGGCTGTCGGTCGCCTTCAGCTCGCTCAGGTAGGTGCCGTCGGTGAACGCCAGGTCCACCGCCACGTGCGTCGCGGGGTAGCTGAGGTCCGTCTCGCCCATCTGCGGGTAGACCAGGTAGGACAGCTGCGTGTCCTTCGTGACCGCCGTGTCGACGTCGAAGACCTTGTTGTACGAGTAGGCGCGGCCGTCCGGCTTGTGCGTACCCGCGTAGCGCAGGGCCTTCCTCCCGGTGAACCCGGCACCCTGCTTGGCGGTGGGGGAGCCGGAGGGCCCGCGGTCGGCCTGGGTGCGCATGTCGTCGGGGGCGGGGGTGGAGGTGTCCCCGTTCGAGAACTGGACGTCGGCGAGCTGGAGTGCGTCGGACGCGCCGTTGTTCTTCGTGATCTCCAGCCGGAAGTGCTGGTAGGCGGTGTCCGTGCTGAAGTCGTACGACGTGGTCTGGAAGCGCTTGGAGAACGTCTGGCCGGTCCGGGTGTCCAGATCCGTCCAGGTCCTGCCGTCGGTGGAACCCTTCAGGGTCCAGTCCTTGGGGTCGCGCTCGTCGTGGTCGTTGGCCGAGGTGAGGGCGTAGGTCACGACCTTGGTGGGCGCGGCGAGGTCGAACTCGACCCAGCCCGTGGGGGCGAAGGCCAGCCACTTGGTGCCGGACTCCCCGTCGGTCAGGTTCTCCTTGACCTCACCACCGGAGCTGTTCTCGCCGCTGGCGCGCAGATCCGTGACCTGATCGGTGACATTGCCCGGTATTCCGGCGGAGAAGCCACCGTCGACACCCGACGCCCTCTTCTTGCCGTCAGTGCCTTCTTCGACGGTGTTGCGCCAGTCCGGCTGCTTTTCGTCCGCTTCGAACGAGGAGCTGAACGACGTCTCGCCGGAGGGCTTCTTCGCGGCGCCGGACGGCTGGGCGAGGGCGGCGGTGGGGGCTGCCAGGGTCATGACGAGCGCGGCGGCGAGGACCGCGGCGGACTGACTGTGTCTCTGGCGCGAGCCGTGCTGAGGACCACGTAGGGGCTGCATACGGAGCCGTTCCTCCTGGGGGCATGCATTGGACAACGTTGTCATTACAGGATGCGGGTTCCAGTAGGGAGCCAAGTGACCACGTGTGTCAAGGGTGTTGCGTGGGGTCGACGCCGGTGATTCGACCGTATTGCGGAAAACGCCGTTTCCGTGCTCGGACGCGCGGTGCCGAGGTGTCCGTGAGGTCTCAACTCGGGAAAGACTGCCGCTCAACCATGCATTCGATCTTGCTCAGTTGGCGGCAAGTGGACTATACCTGTCGGCGTCTGCACAGCCGCTTCACAACGGCGCGGGCGCGGGGGAGGGTGGAACAGCTGTGGGCGCGAGAGGTGGCCCACTGTGCGTTCCCCCGGGACTCCTCCACTGCATCTGGTAATCCGGCAATCTGCACGACCCAAGCGCAACTGACCGCGGTGGCGGGGCCCTTCGCCTAGGCGAATTCCTTACGGGTGACCGGTACACCGCCTGAGTCCTGGAGAAGGCGAGGACTTGAGCATGGGATCCACCTCAGGCCGTACGAATGAGGGCCTCGGCCGTCGCGATTTGATCAAGCGTTCTGCCGCACTCGGCCTGATCGCCGTTCCGACGATGAGCTTCCTTTCGGCGTGCGCGAGCAGCGACAGCGGAAGCGACGAGAAGGTCGAAAAGGGCACCAAGAGCGCGAAGAACCCGCTCGGTGTCAATGAGACCGCCGCCCTCGAAGTCGTCATCTTCAACGGTGGCTTCGGCGAGCAGTACGCCATCGACGCGGAGAAGAAGTACAACGCGGCCTTCCCCAAGGCTCCGAAGGTCAAGCACTCCGCGACCGAGAAGATCCAGTCGATCCTGCAGCCCCGCTTCAACGGAGGCACCCCGCCGGACCTGATCGACAACTCCGGTGCCGAGCAGATGGACATGGGTGTCCTGGTCGGCAAGAAGCAGCTCGCCGACCTGACGCCGCTGATGGACGCCCCGTCCTACGACGACCCCTCCAAGAAAGTCCGCGACACGCTGCGTCCGGGTGTCCTGGAAATGGGACAGTTCGACGGCGACCCGGTCTGGATCATGTACTACGCGTACACGGTCTACGGCGTCTGGTACTCCCAGACCAACCTGGAGAAGCTCGACGCGGCGTACCCGGAGACCTGGGACGAGATGCTCGCGCTGTGCGAGAAGGCGAAGAAGAAGGGGATCGCCGGCTGGACGTACCCCGGCAAGTACCCGTACTACCTGCCGTTCTCGCTCTACCCCTTCATCGGCAAGATCGGTGGCCGCGAGGTCCTCGACAAGATCGACAACCTGGAGCCGAACGCCTGGAAGGACCCGGCCGTCAAGGCCGCGTTCGAGGCGTACTACGAGCTCTTCCAGAAGGGCTACATCCTCAAGGGCACGCCCGGCCTGACCCACATCCAGTCGCAGACGGAGTGGACCAAGGGCAAGGCGCTCTTCATCCCGAACGGTTCGTGGGTGGAGAACGAGGCCGCGCCGACCACGCCGGAGGACTTCAAGATGATGGTCGGGGCACCGTCCAGCCTGGACGCCTCCGACAAGCTTCCCTACGGCACGATCTGGGCCTCCGGTGGTGAGCCGTTCGTCGTCCCCGCGAAGGCGAAGAACCCCGAGGGCGGCATGGAGCAGCTGCGCATCATGCTCAGCGAGGAGTCCTCGAAGAACTTCACCAAGTCCGTGAAGTCCCTCAGCGCCTTCAACGGCGGTACCGACGGCCTCACCCTGTCGACCGCCATGCAGTCCGGCGTCGACGTCCTGAAGCAGGCCGGCGACAACGTCGTGAACCCGCGCCTGCAGGACTGGTACGTCAAGCTCCAGAAGGAGCAGATCGGTATCGCCGGCATCGGCGAGATGATGGCCGGCCGCGCGACCCCGGCGGAGACCATCAAGAAGATCCAGGCCTTCGCCGACGCCGCGGCCAAGGATCAGTCCATCAAGCACTACAAGCACCAGTGAGCAACCGTCACCAGCGGCGGCACCCGCTCGGAAATCGGGGTCGGTAAACGATGCAGCACGGCAAGTACCGGTTCATCGCGGGATTCCTCGTGGTCCCGCTGGCGTTGTACGCCATCTTCGTCATCTGGCCCTTCGCCCAGTCCATCTACTACTCGTTCACGGACTGGACCGGACTGAGTCCCGACTTCCAGATGGTCGGCTTCGACAACTACAGCCGGATGCTCGACGACGACATCTTCTGGAAGTCCCTGCAGCACAGTGTGCTGCTCGCCCTGCTGCTGCCGCTGGTGACGCTGGGCCTCGCACTCTTCTTCGCCTTCATGCTCAATGTCGGCGGGCGTCGGCGGAAGAACGCCGCGATATCGGGAGTGCGAGGCTCCTCCTTCTACAAGGTGGCCTATTTCTTCCCCCAGGTGCTGTCGATCGTGATCGTGGCCCTGTTGTTCCAGTTCGCGTTCAACCCGTCGTCCGGAATGCTCAACGAGACGCTCAAGGCGGTCGGTCTCAAGAGCCTCCAGCCCGACTGGCTCGGCGATCCCGATCTGGCGTTGTACTGCGTGATGGTCGTGCTCATCTGGTCGACGGTGGGATTCTTCGTCGTCCTCTTCTCCGCCGGAATGGCGTCCATCCCGAAGGACTTCTACGAGGCCGCGCTGCTCGACGGAGCCGACCGCATCACGACGTTCTTCAAGATCACGCTCCCGCTGCTCTGGGACACCGTGCAGTCGGGCTGGGTCTACATGGGCATCCTGGCGCTCGGCGTGGAGGCCTTCACCGCCGTGCAGGTCATGACGGTGGGCCCCGGTGGTCCCGACTACTCCACCACCGTCCTGCCGCTGTACGTCTACCAGACGGCCTTCCGGGACGCCCAGGCCGGCTACGCCACCACGATCGGCGTCGGGCTGCTGATCGTCACCATGCTCTTCGCGGGCATCGTGATGAAGCTGGGCCGGCGCGAGCGGCTGGAGTTCTGATGCCGGCTTCCCCGAGGTTCCGCGACCGGACGGCCGGATGCGCGCAGATCAGTTCGGTCCCGGTGGCCGGCTCGACAGTTGTACGAGGTGAGCACACGTGAAGGTCACTGAGACTCCGCCCGCCGTCCCGGCCCCGCGCTCGCCGGTGACCAAGACGGACGCCCCGGCCGTCGGGGCGGCGAGGAGCAGCGAGGGCAAGGTCCTCAACGTCTTCTCGCACGGCGTGCTGATCATCTGGGCCGTGCTCGTCGTCATGCCGCTGCTCTGGGCGGTGATGGCGTCGTTCAAGAGCGACGACTCCATCCTGTCGACCCCCTGGGCGCTGCCGGACAGGCTGCACTTCGAGAACTGGTCACGGGCCTGGAACCAGGCCCACATGAGTGACTACTTCCTGAACACCATCCTGGTGGTGGGCGGTTCACTCATCGGCACACTGCTGCTGGGCTCGATGGCGGCGTACGTCCTGGCACGGTTCGACTTTCCCGGGAACCGCTTCATCTACTTCCTCTTCATCGGAGGGATGAGCTTCCCGATCATCCTGGCGCTGGTCCCGCTGTTCTTCGTCATGAACAACATGGGCCTGCTGAACTCGGTGCACGGACTGATCCTGGTCTACATCGCCTACTCGCTCCCGTTCACCGTCTTCTTCCTCACCTCGTTCTTCCGGACGCTGCCGACCTCGATCGCGGAAGCGGCCATGCTCGACGGCGCCTCGCACACCCGGACGTTCTTCCAGGTGATGCTGCCGATGGCCAAGCCGGGCCTGATCAGCGTCGGCATCTTCAACTTCCTCGGGCAGTGGAACCAGTACATGCTGCCGACGGTGCTGAACACGGACCCGGACGGCAAGGTGCTCTCCCAGGGTCTCGTGGAACTGGCCACCAGCCAGGGTTACAAGGGGGACTGGTCGGGCCTCTTCGCAGGCCTGGTCATGGCGATGCTGCCGGTTCTCGCCGCGTACGTCGTCTTCCAGCGCCAGGTTGTCGCGGGGCTGACGGCGGGGGCGCTGAAGTAGGAAGGCCCCGCCCGCTCCCCCTCGTCACCGTGTGCCGCACGCAGGCACACGGTGACGAGGCACGCCGGGACGCCACGACGACCGGGCCGGGAGGCCGCTCCGGAGGATCACGGAAGGCCGGAGTGCGGTTCCAGCCGCGGATCCTCGCCGCGGCCTTCGGCGGCGCGCGGCGGGAGCGGCCGGCACCTGCGAGCCGAGGGCGGCGGCAGCCACGAACGCCGCACCCCTGAGCGCGGTGCGGCAGGCATGTTCGCGGTTACTTCTCCGTCGCCACGGCCCAGTTCTTCGGGCGGGCGGTGCACGTCAGTGCGGCGGCGGCCACGCCGGAGAGCATTGCCGCGGGGTTCACATATCCGGGTACGGCGGCGTCGTACGTCTCGCCGCCGGTGGTGACGCACCTGAACTCCACAGGGAGGAAGGCGTATTCGTATCCCTCGACGGACCGGGCCCGCTCGGCTCCCAGCCGCTGCTCACAGGCCTGGGTCCGGCGGCTCTCGTCCAGGACCGCGAAATGCAGCAGTCCCCACGTGTAGAAGCCGAACGCGCAGGCCCACGCGGCTGCCGCGGCGGCCCGGACGCGGATGTGCGCGTCTCGTCTCCCGAGCAGCAGCCGCAGTCCGCGGACGGTCATCCAGAGCGTGAGACCGATGCCCAGCGGCGTCAGCAGGAACACGAGGCCGAGGTGGAGGTCGTCGGAGGAGTCTGTCACCAGCATGCGACGAGCCCTGTCAGTTGTGCCGGGAGATGGGGTCGTACTTCTGAGTGATCCGGTGGAGCGCCATCCGTATCCCGCCCCCGCTCGTACGTCACCGCACGCCGATGCTCTTCCGAGGCTCCGGCGTGCCCGGTCAACCTAGTTGTCAAGAAGGCCCCATGGAGAAGTGAGAGCGCTGGATCGCCTCGACCATGTCTCGAAAGAATCGATTGACGTGAGGGGGCGCAGCTGGGCTGTCCTCCGTGGCGCCGCCGTCGTGGTCCGCGTGTGTGGGGCCCCCACTTGCAGGGGCGCGGGGAATGGCTGATTCCCGACCCTTGAGGGCTCGGCGGTCGGCCGTGGTGGGGCTCCGCCCCCAGGCGCGGGGGTCTTCGTTCGAGAGTTTCAGGCGGAGGTCAGGGCTTCGGCCGAGTTCCGGCCGGGAAGCGGAGTGTCGCGCTCAATAGAGGCTCCGACTGCTCAAGGTCTTGACGGGGGGCACCCCAAAACGCTCAGCTTAGGGTTCACATGTTAGAGAAAACGGCAGGAGTGAGTGAGTCGATGGAGACTCCGGGGTCGCAGACGTCTCTGCATCGGGCCAACCTTGAGCGGGTCGTACGTGCCGTAAGGATGGCGGGGTCGCTGACCCAGGCCGAGATCGCCAGAAGCACGGGCCTCTCCGCAGCCACCGTCTCCAACATCGTGCGTGAACTCAAGGACGGCGGCACGGTCGAGGTGACCCCCACCTCGGCCGGCGGGCGCAGAGCCAGGAGCGTCTCCCTGAGCGGGGACGCGGGCATTGTCATAGGGGTCGATTTCGGTCACACGCACCTTCGGGTGGCCATCGGGAACCTGGCCCACCAGGTGCTGGCCGAGGAATCCGAGCCGCTCGACGTGGACGCCTCGTCGGCCGAGGGCTTCGGGCGGGCGGAACAGCTGGTCAACCGTTTGATCGAGACCACCGGGATCAGCCCCGGGAAGGTCATCGGTGTCGGCCTCGGCGTACCGGGCCCCATCGACGTCGAGTCGGGCACGCTGGGCTCCACCTCGATCCTGCCGGGCTGGACGGGCATCAACCCCAGCCAGGAGCTCGCCGGGCGCCTCGGGGTGCCGGTGTACGTGGACAACGATGCCAACCTCGGGGCGCTCGGCGAGCTCGTCTGGGGCAGCGGGAGGGGCGTCAAGGATCTCGCGTACATCAAGGTCGCCAGCGGTGTCGGCGCCGGTCTGGTGATCGACGGGCACATCTACCGGGGCCCCGGTGGCACGGCCGGCGAGATCGGTCACATCACCCTCGACGAATCGGGCCCGGTCTGCCGCTGCGGGAACCGCGGCTGCCTGGAGACCTTCACCGCCGCCCGGTACGTCCTGCCGCTGCTGAAGCCCAGCCACGGGTCCGACCTCACCATGGAGCGGATGGTCCAGCTGGCCCGGGAGGGCGATCCGGGCTGCCGCAGGGTCATCGGGGACGTCGGCCGGCACATCGGCAGCGGTGTGGCGAACCTGTGCAACCTGCTGAACCCGAGCCGGGTCGTGCTCGGCGGATCCCTCGCGGAGGCGGGGGAGTTGGTGCTGGCGCCCATCCGTGACTCGGTCTCGCGCTACGCCATCCCCAGTGCCGCGCGGCAGCTCTCCGTGCTTCCGGGCGCCCTCGGCGGGCGGGCCGAGGTGCTGGGGGCGCTGGCCCTCGTGCTCAGCGAGATGGGGGATTCGACCCTTTTGGAGGGCACCCTTCCCGCGGCGACTCCTGCCTTCACTTAGATAACGAATGGCACCGTTGTCATCTCGTTAAGAATTTACTCCTTGACGCCGCCCCTGCGGCCGAGTTGACTTCCAGCCACCTCGGCCGCAACGTCGCGGCCTCGTCAGGGAGGTTCGAAATGAACACGCGTATGCGTCGTGCCGCCGTTGCCGTTGCCGCCACCACCATGGCCGTCTCGCTCGCAGCCTGCGGAAGCGCCAAGGAGTCGGGCGACAAGACCGCCGACACCGACTCGGCGAAGAAGGGCGACAACCTCAAGATCGGCCTGCTTCTCCCCGAGAACGTCACGGCCCGTTACGAGAAGTTCGACAAGCCGATCATCGAGAAGAAGGTCGGCGAGCTCACCGGCGGCAAGGCGGAGGTCACCTACGCCAACGCCAAGCAGGACGCCACGCTGCAGGCGCAGCAGGTCGACACCATGATCACGAACAAGGTCGACGCCCTCATCATCGACGCCGTCGACGCCAAGGCCATCGAGAACAGCGTGAAGAAGGCCAAGGACGAGGGCATCCCCGTCGTCGCCTTCGACCGCCTCGCCGAGGGTCCGATCGACGCCTACACCTCCTTCGACAACGAAGAGGTCGGCCGCGTGCAGGGCAAGGCCCTGCTGGAGGCCCTGGGCGACGCCGCCAAGCCCACCGTCGTGATGATGAACGGCTCGATCACCGACCCGAACGCCGCGCTCTTCAAGAAGGGCGCCAAGTCGGTCCTCGACGGCAAGGTGACCTACGGCAAGGAGTACGACACCAAGGAGTGGAAGCCGGAGAACGCCAACTCCAACATGGAGGGCGCGATCACCGCTCTGGGCAAGGACAAGATCGCCGGCGTGTACTCCGCCAACGACGGCATGGCCGGCGGCATCATCCAGGCCCTCAAGTCCGCCGGGCTCTCCAAGCTCCCGCCGGTCACCGGCCAGGACGCCGAACTCGCGGGTGTGCAGCGCATCGTCACCGGTGAGCAGTTCATGAGCGTCTACAAGCCCTACCCGCAGGAGGGCATCGTCGCCGCGGAGATGGCCGTCGCGCTCGCCAAGGGCGAGAAGCTCGACTCCATCGCCACGTCCAAGGTCGACAACGCCGGCACGAAGGGCATCGCCACCGTCCTCGTCCCGGTCGTCTCGCTGACCAAGGACAACATCAAGGACACCGTCCTCAAGGACGGCATCTGGACGCTCGACGAGATCTGCACGGCCAAGTACAAGGCCGCCTGCGACGCCGCGGGCCTGAAGTAGGCCCCACCCGCCCGGCCGGCCCTCCACGGCCTGCCGGGCGGCCCCGAAGCCTGTCCGGTGCCCCGCCCACCAACTGTCCCGCTACCGGGCGGGGCGCCGGACGGAACGCTTCGGCTCTTCCACAATTCTTCTGCTCGACCACCGCGCCTTCCCCCAGGCGCGGCATCCCCGCCGGGTCAGGCGGCGAAGGAGATGGTTCACGTGTCCGCTACGCCCGTGTTGGCGTTGCGAGGGGTCTCCAAGCGATTCGGTGCCGTCCAGGCGCTCACCGACGTAGAGCTTGAGGTCCACGCCGGTGAGGTGGTCGCCCTGGTGGGTGACAACGGAGCCGGTAAATCAACGCTGGTCAAGACGATCGCCGGAGTGCATCCCATCGATGACGGTGTCATCGAGTGGGACGGCCGGGCCGTCCAGATCAACAAGCCGCACGACGCCCAGAGCCTGGGGATCGCGACCGTCTACCAGGACCTCGCGCTCTGCGACAACATCGACGTCGTCGGCAACCTCTACCTCGGACGGGAGCTCCGCAAGTTCGGAATCCTCGACGAGGTCGAGATGGAGCGGCGCTCGCGCGAGCTCCTCAGCACGCTGTCGATCCGTATCCCCAGCGTCCGCATCCCGATCGCGTCGCTCTCCGGCGGTCAGCGCCAGACGGTCGCCATCGCCCGCTCGATGCTGGGCGAGCCCAAGCTCGTCATCCTCGACGAGCCCACCGCCGCCCTCGGTGTCGAGCAGACCGCGCAGGTCCTCGACCTCGTCGAGCGGCTGCGCGAGCGAGGCCACGCGGTCATCCTCATCAGCCACAACATGGCCGATGTGAAGGCCGTCGCCGACAAGGTCGCCGTACTCCGGCTGGGCCGGAACAACGGGGTCTTCGACGTGAAGACCACCTCGCAGGAAGAGATCATCTCCGCCATCACGGGCGCCACGGAGAACGCCGTGACCCGTCGTGCGGCGCGCAACGCGGAGGCCCAGAAGTGACAACCGACAAGACGTCCACCGCAGTGGTCAACCCGGAGGCGGCCAAGGGCGCCGACACCGCGGTCGACCCCAGGCTCCTCGTGCGCGAGCAGGGCCTCGGCGGCTACCTCACCGAGTTCAAGCGCAAGATGCGCGGCGGTGACCTCGGCTCGATCCCCGTGATCATCGGCCTGATCATCATCTGCGTCGTCTTCCAGAGCCTGAACTCCGAGTTCCTCTCGGCGAAGAACGTCAGCGACATCGCCGTCACGATGGTGGCGACCGGCATGATGGCCGTCGGCATCATCTTCGTGCTGCTGCTCGGCGAGATCGACCTCTCGGTCGGCTCGGTCAGCGGTGTCTCGGGCGCGGTCGTCGCCGTGCTCAGCGTCACCCACGGCATGAACGAGTGGCTCGCCATACTCGTCGCCATCCTCAGCGGCGCGGTCATCGGAGCCATCCACGGCTTCTTCTTCGCACGGATAGGCGCCCCCGCCTTCGCCGTGACCCTCGCCGGGCTGCTGTTCTGGCTGGGCTTCATGCTCCAGCTGCTCGGTGACACCGGCACGATCAACCTGGACAGCGACGGTGTCGTCGGCAACCTGACCACGTACTACTTCTCGGACGTCGCCGCCGCCTACGGCCTCGCCGCCGTCTCGGTGATCGGCTACTTCCTCTCGGCCTTCCTGGACACCCGCCGCCGTGAGGCCGCGGGCATCCCCGCGCGGCCGCTCGTCGACATCGTGGTCCGCACCGTCGTGCTCGCGGTGTTCGCCTTCGGCGCCGCGTTCATGTTCAACCAGTACCGCGGTCTGCCGCTGGCCCTGGTCCTCTTCCTGATCGTCCTGGTCGGTACGGACTTCGTCCTGCGCCGCACCTCCTACGGCCGGAAGATCTTCGCGCTCGGCGGCAGCGTCGAGGCGTCCCGGCGCGCCGGTATCAACGTCACCGCGATCCGCGTCTCGGTCTTCTCCATCGCGGGCACCTTCGCGGCGATCGGCGGCCTCTTCTGGGCGTCCAAGATCGCGGCGGCCAACCAGGGCTCCGGGGCCGGTGACCTCCTGATGAACGTCATCGCCGCGGCCGTCATCGGCGGCACCAGCCTCTTCGGCGGCCGGGGACGCACCTGGAACGCGCTGCTCGGTGTCATGGTGATCGTCTCGATCCAGTACGGCCTCGCGCTGGAAGGCATCGCCACGCCGATCAACTACATGATCACCGGTGCTGTTCTTCTCATCACGGTCGTCATCGACTCCATCACCCGCAAGACGCAGAAGACGGCCGGCCGCGCCTGACCGTCGTACCTGCACACATGTGCCCGGCATCCCCGCGATGCCGGGCACCTGCGCGTCCGGCGCGCCCCGGCGCGGTGCGGCTGAATGCGCCGCCCGATGACCGGGTCCGCCGGCGGAACATTAGACTCATCGGATCGACTCGCTCGACCAGCTCACACGCAAGGAGGCACGGGTGGATCTGCTGACCCGCATCAGGGGACCGCGCGACCTGGACCGGCTCGACTCCGAGCAGCTGGACCAGCTCGCCGGGGAGATCCGTACCTTCCTCGTCGAGGCGGTGTCCAAGACCGGTGGCCACCTCGGCCCGAACCTGGGTGTGGTCGAGCTGACCATCGCCCTGCACCGCGTCTTCGAGTCCCCGCAGGACAAGGTCCTCTTCGACACCGGCCACCAGAGCTACGTGCACAAGCTGCTCACCGGCCGGCAGGACTTCTCGAAGCTCAAGAGCAAGGGCGGACTCTCCGGATATCCCTCCCGCGCGGAGTCCGAGCACGACGTCATCGAGAACTCCCACGCCTCGACGGTGCTCGGCTGGGCCGACGGCCTCGCCAAGGCCAACGAGGTCCTGGGCAAGGAGGACCACGTCGTCGCCGTGATCGGTGACGGCGCGCTCACCGGCGGTATGGCCTGGGAGGCGCTGAACAACATCGCCGCCGCCAAGGACCGCCCCCTCGTCATCGTCGTCAACGACAACGAGCGCTCCTACGCCCCGACCATCGGGGGCCTCGCGAACCACCTCGCCACTCTCCGGACCACCGACGGGTACGAGCGGTTCCTCGCCCGCGGCAAGGACCTCCTGGAGCGCACACCGGTCGTCGGCAGGCCGCTGTACGAGACCCTGCACGGCGCCAAGAAGGGCCTCAAGGACTTCATCGCCCCGCAGGGCATGTTCGAGGACCTCGGGCTGAAGTACGTCGGCCCGATCGACGGCCACGACATCGAGGCACTGGAGTCCGCGCTCCAGCGGGCCAAGCGCTTCGGCGGCCCGGTGATCGTGCACTGCCTCACCGAGAAGGGCCGCGGTTACACCCCTGCCCTCGAGGACGAGGCGGACCGTTTCCACGCGGTCGGCAAGATCCACCCGGACACCGGCCTGCCGATCTCCACCTCGGGGCTCGACTGGACGTCGGTCTTCGGCGAGGAGATGGTCAAGCTCGGCCACGAGCGCGAGGACATCGTCGCGATCACGGCCGCCATGCTCCAGCCGGTCGGCCTCGGCAAGTTCGAGGAGGCCTTCCCGGACCGGATCTACGACGTGGGGATCGCCGAGCAGCACGGCGCGGTCTCCGCGGCGGGCCTTGCCACCGGCGGACTGCACCCCGTCTTCGCGGTGTACGCGACCTTCCTGAACCGTGCCTTCGACCAGGTCCTGATGGACGTGGCCCTGCACAGGTGCGGTGTGACCTTCGTCCTGGACCGGGCCGGTGTCACGGGCACGGACGGCGCCTCGCACAACGGCATGTGGGACATGTCGATCCTGCAGTGCGTGCCGACCCTCCGCATCGCCGCCCCGCGCGACGCCGACCAGGTCCGCGCCCAGCTGCGCGAGGCCGTGGCCGTCGACGACGCCCCCACCGTCGTCCGCTTCTCCAAGGGCGCCGTCGGTCCCGCGGTCAAGGCGGTCGGCACGGTGGGCGGTATGGACGTGCTCCGCTCGCCGGGCACGGACAAGCCGGACGTCCTCCTGGTCTCCGTCGGTGCCCTCGCCCCGATGTGCCTGGAGATCGCCGCCCTGCTGGACGCCCAGGGCATCTCCACGACCGTGGTCGACCCGCGCTGGGTCAAGCCCGTCGACGAGGCGCTCGCCCCGCTCGCGGCCGAGCACCGGGTCGTCGTCACCGTCGAGGACAACAGCAGGGCCGGCGGTGTCGGCTCCGCCGTCGCCCAGGCGCTGCGTGACGCCGGTGTCGACGTACCGCTGCGCGACTTCGGCATCCCGCCGGTGTTCCTCGACCACGCCTCGCGTGGCGAGGTCATGGCGGAGATCGGGCTGACCGCACCGGACATCGCCCGCCAGGTCACCGGCCTGGTCGCGAAGCTCGACGGCCGCTACGAGAGCCGCGTCGTGGAGCCCGCCCGCGACTGATCCACAGCGCACGGCATGGGCCGGTCGCCCACCCCACCAGGGTGGTCCGACCGGCCCATTCGCGTGAAATCGGGGCATACCACGCGTTCACGGGCATTCCAGGGGCTGCCGGGTCCGAATCATGGCGTACACGACGAGTGCGTGGAGGTACGCCGGTGAGCACGCAGCAGGACACGCCACCCAGCGGAGACGGGCTGTTCCGGACCAAGACGGTCGAACAGTCCATCCGCGACACGGAAGAACCGGAGCACGCGCTCAAGAAGTCCCTCTCCGCGCTGGACCTGACGGTCTTCGGAGTGGGCGTCATCATCGGCACCGGCATCTTCGTCCTCACGGGCAAGGTCGCCAAGGAGACGGCGGGCCCGGCCACCGCCCTCGCCTTCGTCGCCGCGGGCATCGTCTGCGCGCTCGCCGCGCTCTGCTACGCCGAATTCGCCTCCACCGTCCCGGTGGCCGGATCGGCGTACACCTTCTCGTACGCCTCGCTGGGCGAACTGGTCGCCTGGATCATCGGCTGGGACCTGGTGCTGGAGTTCGCCCTGGGCACCGCGGTCGTGGCGGTCGGCTGGTCCGGCTACGTGCGCTCACTGATGGACAACATCGGCTGGACGATGCCCGAGGCGCTCTCCGGCCCCGACGTGGCGAGCGGCTTCGGCTTCGACATCCTCGCGTTCGCCCTGGTGCTGGTCCTCACCGTCATCCTGGTCCTCGGGATGAAGCTCTCCGCGCGGGTGACCACCGTCGTCGTCGCCGTGAAACTGGCCGTCGTCTTCATCGTGATCATCGCGGGGCTCTTCTTCATCAAGGCGTCCAACTACTCGCCCTTCATCCCCGAGGCCGAGAAGCAGGAGGGCGGATCGGGCCTGGACGCCCCGCTGGTCCAGCTGATCTTCGGCTACGAACCGACGAACTTCGGCGTCATGGGCATCTTCACCGCCGCGTCCATCGTCTTCTTCGCGTTCATCGGCTTCGACGTGGTGGCCACAGCGGCCGAGGAGACCAAGCTCCCGCAGCGTGACATGCCGCGCGGCATCCTGGCCTCGCTGGTCATCTGCACCCTGCTCTACGTCGCCGTCTCCATCGTGGTCACCGGCATGCAGAACTACAAGGAGCTCTCGGTCAGCGCCCCGCTCGCCGACGCGTTCAAGGCCGTCGGGCACCCCTTCTACGCGGGAGTCATCAGCTTCGGCGCCGCGGTCGGCCTCACCACGGTCTGCATGATCCTGCTGCTCGGCCAGACCCGGGTCTTCTTCGCGATGAGCCGCGACGGACTGCTGCCGCGGTTCTTCTCCAAGACGCACCCGCGGTTCGGGACCCCCTACCGCCCGACCATCCTGCTCGGTGTGATCATCGCGATCGTCGCCGGCTTCACGAGCATCAACGAACTCGCGACCCTGGTGAACATCGGCACGCTCTTCGCGTTCGTGGTCGTCGCCCTCGGCGTGATCGTGCTGCGCCGCACCCGCCCCGAACTGCACCGCGCCTTCCGTACGCCGTGGGTGCCGCTGCTGCCGATCGTCTCGGTGGCGGCCTCGGTCTGGCTGATGCTGAACCTGCCTGCGGAGACCTGGCTGCGGTTCGGGATCTGGATGGTGATCGGAGTGATCATCTACTTCGTGTACGGGCGCCGCAACAGCCGCATGGCGAAGGGCTCCTGACCCTGTCAGGCGCCGTGGGACGGCGGCAGCGGCCGTACCGTGCGGGGGCCCGTGCAGCTGGCCCCGCACGCCTCGGCCCGCTGCCGCAGTTCCCGGTCGGCCGTCACGACGACGCAGGACCGTACGCCGCGGGCGGCGGCGGCCAGCTCGGCGATCAGATCGTCCCCGCTACCCGGCGCCGCTTCCACCCGCACCTCCGGCACGGACGCGACCCCGCGCGCGGCACCCTCCACGACGAGTACGAGCTCGACGGGACCGGGGTGCCCCGGCAGCCCGGCGGCGGCGTACGGGACCAGTGAGTCACGCAGCCGCTCGGCCGCTCCGCGCCGGTCCCTCCACCAGCCGTCGGGCACGGAGCCCACGACGTTGGCAGCATCGACGACCACCAGGGTCCTGTCACCTGTCATCCCTGAAGGATGCCAGGTCAGCCCCCGGTGGCCGGAGACTTCTTCGCCGAGTCCGGGATCGTGCCGTCCGTGCGGATCGCCTTCCAGAGGCTGCCGGCCTGCGGCTCCGCCGCCACCACGCGGTTCGGGTCCTGCTTGTCGTAGGCGACCGGCAGCATGATCGTCTCCATGGAGGAGGGGTCGACACCGTTCATCGAGCGGGCGAACTCGCTGAGCGAGGTCAGCGAGGCGAGTCCCTCGTCGGTCGTCAGCGACTTGGTCGCGGAATTGGCGATCTTGTACGTCGTCGTCGGACTGCCCAGCAGGTCCTGCGACTTGATCTCGGTAAGCAGTGCGAGCAGGAACTGCTGCTGGAGCCCGATGCGGCCGAGGTCACTGCCGTCCCCGACGCCGTGCCGGGTGCGGACGTAGGCGAGGGACTGGGTGCCGTCGAGCTTGTGCGTACCGGCGGTCAGGTCGAGTCCGGAGGCCTTGTCCTTGATCGGTTCGTCGACCTTGACGGTGACGCCGCCGATCGCGTCGACGAGGTCCTTGAACCCGGCGAAGTTGATCTCCAGGTAGTGGTCGATCCTGACCCCGGACATCTTCTCCACCGTCTTCACCACACAGGCCGGACCGACCTGGGAGTACACGGAGTTGAACATGACGCGCTCGGCGGACGCCATCGTCGAACCGTCCGACCTGGTGCACTCGGGCCGGGTCACCAGGGTGTCGCGGGGGATGGAGACGGCGACGGCCTCGGTGCGGCCCTCGGGTATGTGCACGACCAGCGCGGTGTCGGAGCGCGCACCGCTGACGGCACCGCCCCCGCCCAGCTCCTGGTTCTCCGCCCCGGCGCGCGAGTCGGAGCCGAGGACGAGCAGGTTCTGGCCGGTGGTGGGGAGCTTCTCGGGACGGTCCTCACCGAGCGCCTTGTTGATGTCGACGCCCTGGATGTTGCCGTCGAGGTCCTGGTACATCCAGTACGCGGCACCACCGCCCGCGAGCAGGAGCGCGAGGAGCACGAGGAGGGTGATCTTCAGACCGCGGCGGCGCCTGCGTTCCTTCTTGCGGCCCCGCTTCGGTGCTTCCGCCCTGCGTGAGGCGCGTGAGCCGGGGGTGACGGCGTCGTGGGTCATCCTGCACGAGTCCCTTGGTCTGTGGCCCGTGAGGGCTGGGTGCGGAGTTGGGGACTCGGGTGGGGCCGGTCCACTCATGTGAGGGGGCTGACCGAAGAGTATAGACAAGCTTTCGAATCTTGTGTAAATCTTCGCCCTGTCTTCCGTCTTTGTGCACGCACGCCATGTTTGTGGGCCTTCTCGCCGAACCACGTCAACGACGCCGATATGTGATGGGTCCTGGTGTTCGGTGATCGGGCGGAGATTCTATGATGAGTGCGTCCGGCCTGCCGGGTGCCGGGACGCAGAAGCGGACCCGGACGGGGGCCGAGGAGCTTCGCGGAAGGACGACCTCACGCCATGCCGGTCAGATCGAGGCGCAGTGTTCAGGGGAAGTCCCCTGCCCAGGGTGCCGATGAGCAGGGGACCTCGCGTCACCGGGCACTGGGGGCCGCACGTGGTCAGTGGCTCGTGCTGGGCAAGGACGGCCGGCTCACCGCTTACGCCCTCGGGGCCGAAGGGGTGCTCCGCTGGACGGAGAACCGCCCCGGGGACACGACATGGACAGGTCCCGAACTCCTCCCCGTGCCGGGCCTGACCGACTTGTCGGTCGTCCAGGGACAGGACGGCTTCGTGCACCTCGTCGGCCGCCGGACCGTGCACAGGGACGGCGGTGACGCCGTCGATCTGGTGAGCGCCACCCAGTTCCAGACAGGCCGCCCCACAACCCAGTGGCACTCGCTGGGCAATCCGCACGCCGAGCGGGAGAAGGCGGCCGGGCTCGGTACCCCGACGCCTGCGGTCAGTTCCTCCGGCGCGGTCCACGTCTTCGTGCGCAACGCGGGCGGCAGCCTGCTGGTGCGTCGTGAGAAGGCGGGTGGCACGTGGCATGCCTGGCAGGATCTCAAGGCCAGGCCCGTACTCGACGGAATCGCCGCCGTGGCCACGGAAGCCGGATGCGTCTCGATCCTGGCACCCTCCGGCGGGGCGGCGCTGCACCTGCGTCAGCATGAGCCCGAGGGGAGCTACCAGCGGGATCAGGACATCCCCTTCGGCCACGCCCCGGGCACCGCTGCCGGTCTGGAGACGGCGCCGGGGAGAGTGACCTACTACTGGGCCGACGACGCCACCGGCGGCATCGTGGCCTACCGCCCGGGCACGTGGGCGATCCCGCTGGGCGGCGCTTCCTCGCCCGATCCGGTCGCAGCGCTGCGAGCCCCGCTCGACGGCTACGACTGCACCGTGCTGGCCCACCGTGCCCTCGACGGTCAGGTCATGCTCACCGCGTGCGGTACGGAGAACGAAGGAGGGGGAGTGTGGTGGTCACCCACCGGCGAACACTGCGTCGGCGGCCCCGCGCTCGCCTGCGACGCCTACGGCCGGGTGGTACTCGCCCTGATCGACGAGCAAGGTGCGCTGCGCATCGCACGTCAGAACCGCGAGCCCGGGCTCGCGCTGGAGCCCTCGGTCCGTGTCTGACGTGCGATGCGCAGCGGCTCGGTGACCGTCCTGAGCCGGAGGCCGACGGCAGGTGTCCGTGAAGACGCTCACGACATCGGCTTCAGCCCGATCGAGAGATAGTTGCTGTCCGTGTAGTACGGGTTGTACGTCACCGACCGGCCCTCCACGGTGGTGACGCTCGGCTTCGCGTAGACGTGGACGGGCTTGCGCTGCACGATGTCGTCGCCGAAGCGGCCGAGCCTGAGCCGGTGCGACTGTCCCGAGACGGTGAGGTTCTCCGGGATGCTCAGGGAGAGGTCCCAGATCGTGTCGACGTCGATCATCCGGTCGGCGTACTGCTGGAGGTCGATGGTGAAGCTCGCGCCTCCGTTCGAGAACGCGCAGGGGATGGTGAAGAAGGAGCCCGCGTTCTTGCGGCTCTGGGCGATGATCTGGGCCCCCTGGCCCGAAACGTCCACCTGGGGCCCGCCCTGGGCGGCTGTGACACCCAACGCGTAGAGCTGAACGGTCAGATGGGAGCCGTTCGTCTCGACGGAGAGCACCTCCGCGTGGGCGGGGAACTCCCGGGACACGATCTGCAGGTAGCCGCCGTCCGCCGAGCGCGCGAACGACCTGAAGCTCACCGGGCTCGCTTCCGCGGGGGAGGAGATGAGCGAGTTCGCCGAACTCTGGAGTTCCGTGACCCGCACGCGACGCATGACTCCGTCGTCCTCGCGGCGCAGAAGTACGTTCCAGGTGCCGCTGGTCAGGCGGAGCCTGGCCGGAACGGAGGCGTACAGGTGTCCGTTCGCCGTGTGTTCCACGGGAGCGGCCATCAGTGCCTGCCTGCCGTCCGCAGCATTGACGCACAGCACCGTGAAGCGCTCACCAGGTGCCCGCGCGGGGTCGAGGACGAACTCCAGATCTCCCGTCGACGTGGCACGGCAGAAGGCCTCGGGACGGTAGTCGCGGGCGGTCAGCAACTGCGCGAGGTAGGTCTCGTAGCTCTGGGCCTGTGACTCGTTGCTGTAGAGCCGGGACTTCTCCACGGCGTTGGCGCCCAGCCGCGCACGCAGTTCGGCGTCGCCGAGCAGCCAGTCGAGGTTCTTGGCGAAGGCGTCGACGTCACCCACCGGCGACAGGGCGCCGTCCACGCCGTCCGAGATGATCTCGGACGGGCCGTGCGGACCGGCGGTGCTGAGGACGGGCACGCCACACGTCATGGCCTCCACGATGGTCAGCCCGAATGTCTCGTCCGTCGACGTCGATGTGTGCAGGGCGGCCTTGGCCAGCTCCTCGCGGAGGTGCTTGGTGTGGCCCATGAGGAGTACGCGCTCGTTCGCGCCCAGGCTGTCGATCAGCTTGCGCAGTTTCGCCTTCTCCTCCCCGCTCCCGTAGACACGTAGTGTCCAGTCGGGGTACTTCCTGCCGAGCTGGGCGAACGCGCTGACGAGAAGGTCGAACCGCTTCCAGTCGACGAGCCTGCCCGAGGCGGTGACGATGCGGGACTCGCGGACCTCCGCACGCATGAACGTGCTCGTGACGGCGTTGGGGATGGCGTGGAAGAGCGTCCCTACAGCGCCGTACGCGTCCCGGTGGGTCTGGGCGTCCTTCGCGGTGACCGTCACGAAGCCGTCCAGCTGGGGGATGGCGGCGTCCAGCATCTTCCGCGAGGAGGCGGTCTGGTGGTGGTAGTGGGTGTGTGCCTGGCCAAGTGTTGTGTACTGCCCCGTACCCAGTGAGGTCAGCAGCGCGATGGTGTTCGGCGCGGTGGCGATGACGACGTCCGCGTCGGTCCCCTGCAGATAGGCGGCCGCACGTTCGTCCATGAGCCGGCTGTAGCGGTTCCTGTCATCCGCCTTGAAGCCGGTGCAGTGATCGGACGCCACGGAGTGCTGCGGGTTCTCAAGGTCCGCGGAGCCGTTCCGTGTGTCCACGAGGGTGTGGAGTCGGATGTTCGGTGCGAACCGGAGCGGCGGCGCGTCGTGGTACTGGAACACACTGACCAGCTCGACCTCGTGCTGCCGGGCGGCGAGGGAGTTGGCAAGGGTCTGCGTCGCGACCGACGTGCCCGCCTGCCCGTAGGCGCTGTACATCAGAAAGGCGATCTTCAAGGTGTCTCCTGGATCAGTGGCACTGCTGAGTGCGGCTCACAGCGTCTGGTTCTCGGAGCGCGTCAGAACCTTCGAGAGGGCGGACTCGAAGGCGGACCCCGGGAGCGACATCGGGTCCTGGCGGCGTACGTCGATCACGTGACCGGTCATGCCGGAGAGGAGTACGTCCAGGGAGCTGTGCGCGACTTCCTCGGAAGTGAGCAGCGACCCCTCCGGCTCCTGGCCGAAGGCCTTCGTCCGCATCGGCGTGGCGGTCCGCTCGGGATTCACGCAGTTGACCCTGATCCCGTCCTCGGCCCACTCGTCCGAGAGCGCCTGGGTCAGATTCACCATGGCCGCCTTCGTGGAGGAGTACAGGCTGTACTCCGCGCGCCCACGTGTGTAGCTGCTGGACGTGAAGAGCAGCAGCTGCCCCCTGCTCTCCGCGAGGTACTTGTAGGCCGTGCGCGCGATGTTCACCGGCGCGAGGAAGTTGACCTCCATGGCCTCCTTGACGGTCGCGCTGTCCGTGGCGTCGAGCCGCCCGATCCGCAGCACGCCCGCCGTGTTGACCACGTAGTCGACACGCCCGGTCTCCGCGTAGGCGCGGGCGAACGCCTCGTCGACCTGGTCGGGGTTCTCCACATGGGTGCCCGTGGTGGAACGTCCGAGCGCGTGGACCCGGGCTCCGTACTCCTCGGCGATCCTGGCGATGTCCGCACCGATCCCGTACGAGCCGCCGAAGACGAGCATGGTACGGCCCGACAGACGGTCCCGGTAGAACTTCTCGGCGCTGTGCGCCGGGGCGGTGGTCGAAGCGAGCTGGAACAGCTTGTCGGCGATGAAGACGTCCACCGGCTGAGTGATCTTCATGTTGTACTCGTCGCCCGTGACCACGTGGACGGGGACATCGGGCAGGTACTTCACGACGACCGAGCAGTCGTCGGTGGCCCGGAAGAGCGGATCGGCCGCCGCCAGTTCGTACGCGCGCCGGATGGTGGACAGCCGGAACCCCTGGGGCGTCTGCCCGCGTCCGAGCCGGGCGCGGTCCGGCACCTCGGTGATGAACTCGCCGTCGTCACCGTGCGTCCGCGTCACGATCACCGTGTCGGCCGAAGGGATGGCCACGTCGACGGCGCGGTAGCGGTTCAGCGCCTCGACGCACTCCGTGATCACCCGCTGGGACAGCAGCGGACGTACGGCGTCGTGGAAGAGCAGGTTGCAGTCCTCGTCCCCGCCGGGAAGGGCGGCAGCCGCCTCGATGGCCAGCGTGGTGGTCTCGCTCCGGGTCGCACCTCCCGCGATGACGTGGGACACCTTGCGGAATCCGGCTCGGGCCACGATCCGGCGGGCCTCGGCCACGTGGTCCGGCGTCATCAGGACCAGGACGTCGTCCACGTCCGGAGCGGCCTCGAAGATCTGCAGAGTGTGCTCGAGGATCGGCTTCCCGGCGATCTTCAGAAGCTGCTTCGGTATGGACAGTCCGATGCGCTGCCCTGTACCGCCGGCGAGGACGACGGCGACGGTACGGCGGCGGGTTGTGCGGGAGGTCAAGACGTCCTGCTTCCTTCAGGAAGGGCGAAAGGGCGGTGCGGGAGGCGCGCAGACGGTCACGCCGGCTGGCGTGGCTGGTCGGGGACCTCCGCGAACGTCGGGTACTCGATCGGGAAGTCCTCGAGCCCGCGGCGATAGAGGTCGTTCGCCGCCTCGGCGAACCGCACGGTCGACGGCGGGTGGTCCGGGCCGAGCAGGTATTCCTTGAGCTGTTCCCGGTACGGGGCCATGACGTCCTGGTCACGGGAGAACATCGCCGTGAGCGCTTCCTCCAGGCCGTTGCACTCGCGGTCGAGCAGATACGAGGCGTAGGCGGTCCGCTGCTCGTTCCTGAACTCCGCGTCCGGCAGCCCTTCCAGGTTGAAGATCGCGTACGGCTTCCTCGTCGCCACGAAGTCGGAGACCACGCTCGACATGTCGCCGATGAGCAGGTCCGAGTGGTTGAAGCAGTCGTACAGGGAAGGCACCCTCTCCGTCACCACGTGGTGGGCGTCGACGGGCAGCGAGTCCCAGTAGAGCGCGCCGGCCTGATCGCGGAACTTGCGGATCCGGGCAGTCCGCTCGTCCTCGGACAGATCCGGGTACTTGGACCGGACCCCGCGCTCCTGGAGGTCGGTGAGCCGCTTGTCGATGCGCGCCAGCCTGCGGGCAGCGACCTTCGAGTCCGTGACCTTCCTGCCGAACCGGCGGGCGTTGTCCTCTCGCAGGAGAGCGATGATGCGCCGGTGCGCGGCCGCCGCTGCGGGAGAGCGGGTACCGGTCAGCGGGTGGGGCTTGTAGATGATCCGAAGCTTGCGCTCGTGCGAGAGCAGCATGCGTATCAGGTGCTCACCGGCGGGGATGACCGAGGTGTAGCAGGCGTCGTCGGTCCAGCCCTCCCAGGTGGGGGCGTAGATGACGGTGGGCGTCTCGTGATTGACCGAGCCGGTCCACCGGCGCAGGGGCATCAGCTGAGGACGGCCGACCTCGACGATCTGGTGGGCGGAGACGGCGTGCTTGATGCGCTCGTACCGGTCACGGCCGGCGCGGCCGGCGACCCAGATCTCGTCGAAGACCTTGCTGACCCGGTTGCTGCTGGCGAGCTTGTCGCTGTCGCCGTGGCCGATGAAGACGTGCTTGACCTCGTGGCGCTGCAGCATGTGCACGTTCTTGCCGGCGTTGCCCGGGTAGAGGGTGACGCGCAGCTCCGGCATCTCGACCCGTGCCAGGTTCTCGGCCTTGGGAACGCAGATGACCGGTACGGAGGTGGCGTCGAGGTAGCGCAGGGTCGCACGTTCGCGCAGGACGATGATCGGGCGCAGGTCCAGCGCCTCCAGCGACTCCAGCCACATGTTCACCTGGTACATGAAGTCCCGGGACACCGCGGCGAAGGTGAAGTACAGCGCGACCTGCGGCCGGTACTGCCCGAGCTGCCAGTTGAGCTCGTCCAGGGCTTCGTCGGGGCTGGGCAGGATCAGCGCGTTCTTGGCGCCCGGCAGCAGGACCAGCACCGCGACGAAGGCGAGCCAGACCGTCGCGATCCCACCGAAGGTCACGTACCGCCAGTCGTCCGTGGCGATCGTGCCGATGGCCCCGGCGACCAGCGGTACGTCCAGGTGCAGCATCTTGCGGACGTGCTTGTTCGTCAGGAACGGGTGCGGCAGACGCCTGATGCCGAGGGCCTCCAGGTCCAGCCCGCGGGTGGTGAACGGCAGTGCCGCGCGTTCGGACCGGACCCGCTTGAGCAGAGCCCCGTAGACGAGCTGCATGACGAAGAGGAGCAGGAGTCCGACCGCTGTCATCTGTACGACGAACGAATCGAGGTCGATCATGACGCCGCAGAGGGCCAGCAGCAGGAACTGCCGGATCAGGAAGCGGATGGTGAGGCCGAAGCGCGAGTCCCTGAGGCGGTCCAGCGTCGAGGACTGGGCGGTGTGAAGGAGGAGGTCCGCTCCGTAGCTGACTGCCGCGGCGTAGGCGAAGACGGGGAGGGAAACCATCACGACCGCCGCCATCATGGCGACGAAGCTGCCCACCAGGGCAACCGTGATCAGAATACCGAGCGCGGCTTGGCGCTGTGGCTTGCCCATCGGGGGACAGCCCCTCCTTCAGTGATCTTGTGCGAACGCACGGCGACGGTGCCGGCGGGAGCGGGGGAGTGCCGCACGTCATCACAGTGGGGGGGCCGAGCCGCGGGATTCAGCTGAGGGGCGGACGGTGCGTCAGGAGCTCGTGAAGCAGCAGATGGAACTTTAGATTGCTGTGAAAGATTTAGTGAACTTTCAGAGGGGAAAAGTCGAACATTGGACGACCGGATGCCGAAGAGTTATGAATTGCTCGCTTCGTGTGATCGTATGCGCACCAGCTTTCACGCTGGGTGACGGTCGCACCGACTCGGCCTTTCGTGGTCAGGCCGGACACGCGTAGACAGCGACCTTCCGCCGGGCGTCGGACTTCACCGAGAACGCCACACAGAGTTCGGTCCGGGTCCCCGGCCGGACTGCGAGCCCTTCCGGCTCACGGAAAGGCAGGCTGAGCGCTACCGAGACCTTGCGCCGCCCGACGGTTTTCCCGCTGCGCATGTCGATGGCGGACACGTAGGTGTTCCCGCCGTCCTCCGGCGGATTGACCCCCTCCGAGTCCGTGTAGGGAGTCCCCGTGAGCTGGTAGACGTGATCTCCGTGCACGGCGCAGCCCTGAAGTGTCTCGCCGCTGCGCAGGGCGTTGTTCCTGCGGTCGAACAGTGGTCGGTACGAGCCCGCGAGGAACTCGTCCAGGGCGTAGACCGCGTACCGCTGGGACCGTCCTGCCCGGTGGCTCAGCAGGATGCGATTGCCGGCCACGTCCACGGCCGGATGGATCCGGTGGCTGCGGGGCAGGGGCCGGTGGTGGCGTACCGAGGGTGACGTGCTGTCCAGCACCGTGCCGTGGCGGAAGGGGACGCGGGCCACGGCACGTCCGTACCCGGTACCGGTGTCGGCGTCGCATTCCACCCAGAGCATCGGGCCGTCCCCGGACGGCTCGATTCCCATCGAGATGCCGTGTCCGAATCCGCGCAGGTACATGTGCCGCGCAGCCGATCCGCCGCGGGTGTACGCCGTGACGCACATGTCTCCGGCCAGTCGCCGCGCCTTCCCGGACAAGGTGCGCTCCTCGTCCGGCAGCCGGATGCCACCCTGCATGACCTGGAGCGCGTACAGGCGGCCGTGCTCGTCGAACGCGATCGACTGCGGTCCGGTGATGTCGTGCAGTGGAGTGGGCCGCAGCAGTTCCGCGGCGGCGTCGATGTCGAACGGTCCCACAGCACCCGGGGGAGACGGTGCCCGCTGTTCACGCCTGCCGAGGAACACGCCTGTCGCGGTGGCGGTGACGACGGTGCCGCCACCCGCGAGCAGGAGTGTTCTCCGGCTCAACGGCCTGTTGCTGATCGCCATGACCGTCCGTGACCGCCGATTCTCCCGGAACGGGGAGGGCCGTCCATGTCTGGGGGTGAGATGCGACATCCTGACACGAGCCTGTCGACTGCGGTGTTCCAGGGGCAGTGCGAAGGGCACGACCCGTGACCGGGTCGTGCCCTTCACCGCTTCACGCGGGGTACTGCTCTGCGTGCTACGCGGGAACGCTGGCCACGCCCGGCTCCAGGAACCGCTTCCCGTTGACGCGCTCGGAGACGCCCTCGCGGTCCAGGTACGGCGTGATGCCGCCCAGGTGGAAGGGCCAGCCCGCGCCGGTGATCAGGCACAGGTCGATGTCCTGGGGCTCGGCGACGACGCCCTCGGCCAGCATCAGGCCGATCTCCTGCGCCACCGCGTCCAGGACGCGGTCACGGACCTGCTCCTCGGTCAGGACGGTGTCGCCCTGCTCGAGGAGCGCGGCGACCTCGGGGTCCAGGACCGGCGCGCCGGAGTCGTAGACGTAGAAGCCGCGCTTGCCGGCCTTGACGACCGCCGCGAGGTTCCCGGAGACCGTGAAGCGGTCCGGGAACGCGCGGTTCAGGGTCTCGGAGACGTGCAGGCCGATGGCCGGGCCGACGAGCTCCAGCAGCACCAGCGGGGACATCGGCAGGCCGAGGGGCTCGATGGCCTTCTCCGCCGTCTCGACCGGGGTGCCCTCGTCGATGATGTTCTGGATCTCGCCCATGAAGCGGGTGAGGATGCGGTTGACGACGAACGCCGGGGCGTCCTTCACCAGCACCGCGGTCTTCTTCAGCTTGCGGGCGACGCCGAAGGCCGTGGCCAGCGAGGCGTCGTCGGTCTGCTCGCCGCGGACGATCTCCAGGAGCGGGAGGATCGCGACCGGGTTGAAGAAGTGGAAGCCGACGACCCGCTCGGGGTTCTTCAGCTTCGACGCCATCTCGGTGACCGAGAGGGACGAGGTGTTCGTGGCGAGGATCGCGTGTGCCGGGGCGACCGCCTCGACCTCCGCGAACACCTTCTGCTTGACGCCGATCTCCTCGAAGACGGCCTCGATGATGAAGTCGGCGTCGGAGAAGCCCTCCGCCTTGTCCAGCACACCGGAGACCAGGGCCTTGAGGCGATTGGCCTTGTCCTGGTTGACGCGGCCCTTGCCGAGCAGCTTCTCGATCTCGGCGTGGACGTAGCCCACACCCTTGTCGACACGCTCCTGGTCGATGTCCGTGAGGACGACCGGCACCTCGAGGCGGCGCAGGAAGAGCAGCGCGAGCTGGCTGGCCATCAGGCCCGCGCCCACCACGCCGACCTTGGTCACCGGGCGGGCCAGGGCCTTGTCCGGAGCACCGGCCGGGCGCTTGGCGCGCTTCTGGACCAGGTTGAAGGAGTAGATCCCGGAGCGCAGCTCGCCGCCCATGATCAGGTCCGCGAGGGCCTGGTCCTCGGCGTCGAAGCCGGCGCCCAGGTCACCGGACTTCGCCGCGGCGATGATCTCCAGCGCGCGGTACGCGGCCGGGGCCGCGCCGTGCACCTTGGAGTCGGCGATCGCCTTGCCGCGCGCGACCGCCTGGTCCCAGGCGTCACCGCGGTCGACCTCGGGACGCTCCACCGCGATCTCGCCCTTGAGGACGGACGCGGTCCAGATCAGCGACTGCTCCAGGAAGTCCGCGCCCTCGAAGATCGCGTCGGCGATCCCGAGCTCGAAGACCTGCTTGCCCTTGAGCTGGCGGTTCTGGTTCAGCGAGTTCTCGATGATCACCGACACGGCGCGGTCGGCGCCGATCAGGTTCGGGAGCAGCGCGCAGCCGCCCCAGCCGGGGACCAGGCCGAGGAAGACCTCGGGCAGCGAGAACGCGGGCAGCGCGCTGGAGACGGTGCGGTACGAGCAGTGCAGCCCGATCTCGACGCCACCGCCCATCGCCGCGCCGTTGTAGTAGGCGAACGTCGGGACCGCGAGGCCGGAGAGGCGGCGGAAGACGTCGTGGCCGCCCTTGCCGATGGCCAGCGCGTCCTGGTGCTCCTTGAGGAGCTCGACGCCCTTGAGGTCCGCGCCGACCGCGAAGATGAACGGCTTGCCGGTCACACCGACACCGACGATCGTGCCCTCGGCCGCCTCCTTCTCGACCTGGTCGACGGCGGCGTCCAGATTCGCCAGCGACTGCGGGCCGATGGTGGTCGGCTTGGTGTGGTCGAAGCCGTTGTCCAGCGTGATGAGCGCGAAGCGCCCCGCACCGCCGGGAAGGTCGAGGTGGCGTACGTGCGCCTGGGTGACGACCTCGCCGGGGAACAGCTCGGCCGCACCCTTCAGAAGCTCGGTGGTGGAGCTCACTTGCTGCCTCCGGCTGCGTTCTCGAAGTTCGGGTTCTCCCAGACGACCGTCGCGCCCATGCCGAAGCCGACGCACATGGTCGTCAGGCCGTAGCGGACCTCCGGCTGCTCCTCGAACTGGCGGGCCAGCTGAGTCATCAGGCGGACGCCGGAGGAGGCGAGCGGGTGGCCGTAGGCGATGGCGCCGCCGTACTGGTTGACGCGCTGGTCGTCGTCGGCGATGCCGTAGTGCTCCAGGAAGGCCAGCACCTGCACGGCGAAGGCCTCGTTGATCTCGAAGAGACCGATGTCGTCGATGGAGAGACCGGCCTTGGCCAGGGCCTTCTCCGTCGCCGGGATCGGGCCGTAGCCCATGACCTCGGGCTCGACGCCCGCGAAGGCGTACGACACGAGGCGCATCTTGACCGGGAGGCCCAGCTCGCGGGCGGTCTCCTCGGACGCGAGCAGCGAGGCGGTGGCGCCGTCGTTGAGCCCTGCGGCGTTACCGGCCGTCACGCGGCCGTGGGCGCGGAACGGGGTCTTCAGGCCCGCCAGGGACTCAAGCGTGGTGCCCGGGCGCATCGGCTCGTCGGCGGTGACCAGGCCCCAGCCCGTCTCGCCCGCCTCCGCGTTGGTGCGGCGCACGGAGACCGGCACCAGGTCCTGCTGGATCTTGCCGTTGGCGTACGCCTTGGCGGCCTTCTCCTGCGAACGGACCGCGTACTCGTCGGCGCGCTGCTTGGTGATCGAGGGGTACCTGTCGTGCAGGTTCTCCGCGGTCATGCCCATGAAGAGGGCGGACTCGTCGACCAGCTTCTCCGACACGAGGCGCGGGTTGGGGTCCACGCTCTCGCCCATCGGGTGGCGGCCCATGTGCTCGACACCGCCGGCGATGACGACGTCGTACGCGCCGAAGGCGATGGAACCGGCCGTCGAGGTGACGGCGGTCAGGGCGCCCGCGCACATGCGGTCGATGGAGTAACCGGGGACCGACTGCGGCAGACCGGCCAGGATCCCGGCGGTACGCCCGAGGGTGAGGCCCTGGTCACCGATCTGGGTGGTCGCGGCGATGGCGACCTCGTCGATCTTCGCGGGGTCGAGGTCCGGGTTGCGGCGCAGCAGCTCCCGGATGGCCTTCACGACGAGATCGTCGGCGCGGGTCTCGTGGTAGATGCCCTTCGGGCCCGCTTTGCCGAACGGGGTGCGGACGCCGTCGACGAAGACGACGTCCCGGATGGTACGAGGCACGGTGGCTCTCCTCCAGGGTGCGGGATGGCACTGCTGCGGGCGCACGCATCGGCGCGCCACGCCCCTCATGCTACTTGCGGGTAACCAGACTGCCCACCCCCCGTCGCCGGAGCGGCGAACGTCACACGCGCGGGGGCGCCGCCGATGGCCCGGCATGGCCGGGTAACTGGCGTGAATTCGATCCTCGTCGATGAGGTGGCCGACGGCGCGGTCCCGACACGCGTACGCCCCTCCGCCGGACCCGGCGAGGGGGCGTACATGCGTCCGAAGGCGTCAGGCGCCGGTGTCCAGGGCGCGCAGCAGCAGGGGGCCGACCTGTTCGATCTGCCAGTGGCGCGCGCCGTGTCCGGCCAGGGCGGTCTCGACCGAGTCCGGGGTCAGGGCCTTGGGCGGCTCCCAGCAGACCCGGCGCACGGTGTCCGGGGTGATCAGGTTCTCCTGCGGCATGTGCAGCCGCTCGGCGAGCTCCGAAACCGCGGTACGGGCTGCCGACAGCCGGGCCGCGGCGGCCGGGTCCTTGTCGGCCCAGGAACGGGGCGGGGGCGGGCCGGCTGCTGACCGGGCTGCGGCAGCTCGGACTCGGGCAGCTGCCTGGCCCGGTCCACGGCCGCCTGCCACTGCTCCAGCTGGCGGCGCCCCATGCGGTGCCCGAAGCCCGGCAGCGCGGTGAGGGCCTGCACGTTCGCCGGGAGCGCCAGGGCGGCCTCGATGATCGCGGCGTCGCCGAGCACCTTGCCGGGCGAGATGTCACGGCGCTGCGCCACCTGGTCGCGGGCGGTCCACAGCTCCCGTACAACCGCGATCTGGCGGCGGCGGCGCACCTTGTGCATGCCGGAGGTCCGGCGCCATGGGTCCTTGCGCGGGGGAGCGGGCGGTGCCGAGGCGATCGCGGCGAACTCCTCCAGGGCCCAGCCCAGCTTGCCCTGCCGGTCCAGCTCCTCCTCCAGGGCGTCGCGCAGGTCCACCAGCAGCTCGACGTCGAGCGCGGCGTAGCGCAGCCAGGGATCGGGCAGAGGGCGGGTGGACCAGTCGACCGCCGAGTGCCCCTTCTCCAGGGCGTAGCCGAGGACGTTCTCGACTATGGCGCCCAGTCCGACGCGCGGGAATCCCGCCAGCCGTCCGGCGAGCTCCGTGTCGAAGAGGGAGGTCGGGGTCATGCCTATGTCGCGTAGGCAGGGAAGGTCCTGGGTGGCCGCGTGCAGGATCCACTCACTGCCGTTGAGGGCCTCGCCGAGCGCGGACAGGTCGGGGCAGCCGACCGGGTCGATCAGCGCGCTCCCCGCGCCCTCACGGCGCAGCTGCACCAGATAGGCGCGCTGCCCGTAGCGGTAGCCGGAGGCGCGCTCCGCGTCGACGGCGACGGGGCCGGTGCCGGCGGCGAAATCCGCGACCACCCGGGCCAGCGCGTCGTCGGTCGCCACCACCGGGGGGATTCCCTCGCGCGGCTCGAGCAAGGGGATCGGCGCCGGGGCGACGTCGTCCGGGGGAGCGCCCCCGGTGGTTCGCAGTGATGTGTCTGCTGCGGTCTCTTGGGCGTCGGTCACATGCCAAGGGTATCTGTGTACACGCGTCGCCCGTCGACGGAACGTTCCGTCGACGGGCGACCATGCACGTAAACCGGCCGGATGTGCATCTCTGCAGGTACTGGTGGGATGCGGGTCAGTGGATGATGCCCGTACGCAGGGCGACGGCGACCATTCCGGCGCGGTCCCCGGTGCCGAGCTTGCGGGCGATGCGGGCGAGGTGGCTCTTGACCGTGAGGGCGGAGAGGCCCATCGAGACGCCGATGGCCTTGTTGGACTGGCCTTCGGCGACCAGGCGGAGCACCTCCACCTCACGGCCGGACAGCTCGCGGTAGCCGCCCGGGTGGCTCGGTGAACCGGGGGGCCTGCGGTGCATTCGGGCGGCGTTGGCCCCGATCGGGGCCATGCCGGGACGGGTCGGGTGGCCGATGTTGGTACGGGTACCGGTGACGACGTAGCCCTTCACGCCGCCCGCGAGGGCGTTGCGCACCGCGCCGATGTCATCGGCGGCGGAGAGGGCGAGGCCGTTCGGCCAGCCGGCGGCTCGGGTCTCGGACAGCAGGGTCAGCCCGGAACCGTCGGGCAGGTGGACGTCGGCAACGCAGATGTCGCGCGGGTTGCCGACGCGGGGGCGGGCCTCCGCGATGGACGACGCCTCGATGACGTCACGAACTCCGAGGGCCCACAGATGGCGGGTGACGGTGGAACGGACGCGTGGGTCGGCCACGACGACCATGGCCGTCGGCTTGTTCGGGCGGTAGGCGACCAGGCTTGCGGGCTGCTCGAGGAGAACGGACACCAGGCCTCCTGGGGAGTGGCGGGACGGGCCGGCTCGGGGATGAAGCCGGGGCGAACCATGCTTGAAGGGTCATTGACCTCTTCGGCAGCAGATGGGTCCTCCTTTAGGGGAAGATCACGATTTAGTGAGTAACAATTCGGGCAAATAGGACGGGCGATCGATTGTACGAAAAGAGAGCCGGTCGCTGTGCGACCGGCTCTCTCCGAAGGTGACGCAGTGTTATGAGACCTGGGGGCCACGCCGCTGCGGCAGCGTCACCACCGCCGCGTCGGCCGTGCCCGACGGCGGCAGCCCCGCCAGCTGGCAGAGCAGATCGCCCCAGGCGACCAGATGCGCGCCCATGTCCGGCACCCCTCCGCGCCCCTCGCGCGGCGTCCACGAGGCCCGGATCTCGATCTGCGTCGCCGGACGCCGCTCGGACAACGCGCCGAAGTAGTACGAGCCGGCGCGCGTCACCGTCCCGCCCGCCTCCCCGTACGAGAGCCCCCGGGCGTCCAGTGCCCCCGTGAGCCAGGACCAGCACACCTCCGGCAGCAACGGGTCGGCTGCCATCTCCGGTTCCAGTTCGGCCCGCACGAGCGTCACCAGGCGGAACGTGCCCTGCCAGGCATCGTGTCCGGCCGGGTCGTGCAGGAGGACCAGGCGGCCGTCGGCGAGGTCGTCCTCCCCGTCCACCACGGCGGCCTCCACGGCGTACGCGTGCGGGGCGAGCCGCTTCGGCGGCCGTGTGGGCTCGACCTCCAGTTCGGGGCGCAGCCGGGCGGAACGCAGCGCGTCGACCGCCGACCGGAACGCTGGTGGGACGCCGTCGCCGTCCGCACCCTCCTCGCTGTCGGTGCCATCGGAATGATCGAAAAATTGTCCCTGAGCCGGAGCCATGCGGGGAAGAGTAGGCGGAACCGGAGCGCCGTGCAGGGAGGGACACCCATGCGGCGTCCGGCTCGTTGCCGCTCCGTGCGAAGATTCTGTGCGTGAGTGCCAACGACCTTCCCCAAGAGCTCAGCTCCGTCCGATCAGGGGAGGGCCCGTCCTCGGGCCTGCGGACGAACCCCGCCACCCATGGGTCGGCCTTCCTCAAGGCCTGCCGCCGTGAGCCGGTGCCGCACACCCCGGTCTGGTTCATGCGTCAGGCGGGGCGCTCGCTGCCCGAGTACCTGAAGGTCCGCGAAGGCATCGCGATGCTCGACTCCTGCATGATGCCGGAGCTGGTCACCGAGATCACGCTGCAGCCCGTGCGCCGGCACAAGGTCGACGCGGCGATCTACTTCAGCGACATCGTCGTCCCCCTCAAGGCCATCGGCATCGACCTCGACATCAAGCCCGGCATCGGCCCGGTGATCGCCGAGCCGATCCGCACCCGCGCCGACCTGGCCCGGCTGCGCGACCTCACGCCCGAGGACGTCCCGTACGTCACCGCCGCCATCGGGATGCTCACCGCTGAGCTCGGCGCCACGCCGCTGATCGGCTTCGCCGGTGCGCCGTTCACCCTGGCGAGCTATCTCGTGGAGGGCGGCCCGTCCCGCAACCACGAGCGCACCAAGGCCATGATGTACGGCGACCCGGAGCTATGGGCCGACCTGCTCGACCGGCTCGCGGAGATCACCGGCGCCTTCCTGAAGGTCCAGATCGAGGCCGGCGCCTCCGCCGTCCAGCTCTTCGACTCCTGGGTCGGCGCCCTCGCCCCGGCCGACTACCGACGCTCCGTGATGCCGGCCTCCGCGAAGGTCTTCGACGCCGTCGCGTCCTACGGCGTCCCGCGCATCCACTTCGGCGTCGGCACCGGCGAGCTGCTCGGTCCCATGGGCGAGGCCGGCGCGGACGTCGTCGGCGTCGACTGGCGTGTCCCGATGGACGAGGGCGCCCGCCGGGTCGGTCCCGGCAAGGCCCTCCAGGGCAACCTCGACCCGGCGGTGCTGTTCGCGCCGACCGAGGCGGTGGAGGCGAAGGCCCGCGAGGTGCTCGACGCCGCCGCCGGTCTCGAGGGCCACATCTTCAACCTCGGACACGGCGTCATGCCGTCCACCGACCCGGACGCCCTGACGCGCCTGGTGGAGTACGTCCACCAGCAGACGGCCCACTAGTCGGTGCCGGCCGCCCGCACCGCCGACACGGCCTTGCGGGCGGCCACCAGGACCGGGTCCCAGACCGGGGAGAACGGCGGGGCGTAGCCGAGGTCGAGCGCCGTCATCGCCTCCACGGTCATTCCGGCGGTGAGTGCCACCGCCGCGACGTCCACGCGCTTCGCCGCGCCCTCCCGGCCGACGATCTGCACACCCAGGAGCCGGCCCGTGCGGTACTCCGCGAGCATCTTCACCGTCATCGGCTTGGCTCCCGGGTAGTAGCCCGCACGGCCCGTCGACTCGATCGTCGCCGTGACGTAGCGCAGGCCGACCGCCTTCGCGTCCTTCTCGCGCAGCCCTGTCCTGGCGATCTCCAGGTCGCAGACCTTGCTCACAGCCGTGCCGACGACTCCGGGGAACGTGCCGTAGCCGCCCCCGACGTTGGCCCCGATGATCTGGCCGTGCTTGTTCGCGTGGGTGCCGAGCGCGATGTGCCGGGTGCGGCCGGCGACGAGGTCGAGGACCTCGACGCAGTCACCCCCCGCCCAGATGTCGTCGTGCCCCGTGACCCGCATCGACAGATCCGTCAGGAGACCGCCGTGCGGCCCCAGCGGCAGACCTGCCTCCCGGGCCAGGGCGGTCTCCGGCTCGACGCCGATGCCCAGCACCACGACGTCGGCCGGGTAGGTTCCCCCGTCCGTGGCGACCGCCGTGACCCGGCCGTCCGGGCCGGTGTCGATCCGGGTGACCGCGGCTCCGTTGACCGTGGTGATGCCCAGGCCGTCCATCGCCTCGTGGACCAGCCGGCCCATGTCCGGATCGAGTGTCGCCATCGGCTGCGCGCCACGGTTGAGCACCGTCACCTCGAAGCCGCGCTTGAGCATCGCCTCCGCCATCTCGACGCCGATGTAGCCCGCGCCGACGACGACCGCCCGGCGTCCCGGAGCCCGGTCGAGGGAATCCAGGAGTGCCTGGCCGTCGCCCAGGGTCTGTACGCCGTGGACGCCCGGAGCGTCGATACCGGGAAGGTCCGGGCGCACCGGCCGGGCGCCGGTGGCGATCACCAGCTTGTCGTAGCCCGTCCACCAGGTCTCGCCGCTGTCGCGGTCCAGCGCCCGTACACGGTGCCCGGCGACGTCGATCTCCGTGACCTCGGTACGGGTGCGCAGATCGATGGACCGGGACCGGTGCTCCTCGGGGGTACGGGCGACGAGGGCCTCGGGCCCCTCGACGTCACCGCTCACCCAGTAGGGGATGCCGCAGGCGGAGTACGACGTGAAGTCGCCGCGCTCGAAGGCGACGATGCTCAGCTCCTCCGGCCCCCTCAGCCTGCGGGCCTGCGACGCGGCCGACATGCCCGCCGCGTCGCCTCCCACGACCACCAGTCGCTCCGCCGCCATGCCGGGTCCCTTCGCCGCCGTGTGCAGGATCAGGGGCCCACGCTACGGCGCCTACGGGGCGGGTGGGGGCTCAGTGGTTCCCGTGGCCTGCGGGGACGCCGTGCGGCGCCGCGGCAGGCGGCGGCGCAACAGACGCCACAGGAGCACCAGGAGGGCCGCGGTGGCCAGGAACGGAGCCGTGGCGCCGATCGCCACCATGATCCACCGCAGCATCGTCACGAACGCGTCCCAGCCGCCGCCCAGCGCGTCCAGGAAGCCTGTGTCCCCGTCGGGGTCCTCGGCGCCCGCCTCCGGTTCGCTCAGCTCGAGCGTGACGGTCGCCAGTGTGGTGCGGTCCTTCAGCGACGCCTGCTGGGCCAGGAGCGACTCCAGGTCGGCCTGCCGACTGCTGAGTTCACCCTCCAGCGTCACCACGTCGGTGAGCTTCTCGGCCTTGTCCATCAGGTCGCGGACCCGTGCGACGCTCGCCCGCTGCGTGGCGATCCGGCTCTCGACGTCCACGACCTGCCCGGTGACGTCCTTCGCGTTCGAGGTGCGGGACACCAGCTTCCCGGCGCCCGCGAGGTCGCGCAGCACCTCGTCGTAGCGGGCCTGGGGCACGCGCAGGACGAGGTGGGACACGTCGTGGGTGTCGTCGACCCGTTCCGTGGTCTCCTCGGAGACCAGTCCGCCCGCGCCCTCCGCGACGCCGCGGGCCGCGGCGACCGCCTTCGGCACACTCCTGACCTCGACG
Organism: Streptomyces sp. Alt3; assembly: GCF_030719215.1. Classification (NCBI taxonomy): domain Bacteria; kingdom Bacillati; phylum Actinomycetota; class Actinomycetes; order Kitasatosporales; family Streptomycetaceae; genus Streptomyces; species Streptomyces glycanivorans. Next base: position 1,551,151 of record NZ_CP120983.1, on the reverse strand, counting down.
TACAGCGTGGCCGTCCGGATGACGTGGACCGCGACCGCGGAGCCCGGATCCGGTGCGGACTTCCCGCCGTCCGAGGGCTTGTCGGCCGCTTCCGCGCCGGCCCCGGCCGCCCGGGGCGCCGCCGCCTTGGAATCGGACATGGCACCGCTGTCGGAGGAGGCCCCGCACGCGCCGGTGGCCATGAGCACCCCGAGCAGTCCCGCGGCTGTCAGAGCGCGTGGAAGGCGGCGGAACGGCCGGGCGGGTGGGTGACTGTCGATGTGGCGTTCGTCGGGCATGAGCGTCCCCCCAGGGCATGTTGTCGATGGTGCCGGTTCGACGTGCCGTACCCGTGCGCGGGTTGCCCACCGGCGGTTTCGAAGTGGTCACGTTCGGGACTCGGGACGGGTTTGAGAGAGTGGACCCATGCAGCGTCCTCTTCAGCGAGACACCACACGCACGGGCCATGCCGTCGTCATCGGCGGTGGCATCGCCGGACTCGCCGCCGCCCACCGGCTGTTGGCCTCCGGTATCCGGGTCACCGTCCTGGAGGCGACCGCGCGGCTCGGCGGCAAGCTGATGACCGGCGAGATCGCCGGCACCCGCGTCGACCTGGGCGCGGAGTCGATGCTCGCGCGCCGGCCCGAAGCGGTCGCGCTCGCCACCGCCGCCGGGCTCGGGGACCGGCTCCGGCCGCCCGCCACGGCCACCGCGTCGGTGTGGACCCGCGACGCGCTCCGCCCCATGCCCAAGGGCCATGTGATGGGTGTGCCGGGCGACCCGGCGGCGCTCGGCGGGGTGCTCTCGCCCGAGGGCCTGGCCAGGATCGCCGAGGAGCGCGACCTGACCCCGACCGCCGTCGGCGACGACGTGGCGGTCGGCAGTTACGTCGCGGACCGGCTCGGCCGCGAGGTCGTCGACCGGCTCGTGGAACCGCTGCTCGGCGGGGTCTACGCCGGGGACGCCTACCGGATCTCGATGCGCGCGGCCGTCCCCCAGCTCTTCGAAGCCGTCAAGGAGGGGGGCCCGCTCCTCGACGGTGTGCTCCGCATCCAGGAGAGGGCCGCCGCACGGCAGCAGACCGGGCCGGTCTTCCAGGGCATCGAGGGGGGCGTCGGCACCCTGCCGGGCGCGGTGGCCGACGCCGTGCGGGCCGCGGGCGGCGAGATCCTTGCCGAGACCCCGGTCCTCGGTCTGACCCGGACGGGCCAGGGATGGGACGTGCGCACCGACAGCCGGGTGATCGCGGCCGACGCGGTCGTCCTGGCCACCCCCGCCTGGTCCGCGTCCACCCTGCTCGCCGCCGAGTGCCCGGCCGCATCCGTCGAGCTCGCCGCCGTCGAGTACGCCTCGATGGCCCTGGTGACCATGGCCTTCCGGCGTTCCGACATCGCGCACACCGAGGCGCTCCACGGCCGTTCGGGCTTCCTCGTGCCGCCCGTCGACGGGCGCACCATCAAGGCCGCCACCTTCTCCAGCAACAAGTGGCAGTGGGTCGCCGACGCGGCCCCCGACCTCTTCGTGCTGCGCACCTCCGTGGGCCGCTACGGCGAGGAGGAGCACCTGCACCGCGAGGACTCCGAGCTGGTCGCCGCGTCCCTGGGCGACCTCGCCACTGCGACCGGGCTGACGGCCCGGCCCGTGGACACCGAGGTCACCCGGTGGATCGGAGGGCTTCCGCAGTACCCCGTGGGGCACCTCGGCCGGGTCTCCCGGATCCGGGACGAGGTGGCGAAGCTGCCCGGTCTGCGGGTGTGCGGAGCGGTGTACGACGGCGTCGGGATCCCGGCCTGCGTGGCGAGCGCGCACCGCGCGGCGGACGAGATCGTCCAGGACCTGACGGCCCCGGCGACGGGGGAGATCGACAACACCCCGACCCGGGTTCGGGGCACGGGGAGCGAGGCGGGACAATAGCCGTATGAGTGCGCCAGAAAAGCTTCCGAACGCAGGCAAGAAGGCCAAGGACCTCAACGAGGTCATCCGCTACACCCTGTGGTCCGTCTTCAGGCTGAAGGACGTCCTTCCGGTCGACCGCGCGGGTTACGCCGACGAGGTCCAGGAGCTGTTCGACCAGCTCGCCGCCAAGGACGTCACGGTCCGAGGCACCTACGACGTGTCCGGCCTCCGGGCCGACGCCGACCTGATGATCTGGTGGCACGCGGAGACCTCGGACGAGCTCCAGGAGGCGTACAACCTCTTCCGGCGCACGAAGCTGGGCCGCGCACTCGAGCCGGTCTGGTCGAACATGGCGCTGCACCGCCCCGCCGAGTTCAACAAGTCGCACGTCCCGGCCTTCCTGGCCGACGAGACCCCGCGCGACTACATCAGCGTGTACCCCTTCGTGCGCAGCTACGACTGGTACCTGCTGCCCGACGAGGACCGCCGCCGTATGCTCGCGGACCACGGCAAGATGGCCCGCGGCTATCCTGACGTGCGGGCCAACACCGTGGCCTCCTTCTCGCTGGGTGACTACGAGTGGGTCCTCGCCTTCGAGGCCGACGAGCTGTACCGCATCGTCGACCTCATGCGCCACCTGCGGGCCTCCGAGGCACGGTTGCACGTCCGTGAAGAGGTCCCGTTCTACACCGGACGCAGGAAGTCCGTCGCAGACTTGGTGGCCGGACTCGCATAGCCAGCGTTTCCGGTCATCCCGACCCGGAAGATCAGTTGGCGGGCAACAGCGCGTGTGACGCCGCCCGTCGTTCCAGCGACACCGGGTCCGGTGCCGGGTACACATCGGCCGACGGCCGGCGAACCGTCGCGGCCCGCAGGGGAGTCAGCCATTCCTCCCTGCGGACCGCCGCTCCTCGCCGAGTCCGGCCGATGTGTCCCGGGCCGAACAACTCGATAGGTACGGCGTCAGGGCCGCCCCCGCCGGGGGCGGCCCTGACGCCGTACGGGTGCGTTCCGGCGGGTCAGCCTGCCGGACGCGCCCCGCTCAGCAGGGCCGCCCTCAGGGCCGGGTCCTCCAGGGCTCCCACGCCCCGTACCGCCACGGCCGCCAGCAGGTCGCGGTCCGCGCCGCGCACCGGTGCGGGCAGCGAGTCCAGCCAGCGCTGCCCCGACGGGGAGGCCCACGGGCTGTACGGGTGGTTCTCCACCCGTGCGATGGCCAGGCAGCCCAGCGTCAGCACCAGCGGCAGACCGAACCAGGCGGCCACCGGCCCCGCATAGCCCGTCTCCTGACCCGGCATCAGCATGGAGACGGCCGCCAGGACCACGACGAGTACGGCGGCGCCCCGCACGGCCCGCACCGCCGACTCCAGACCCGTCCGGGTGCCGTGGGGCACGGCGAGCCCGGAGGCGACGAGGCGGTCGGCGAGGCCGCGCACGGCGTCCGCCGCCGCGGCGGCGGCCCGTATCGGGGCTATCCGGGACTGGCCGTCCGGGCCGATCGCGCGGATCACGGTGCGTTCGACCTCGTCCCGGCCCTCCGGGTCGACGACCGTGGCCCATCCCGTGTGCGCGAGCAGCAGCCGGCGCCGCAGATGCATGGAGACCAGTGCCAGATCGGCCACCCGCTGGGGGCCGCCGGCCAGGAACGCCGTCTCGTAGAGGCTGAGTTCGGGGGAGACGGGCGCCCGTTCGGCACCCTGCGGCCGGTGTGCGGCACCCGCGGTGACGAGACACAGACGGATGCACGACACGGCGGCCGCGCCCCACGCGACGAGAAGAAGCACGACCCAGAGCATGGCCGAGTTCTATGCGAAACCTGCGGTGAAGCGCCACATCGTGTTCACGATATGGACGAATCCCGGTCACGGAAGGTCATCGATGGCTGAATCCGTATGCATGCTGATTCCGCACGAGGGCGGACATGGCACGCCTCAGGAGCTGCC